>JAJQBL010000071.1:7555-22133 GCA_021203325.1 Clostridiales bacterium | reverse complement strand
CCCCGTTTGTCAACGGGGTTTTCGCATTTTTTGGGGAGTTTTCTACACGCAGCCGTGGGTGTCAAAAAACTGCCGTTTTTTCATTCGAAAACCGGCAGTTTTTCGTTCTTCCTTACCCCAAAAGGGACACCAGCGCCGCAAACAGCGGCAGCGCCCCAATGCTCAGGAGGGTGGAAATCACCACCATCCCCGCCCCCAGGGCCTCCTCATAGTGATAGCACACCGCGAACACCGAGGTAATACTGGCGCAGGGGCAGGCCGACAGCAGCACCACCACCGCGCCCACCATGCCGTTCACCCCGGCCAGGCAGCACAGCCCCAGCGTCACCGCCGGAATCACCAGCAGCCGCATCCCCACCGCCAGCCACATCCGCCAATCCCTGGCCGTGGTTTTCAGGCTGCTGCCCGCCATCACCATGCCGGTGATGAACATGGCCATGGGGGTGTTCACGTTGCTCAGCAGCCCGATGGGCTCCGCGATCAGCTCCGGAATGGGGATCTGCCCGAAATAAATCACCAGGCCGATGACCATGGCCACCATGGTGGGCTTTTTCAGCACGTCCGCCACAGCGGAAAGGCCGTGCCCCGTCTTTTCCCGCTCCAGCTGGCGCACCCCAACCGTCCACACGAACAGGTTGTACACCGTGTGGAACACGCTGGCGTACAGCAGCCCTTCGCTGCCAAACAGCGCGGAAATCAGCGGAAAGCCCATGTATCCGGCGTTGCAGAAGCCCATGGCGAAGCGCATCAGCGGCGCGTCGGCGCTCTTTATCCGGGAACAGACCAGGGCGCTGATGCCAATGCTCACCAGCAGGGCCGCCGTGCTGGCCGCCAGGGTGACGGCCAGGTTGGCTGAGATGCTGGGGTCGTACTCCGTCAGGTAGGAGTTGATGATCGTGGCGGGCAGAATGATGTTCAGCAGCAGGTCGGACAGGCCGCTCCGCAGCTCCGCCTTCACTGCCCCCAACTTCACCGCCGCATAGCCCACCAGCACCAGCAGGAACATGACCAGCACCTGCTGGGCGGCGATGGACACCAGATCACCGCTCATGCTCTTTTTCCTCTCCCATCATTCTCTCATGCCTGCGCAGGAAGTGGGCCACCATCACGGCGCAGTAGCACATGGCCAGCCCCCAGGCCATGGGGTTTGTGACGCCGATGACGGCGAAGCTGGTCAACGCGATGGCAATGCCCGAACCGATGCTGCGGCCGATCAGCTCCGCCACGCCGGACAGCAGGGCATAGGAGCTGTATCCCATCCCCTGCAAGGTGTTGCGGAAAATCATCAGCATCCCCAGCAGCAGGAACAGGGGGCTGATCAGGGTCAGGTACTGAATCGCCCCCAGGGCGGCGTCGCTGGTGGAATCCCCCAGCACCAGGGCCACGAAGGAGCGCTTGCCCAGGAACAGCACCAGCCACGCCAGGGCGCAGTACGCCGCCTGAATCACCAGCCCGGCCCGGATGCCCTGTTTGATGCGGTCGATGCGCTTCGCCCCGAAGTTCTGCCCCACATAGGTGGCCATGGCCATGCCCACGCTCTCCATGGGCAGGGTGAACATCTGGCGAATCTTCTCCCCGGTGGTCTGGGCGGCGATGGCGGTGGTGCCCAGGCTGTTGATGGCCCCCTGCAGCACCACAGCCCCCAGGGCGGACACTGCGTATTCAAAGCCCATGGGCAGGCCCACCACGCACATCCGTTTCACATGGCGCCCGGAGAACTGCCGCTCCCCCGGCCGGGGGGCCACCACGTCCGTTTTGCCGTGGAGCCACCAGAGGCACAGCGCCCCGCTGAGGGCCTGGCTCAGCACGGTGGCCAGTGCCGCGCCCCGGACCCCCATCTGGAGGGGCGCCATAAAAAGGTAGTCCAGCAGGATGTTGACCCCGCTGGAAATCAGCAGGAAATACAGCGGGTGGCGGGAATCCCCCACCGACCGCAGGGTGTTGGCCTCGTAGTTGTAGAAAATCGTCACCGGCAGCCCCAGAAAGATGATGCGGATGTAGGCCAGCGCCTCGCTGAAAATATCCTCCGGCGTCTGCACCAGCCGGAGCAGCGGCCCGGCGAACAGGGTGGTCAGGGCGGTCATCACCACCGCGATCACCGCCGACAGGTACCAGCCGTTCCAGTAGTACCGCCGCAGCTCCTCCGGCTCCCCCGCCCCGTAGCTCTGGGACAGGGGGATGCTGAAGCCCACATAGGCCCCCTGGATGAAGCCCAGGGTCAGAAAGTTCAGGGAATAGGTATCCCCCACCGCCGCCAGGGCGTCCACCCCCACGAAGCGGCCCACCATCACGGTGTCCACAAAGCTGTAGAGCTGCTGAAACAGCGTCCCCGCCACCAGGGGCAGGGCAAACAGCAGGATTTGGGTCAGCGGCCTGCCCTGGGTCAGGTCTCTGGTCTGTCTGGATGCGTTCATACGGGAGCCCCCTCGCTCTTTCTTCTGATAAGGTGATTGTATAACGGCGGGGCTGCCGAAAGCAAGGACATTTCACGGCAGATTTGTCACAATCCGACGCGAATGGCCGGCTCATTCCTCCAGTGCGTCCTCGATGCAGTGGATGGCGTCGGTGATGCTGTCCTGGGCCTCGGCCAGGGCGTCGCACCGCTCCTGAATCTGTTTGCTCTCCCGCTTCGTCTTGCCCTCACAGGAGGCGTCCAGGGCCTCCAGCACCTCATCCAGCTGGTCGGAGAGGGCGGCCAGCTGGCTCATGGTCCAGTGGAGCCGGGCTTCCAGTTCCTTTGTCATGGTGTTCACCTCAATCGTCCATCAGTTCCTTCCCCACATGGGGTCGGATGAACTGCTCTCTGGCATACTGCCACAGGGCCTCGCTGCCCTGGGGGGTGATCTCGTTCCGGGTCAGGACGTTGTGGAGATGTACCCCATGCTCCGCCCAGGACTTGCCGTCGGTGGCGTGGTTCAGCATCAGGGGCTGGAGGTTGTCCATCACCCGGGCGAACTTCGCCTCCGGGGTGGTTCTGGCCTCGAACTCCTCCCAAAGCCCCTTCATGGTGCGCCCCTGCTCCTCCGGCAGCAGGCCGAAGAGCCGCTCCGCCGCCGCCTGCTCCCGCTGGGCCTGGGTGGCCTTCCCCGCCTCGTCATAGGCGTAGGTGTCCCCCGCGTCGATCTCCACCACGTCATGGAGGAGAATCATGGTCACGGTTTTCAGCACATCCACCGGCTCGTTGGCGTACTCCTGCAACAAAATCGCCATCAGCGCCATATGCCAGGCGTGCTCCGCGTCGTTCTCCCGCCGTTGGCCGTCGGTCAGGTAGGTCTGGCGCTGGATGAACTTCTCCTTGTCCAGCTCCAGGAGGAACCGGAACTGCCGCTCCAGCCGCTGGTCTCCCGCGTCCTGCTCCGTCAGGATGGCAATGGCCTGACGGTACTTCTCCTGCCGGGCCAGGTCGCGCTCCGTCACCTTGTCCAGTCGGGTCAGGTCGCTGTTGTGGCGGAGGTCCGCCAGCTTCACCTTCCGGGCCACGGGGTTTGCCTTGAGCCTTCGGACATAGTCCAGGTACGGCTCCGCCGGGTCGTGGGTCAGGAGGGCCAGGGGCTCCAGCACCTCCGGCGGGAATCCCTCCGCCGCCAGAGCCTCCAGGGTCCAGCTTGTATCCTCCACCACGTCATGGAGGAGGGCCACGGCGGTCTCCACCTCCGTGTCCATCTGTTCCGCCAGGTGCCAGGGGTGGGAGATGTAGGGGATGCCGCAGTCCTCCGTCTGCCCCTGATGGGCGGCGAAGGCCAGCTTCGCCGCCTGCTTGGTCAGCGCTGTGTAGAGCATGCCGCCGCCTCCCCGGGGACAGCCGGGACAGAGGCGCAGCGGACGTTGCCGCCCACGGTCTGCACCCAGTTTCTGTCCGCCTCGTGCCTGGCCTTGTCGATGGCGCTCACCGCCTGCACCCGCTGCACCGCCCGCCGGTTCAACTGCTCCAGGCTGTCCCCGGCGAACTGCTCCGGCCGGGGGGCCTCCGGGTAGAGCCGTTTGCGCCACCCCGCCTCCAGCAGCACCGGGCCGTCCAGCCGCTGAATGGTGACCTCACCGTTCAGGGCCTCCAGCCGCCGCACGTCCACCTTACCGTCCGTCACCCGGCCCACCAGCAGGTGGAAGGAGCAGTCCGTCCGGTACAGGCGGCTGTTGGCCCTGGTGGCAGGCCCCACCATGCCGCCGATGCGCTTCAAAGCGGTGGCCAGGCTCCGGTCCGGGTTCCGGAGCATCCGGGCCGCCGCCGAGGGGTAATGGACCCCGCCGAAGGTCACCAGGCCGCAGCAGCACCACACCGTGTCCTGCTGTGGGTCGGAAAACACCTTCCGGCCGCCGAAGTGCAGCCCCAGCTTTCCGGGCTGCAGGGTGATGCGGCTGTCCCCGGCCACGGAGACGCCGTTTTCGTTGGCAAAGAGACAAATGTACGACATAGCGCTTCCTCCTTTTTGTTTCCCGTCTCAGGTGAAGGGGGTTTCCCACTCCCGGCCCTCCCGGAAGGCCCGTATCATGTGGGCGGTGATGGATACCTCGTCGTCCGGCACAGGCACCTCATCCCGCCGGAACCAGCGGCCCTCCCTCAGTTCGTCCTCCTGTAGGGTGACGGTGTCGTCCCCGTCCAGTTCACAGTAGTAGCCCAGGGTCAGGTTGCCCTCGCAGCCCCAGGGCTGGGAGCCTGCGTAGCGGATGTGCTTCACCCGGAGGCCGGTCTCCTCCAGCACCTCCCTGGCCACGCACTGCTCCGCCGTCTCCCCGATCTCCACAAAGCCGGCGATCAGCACGAAGTGGCGCACAGACCGGTGGGCGGGCTGGTACCGGGTCATCAGCAGCCGCTCCCCGTCCGTCACCGCCACGATCACCGCCGGGTTCAGCCGGGGATAGATCACGTTGCCGCAGTTGGGGCAGACCAGCTTCCGCTCGTCATGGCCGGGGACGGTCTCCCCGCCGCAGCAGCCGCAGAAGCGGTTCTTCCCGTACCAGTCCGCCAGATGCATGGCGGTGAACCCCGCCAGCGCCCGGTACATGGGCCGGGCGTTTCGGGCCGTCTGCCGGGCGGGTTGCCAGTCGTAGCCTCTGGCCCCCAGCATCGCCAGCTCCGTCAGACAGAGGAAATATCGCTCATCGTCCGCCTCGAAGAGATACCGGAACTCGGCGTCGGTCATGTGGGGAATCTCCCACCGCATGGGCAGCTCCCCCGCCTCGCTTACCAGCACGTCCCCGCCCCTGGGGATGTAAATTCTGTCCTCCGGGCTGGGCTGAATGTCCCGCCAGACGTTGGAGAACTGCGTGCCCTCCAGATCCTGAATCACAGCGGTTCGCTCCTTTCCGTTTGGGGAACCTCTGAATAAATGGACGAGAGCGGATTGCGAGGAAATTTTCGTCAGAAAAAGGCGCAAGCGCGCAGGAATCCTGACGGATTTCAAGCGATTGCAATGCATTTATGGCGGAAATTTACCGCAATGCGCCGAAGTGCATTTGTTCAGAGGTTCCTTAGGTTCTGCTGCCCTTATTGTACTAAACTTGGGGCGGCAATGCAATTCTTTTTTGCGGTTGGAGGGGGTTTGTTTCCTGCTCCGCCCCCTGACCCTGTAGGGGCGGCCCTTGGCCGCCTTTCTATCCATCGTTCCCGGTCAAGGCCGGCGGTTCCCCTGCTGGATGGTATGATAACCCGCCTGCCTCCCTTGAACGGGTAGGAAGGCCCAAAGCGCCGGAGGGGCGGCCAGCCACTAGCCACTAACAGCCAGCGGCTAACAGCTAAAACAGTTTACACCGCTTTTCATTCGTGGTACAATACGAAAGAATGAAAGGGTGACGTCTATGGAAAAAACCGAGCTGTTAAACCGCCTGTCCTCCTCCTCGGAGGAGCGGCTGCTGCTGGGCAAGACGCTGGACCGGCTCCGCTTCGCCGGGCAGCGGAGCGTCCCCACCCACACCCCCTTCCTCTCCCCGGCGGAGCGGGCGGCGGTGGAGCGGCTCATCGCCGCCGAGGGCTACCCCGCCCATGTGTTCACCGGCGGCTACCCGGAGGCGGAGCGGCGGGTCTGCGTCTTTCTGCCGGACTGGATGGAGCCGGAGGACGTGGCCCCCGCCGACTACCTCTCCGCCCTCCGGGCCGTCTGGCACGGGCCGGAGCACCTGACCCATCGGGACTTTCTGGGTGCCCTCATGGGCATGGGGGTGAAGCGGGAGACAGTGGGGGACATTCTGGTGGGCAAGGGCAGCTGCGACCTGCTGCTCCTGCCGGAGATCGTCCCCTTCGCCCTGCAAAACCTGACCTCCGCAGGCCGGGCCAAACTGACCCTCTCCCCCCTGCCGCTGGAGGAGGTGACGCCGCCGGTGGGCGAGGTGAAAACTGTTCACGCCACCGTCTCCTCCCTGCGGCTGGACGCGGTGGCGGCGGCGGGGTTTTCCACCAGCCGGGCCAAACTGGCGGAGGCCATCACCGCCGGGCGGGTGGCCCTGAACTGGCGGGAGGTGACCCGGCCGGACGCCCCGGTGGCCCAGGGGGACGTGGTCTCCTGCCGGGGCCTTGGAAAGTGCCGGGTCACGGAGGTGGGGGGCCAGACCCGGAAGGGCCGCATCGCCATCACCCTGGAGCGGTATCTCTGACCGCTCCCTGAGAAAGGACAGACTATGATCACACAGGAAACCATTGACCGCATCAACGCCCTGGCCCGAAAAGCAAAGACGCCGGAGGGCCTCACCGAGGCGGAACAGGCCGAGCAGGCCGCCCTGCGGCAGGAATACATCGCCGCCGTCCGGGCCTCCCTCCGGGGCCAGCTGGACAACACCTATGTGGTGGACGCCCAGGGCAACAAAGTCCCCGTCCGGGAGGCCAACCGTCGGGCGAAGGAAACCGGCAAGCCCGGCGTAAAAATCAAGTTGAAGTAAGGGGAATCATCCATGAGCTATGAATCCACCCTGGCCTATATCCATCAGGTGAGCTGGCGGGGGCAGAAGCCGGGGCTGAGCCGCACCCGCGACCTGCTCTCCGCCCTGGGCAGCCCGGAGAAACGGCTCCGCTTCGTCCACATCGCAGGCACCAACGGCAAGGGCAGCACGGCGGCCTGTCTGGCCTCCATCCTGCAGGCGGCGGGGTACCGGGTGGGGCTGTACACCTCCCCCTTTCTGAACCGCTTCAATGAGCGCGTTCAGGTGAACGGCGTCCCCATCTCCGACAAGGATCTGGAGCAGGTGGTGGATGAAATCCGCCCCCACGCCGACGCCATGGCCGACGCCCCCACCGAGTTTGAGCTGATCACCGCCCTGGGCTTCCTGTACTTCGCCCGGCAAAACTGCGACATCGTGGTGCTGGAGGTGGGGCTGGGGGGCGAGCTGGACTCCACCAACGTCATCCCCGCCCCGGAGTGCGCCGTCATCACCGCCCTGGGCATGGACCATGTCCGGGAGCTGGGCCCCACCCTGGCGGACATCGCCAGCGCCAAGGCGGGCATCATCAAGCCGGGCACCACCGTGGTCTCCTACGGCGGCGCGCCGGAGGCGGATGCGGTCATCGCCGCCAAATGCCGGGAGACGGGCTGCCCCCTGATTTCCGCGCCCTTTCAGCGTCTCACCGTTCACGCCGCGGATTTGGAGGGCTGCCGCTTCGACTTTGACGGCCTGCAAAACCTGACCCTGCCCCTGCTGGGGTCCTACCAGCCCAAAAATGCGGCGGTGGCTGTCACCGCCGCCGGTGTACTGCGGACGCGGGGGTGGCAAATCACCGACGATGCCATCCGCCGGGGGCTGGCCGCCGTCTCCTGGCCGGGGCGGTTCGAGCTGCTGAGCCGCAGCCCCATGCTGATTCTGGACGGCAGCCACAACCCCCACGGGATGCGGGCCACGGCGGACAGCCTTCGGGCGGTGTTTCCGGGGGAGAAGTTCATCTTTCTCCTCTCCGTCATGGCGGACAAGGACTATCCCGCCATGCTGGACCTGCTGGCCCCTCTTGCGAAGGAGTTTTTCACCGTGACGGCCAACACCCCCAGGGCCCTGGACGCCGGGACGCTGGCGGAGGTCTGCCGGGGGTACGGCGTCCCCGCCACTCCCTGCGGCAGCATCCCTCAGGGTCTGGCGGCGGCGCTGGAGGCCGGACGGGGCGGCGTCACCGTGGCGCTGGGGACGCTGTACTTCTCCGGCGACGTGCGGCAGGCATTCCTGGAGGGACACTTCGGGCAATAAAAACAGGCAGCAGCGGTGAAACCGACTCGGTTTCACCGCTGTTTTTTATGCCCCGGTGGGGGCAGTTGATTTCCTTATCTAAGGAACGTGGAAGGAAAAACGTTTTGCCCTCCCGGCGGGGCGGTTCTCCTTGGGAAAGGAAAGATAAAGGAACAACGTTTTGCCCTCCGGGGGCCCCCTTTCTCGCTCCACCGAGAAGGGGGGGGGGAAGAGGGCGGCTTAAGAGGGCCGCTGTGCGTCCCTCTTAAGAATCTCCCTCTATTCCGCTGGGCTTCGCGCTGTTCAGTCCATAGGTGGTCTGTCAGGCAACAGACGAAGTAACTTTCAGGCGGTGAGACTGCCGCCCTGCGGCTGGCGGGGATTGCCGTTCTGCCCTGCCAAAGGCGGGCAGAACGTGCAATTTTATCATCCGACGATGGATAACATCTGCCTGAACCGCAAGGTGGCAATCTCTCATCAAAAAAAGTGATTATCCATTGCTTTTTTACAACAGGAGCAAAAACGTACCCTTACAGTCAGATTTCCGCGACCGATGGGCAACAAAATTGCCGCCCGTCCCGCCGTAAGGCAGGGACGTGGGTGGCAATCCTGACCAGCCGCCATCGGCGGCAGTCTCACCAGTTAGAAGTTACTTCGTCTCTGACGGGACAGACCACCTATGGACTGAACAGCGCGAAGCCCCAGCGGGACAGGAGGAGGGTTCTTAGGGAGGAGCGAGGCCCCGAGCTCCTCCCTGAGCCGCCTTCTTTTCCCCATTTCTTGGCGGAGCAAGAAATGGGGCCCCCGGAGGGAAACCACTTATTTCCTTTCTCAATCCTTTTCTAAGGAGAGCAACCCCCGATTCCTGCGGCGGCTCCTGAAAAACGTGTGCGATAACGGCTTTGACCGGCCTTCCCTGTCAGGGAAGGCCGGTCAAAATTTCTACAGGTACCGTTTCCAAAGAAGCAGGCCCCTTCTCACCCGACAGTGACGCTCCAGGCGAAGGTCTGGCTTTCGCCGGGGGCCAGCTCGATGTGCCTGCCCGCCTCGTTGACGCTGTTGGCCCAGCCGTTCCACGGCTCCATGCAGACGAAGCGCTCCGCGTCCTGCTGCCACAGCACGCCGTTGGTGAACACGCTCTCGTCAAAGGCCACCGTCACGGTGTGGCCGTTGCCGGAGTCGGTGAAGCGCATGGGGCTTTTCACCCCGGTCATCAGGCGGATGGAGTCGGCGCTGCCCGGATTTTTGGTCAGGGTGATCTCCGCCGGGGCGGCGGGCTGCTCCCCCTTGGCGTCCTGGGAGCAGGTGGCGGCGGTGACGTCGAAGCGGACGTTCTCCAGCCGGCTGGCGGCAAAATAGGGGTGGAAGCCCACGCTGAAGGGCAGGGGCTTGTCCCCGGTGTTCTCCACCGTCAGGGCCAGGCCGGCGGTGGCCCCGTCCAGGGTGTAGCGCATGGTCAGCAGGAACTCAAAGGGGTAGACGAACTTGGTCAGGCCGTTGGGGGCCAGGGTCAGCTCGATGGCCCCGTCCTCCGCAGACTTCACCTGTCAGGGCACCAGGTCGGCAAAGCCGTGGATCTCCATGGGATAGTCCGCCCCGCCGAACCGGTGCACACCGCCGTCGGGCCTGCCGCAGTTGGGGAACAGGATGGGGATGCCGCAGCGGGGGCGGTCGGTGGACTCAAAGTTTCCGTCCCGCAGCCAGAGGTATTCCTCCCCCGCCCTGGTGAAGGAGGTGGCCATGCCGCCCTTCTCCGGGGTGACGGTCAGGGCATAGTCCCCGTCGGTCAGGGTCAGGGTGGGGTAGCGGACGCCGTACTTTTCATAGACGCCGGTGGTAAGTTTGGACATAATGGAAGTCTCCTTTCAAAATCACACAGCTCCGGCGCTCCGGCCGGTTCCTTAGAACTCATTATAGCACAGTATCCCGGATAAAGGTGGAATTTTTGTAAAAATACGGGTAGAAATTCTTCATCCTCCGCCGTTTCCTGTCAAAACCGCCGGGGAAACCGCCCCTGAACGGCTTGACGTTTGGCGAATTATCCCTTACAATAAACTGAGAAACTTCTGAACAGACGAAGCGTTTTCACCCTGAGAAAGAGAGGTGCGAGATTGCCATGACACGGATTGCCATTGTGGAGGATGACCCGATTTACACCAACCAGCTACAGCGGTATCTGGCCCGGTATGAGAAGGAATCCGGAGAGAAATTCCTGACCGTCTGCTTCTCCGACGGCGTGGAGCTGGTGGACCGCTACAGCGCGGACTATGACATCCTCCTGCTGGACATCGAGATGCCCGGTCTGGACGGCATGACGGCGGCGGAGCGCATCCGCCGGGTGGACCGGGAGGTGGTGATCATCTTCATCACCAATATGTCCCAGTACGCCATCCGGGGCTACGCGGTGGAGGCCCTGGACTATGTGCTCAAGCCCGTCTCCTATTACGCCTTCACCCAGTGTATCGGGCGGGCCATGGAGCGGATGCGCAGGCGGACGAAGCAGTTCCACTCCGTCAACACCGGCAAGGGGGAGACCCGGAAGCTGGAGCTGTCCCACATCTATTTTGTAGAGGTGCAGGGCCACACCCTGATCTACCACACCGCCGAGGGGGAGGTCACCGCCTCCGGCGCCATGAGCGAGGTGGAGCGGGAGCTGACGGGCCGCTTCTTCCGGTGCAACAAGAGCTATCTGGTGAATCTGGAGCATGTGGACAGCATCCACGGCGACCTGGCCACGGTGGAGGGCCAGCAGCTCCCGGTCAGCCGGGCCAGGAAGAAGCCCTTCCTGGACGCCCTGAACAACTACATCAATGAGGTAAGCAAATGAGCAGCGAGCTGCAAAATATCCCGCCCCTCTGGAACGCCCTGGCCCTGTGGACGGCGGATATGCTCTATATCCACTTCCTGCCCCGCCGCAAGGGGTTTTCCCGGTGGCGGTTCTGGCTCACCGCTGGGGTCTGCTTTCTGGTGCCGTGGGGGGGCCATGCGGCAGGCCGCCCCCCTGAACGGTGCGGCGTTCAACCTGGCCTATGTGGGCATTGCGCTGCTGACCTTCGTCCCCTTCCTGTGCCTGTGCAAGACCGCCCTGACCAACTCCGCCACCTACTGCGCCCGGGCCTTCATCCTGGGGGGCTTCGCCGCCTCCCTGGCCTGGCAGCTCTACCTCTTTCAGGTGGACCACTACCCGGCCTGGGACGCCCAGCCCATTGAGGTCGCCTTTCTGCTGGCCATGTATGGGGTGATTTTTGTGCTGATGTTCCTGCTGGAGCGGCGGGACAGGAAGCAGCTCGCGGAGATGCCGGTAAGCGCCTTCTCCTGCGGCAGCACCATTCTCATCGCCTTCATCATCTATGTGCTCAGCAGCCTCAGCTTCTCCGGGCTGGACACCCCCTTCGGCGGCACCACCTACGCCGAGGCCTTTAACATCCGCACCATCGTCTATCTGGGGGGCGTGGCCATCCTCTACGCCCACCACCTGCAGCTGTGCGAGAGCTATACCACCCTGGAGCGGAACACCCTGGAGTCCATGCTGAACACCCAGTACGCCAACTACCTGCTGAACCAGGAGTCGGTGGACATGGTGAACCGGAAGTATCACGACTTAAAGCATCAGATCGCCATCCTCCGCAGCGAGGTGGACGCCACCCAGCGGCTGGACTACCTGGACCGGATGGAGGAGGAGATTCAGGTCTACGAGACCCAGAGCAAGACGGGGAATCAGTTTCTGGACACCATCCTGACCAGCAAGAGCGTCCACTGCCAGCGGGAGCACATTCAGCTGACCTGCGTGGTGGACGGGGCGGCGCTGTCCTTCATGGACGTGATGGACCTGAGCGCCCTCTTCGGCAACGCCCTGGACAACGCCATGGAGGCGGTCCTCCAGCTCCCCGACCCGGAGCAGCGGCTGATTCACCTGTCCGTCTCCCGGGAAAAGGGTTTCCTCCGGATTCGGCTGGAGAACCGGTGCCGGGAGGATGAGACCGTCACCGGCGGCCTCCCCAAAACCAGCAAGCAGGATAAGCGCAACCACGGCTTCGGCCTGAAAAGCATCTGCGCCATTGCGGAAAAGTACGACGGCTCCGCCACCGTCCACGCGGAGGGGGGCTGGTTTGAGCTGCGGGTGCTGATTCCGGCGCGGGATGTGAGCGGTTAGCTGTTGGCTGTTACGCACCCCTCCGCCGGCAGCCGGTGGAGGGGTGAGTCGATTTTTCAACCATGTGTGTAGGGGCGGCCCTCGGCCGCCCACGGAAACCGCTTGCTTACCCCGGGCGGCCAAGGGCCGCCCCTACAAAAAAGGTAAAGATTTAGGCTACACACTCTATTACTACAAACTTCTGCCTCCCCTGAAAAAAGGTGCCCCCGTAAGGGGGCGGAGGGGTCACGAACAGCTAACGGCTAACCGCTAAGACAGATAAACCTTCAGCCGGTCGATATTGTCCTCCTCCATGCGGATGACGCTGCGGGCCAGGGCCGCCGCCGGGTCGGTCTGGGGCTGGGGGTTGGCTGCCGCCCCGTCGGCGGCGGGGTCCGGCTCGTAGTCCCCGCAGGAGTTCAGCAGTTTGGTCAGGTTCAGCACCCCCATGTTGCTGCCCTGAATCATCAGCTGGGCCAGGTGGCTGGTCTCCTTATTGCAGAGGGTTTTCACGCCGAGGCAGGCGCAGAGCATCATCCGCTCCCCCCGGCTCAGCTCCTGAGGGCACTTGGCCAGGGGCTTCATCAGCTCCTCCGCCCGCTGCTGTGCGCCGTCATACTGCTTCCGCTGGGTTTGCAGGTCGGCGCGGAACCGGGCGTTCTTCACCAGGGGCAGCAGCCGGTCAATGGCGGCGGTTCCCATGGCCGCGCCCTTGTAGACTTCCTGTAAAACAGGATACTGATTGTTATTTTCCATAGAATAATTCCTTTCTGTATACGGTGATGGAGGCGGTTGCCCCCATAGCTTGCCCGGCAGAGGGGAACCCTATCCCCCACAAGGAGGCAAAACAGATGGAACCGGAAGTAAAGTGGATGCGGGAGGCCCTGACCCTGGCCCGGGAGGCCGCCGCGGAGGGCGATGTGCCGGTGGGCTGTGTGGTGGTGCGGGGCGGCGCCATCGTGGGCCGGGGCCGCAACCGCCGGGAGGCCCTGGGGGACGCCACCGCCCACGCCGAGGTGGAGGCCATCCGGGCCGCCTGCGCCAACGTAGGGAGCTGGCATCTGGAGGGCTGCGCCCTGTACGTCACCCTGGAGCCGTGCCCCATGTGCGCCGGGGCGGTGATCAACGCCCGCATCGACACCGTGGTGTACGGCGCGGCCAGCCCCAAGTCCGGCTGCTGCGGCAGCGTGCTGAGCCTGTTTCAGGAGAAGTTCAACCACCGGCCCGCCGTGTACGGCGGCGTGCTGGAGGAGGACTGCGGCAGGCTGCTGACGGCGTTTTTCAACGAAAAATGATGAATTTCCAAATAAAAAATTGTATTTTTCAAAGTGCTGTGTTATACTGAACGAAAGTGCCGGGATTTGCCCGGATGCAGAGGGAGGAACCCCCATGGAATGGACTTGCCCCGTGTGCGGCGGGCAAAACGCCGACCGTTGGATTTGCCCGGACTGCGGCTTTGACAGCAGCCTGGACTATGAGTACTACCCCACCCTGACGGCGTCCCTTCCGGCGGGGGCGGGGCCTGTTTCCGCCCGGCAGAAACAGCAGACGGCTCTGGCCAGAGAGGAGGAACTGGAGCGCCAGGTAGCCCAGGCCCAGGCGGAACTGGAGCGGCTGCGGGCCGCCCGGCGGGAGCAGGAGCGGCAGGCAGCCCTCGCCCGGCAGGAGCAGGAGCAGCAGGCGGCCCAGGAGGCCGAACGGCAGGAGCAGGAGCGCCGGATGGAGAAGGCCCGGCAGGTCATGCGGACGCTGCAGGAGGAAACCCAGCAGGAGGAGCAGGCGAAAAAGCGCCGCCGCAACAGGGTGTTGATTGCCGCGGCCGTCCTTCTGGTGGTGCTGGGGGCGGGTGGTTCCTTCCTGCTGGGCGGGGGTGAGTCGAGCGAAGCCGACTCCACAGAGGGCGGCGGCAGTGTTGTCAGTGCGGAATCCACCGGAGCCGATGGCGCAGAAATGTCCTCTGGTGCCGCCGAAGCGGAATACGAGTACGATAAGGACGGCAACGTCACGCTGCTCCGGGAATATGACAGCGACGGTTCCCTGAGCAAAACAACGGAATATACCTATGACGGGGCAGGCAACCTCCTGACGGAGACGGACACCTATTATGACAGTGGTGGTTCCATTGATAGAGCGTATGGATATACCTATAACGCCAGCGACGGTTCTAAGAGCAACGCAGCTGAATACAACTATGACAAAGCGGGAAACTGCCTGACGGAGACGGATACCCATTATAATAGCGACGGCTCCATCGACCACATAAAAGGGTACGAGTATACCTATGACGAAGCGGGAAACTGCCTGACA
>JAJQBL010000071.1:0-7455 GCA_021203325.1 Clostridiales bacterium | reverse complement strand
ACGGCTCCGTTGATGAAGTATGGGAATATCAACACACCTACGATGAGGACGGCAACCGGCTGACCGAAACGGTCTATTTAAACGGCAAACTTTACAGCACATCTTAGGGCACCGTTCCGGCGGGCGCGGGAACGGGACGCCTCCCTCTGTCACTCCCCCACGGGTCGGCCTGATGGCCGGCCCGTGTCATTTCCCCGCCGCACCGCCGCCGAAGTTGGCCCATCCCGCTTTTCATCCCGCCGGAATCGTGCTATAATAGTCCCTGACAATGCAACCCAGGGGCAGCGCCTGCCGCTGCCAATCATAAAGGAGGATTCAGCCATGCTACAAGACCTGATTGCCCGGCAGAAGGCCCTCTTCCCCGCTCAGGCCCACACCGAGCTTCGGATGCAGCAGAACAGCCTGCGCCGGGTGGACCTGGTCAGCGGCAGCCTGCTGCGCAATACCCGCACCGACCTGTCCGGCGTCTCCGCACGGGTGTACCAGGGCGGCGTCTGCGGCTTCGCGTCCGCCGCCGACTGCGCCCCGGAGGCGGCAAAGACCGTGGTGGAGGCCGCCCAGCGGAACGCCGCCTTCCTCAGTTCCCACGCCGGAACGGGGAAAGGCCCCCTGCCCCCGGTATCTCAGGGCAGCTACAGGGAGGACACCGACTGGACTGACGTGCCCCAGAAGGACTATATCGACTTTCTCAAGGCTCTGGACGATTGCATCGTCCGCACCTACCCCGACCTGAAGAGCCGGCGGGTGGTGGCCTCCGCCGACACGGTGGAGAAGGTGCTGTCCGTCTCCGACGGGTGGGACTGCCACACCGCCCTGCCCCGGAGCTACATCTACGTCTTTATGGGGACGGAGACCGCCGCCGGCGTGCCGGTGGAGGTTTCGGAGATTTTCGGCGGCTACGGCACCTTTGACCGGCAGTTCACCGGCGTGGAGGCTCTGGCCCCCCGGCTGGAGGACTGCCACCGACGGCTGATGGACAAGAAGGACGGCGTCTACCCGGAGGCCGGGGTCCACACCGTGGTGCTGGGCGGCGCACTGGCGGGGATGCTGGCCCACGAGGCCGTGGGCCACACCGTAGAGGCCGACCTGGTGCTGGGCGGCAGCGTGGCCGGGCCCAATCTGGGCAAGGTGGTGGCCTCCCCGCTGGTGAGCCTGACCGACTTTGCCAGCACTGCCTTCGGCGCACCCACCCCTCTGCCCGTCTATGTGGACGACGAGGGGACCAGGGCGGAGGACGCAAAGCTCATCGAAAACGGCGTCCTCACCGGCTTCATGCACTCCCGGGCCAGCGCCCAGCGGCTGGGCATGGCCCCCACCGGCAACGCCAGGGCCTGGCTGTTCTCCGACGAACCGCTGATCCGGATGCGGAACACCGCCATCCACCCCGGCACCTCCACCCTGGAGGAGCTGATCGCCTCGGTGGACGACGGCTACTACCTGGTGGACACCAACAACGGCCAGGCCGACGCCACCGGCGAGTTCATGTTCGGCGTGTGCATGGGCTATGAGATCAAACACGGCAAACTGGGCCGGGCCATTCTGGACACCACCATCTCCGGCGTGGCCTTCGATATGCTGAAAACGGTGGATATGGTGTCCGACACGGTGACGTGGAACAGCTCCGGCTTCTGCGGGAAGAAGCAGATCATCCCCGTGGGGCTGGGCGGCCCGGCCCTGCGGTGCCGCATCAAGATGGGAGGCAGATGACCATGAAGGATTTGCAGAAGCTGGCGGCGCTGTCTCTGGCCGCCTTAAAGGACAACGGGGCGGACATGGCGGCCTGCCTGGTGTCGGAGACCGTCACCCAGGAGTTCACCGCCGAGACAGAGGGGCTGAACCTGCTGCGCACCCTCTTTGACGACAGCGCCAGCCTCACCGGCTACGCCGGGGGCCGGAAGGGGAGCAGCAGCGTGAACCGGCTGGAGGCGGGCGCCCTCCGCTCCGCGGCGGAGACGGCCATGGCCTCTGCCGCGGTAGCCCTGCCCGACGACGCCTGGGAGCTGGCGAAGGAGGGCGGCGGCGTGCTGACCTATGGGGCGGTGGACTGCGATTTGGAGCGGCTGTTCTTCCGCGCCCGGGAACTGATGGACACCGTCCGTGCCCAGCACCCCACGGTGACGGTGAGCCAAGTGATTGCCCTCCACTCCGTCTCCCGCACCGCCTACGCCAACAGCCACGGCGTGGTGTATCAGATCACCTCCGGCGCCTACGAGTTCTCTCTGGAGGTGTCCGGCCATGAGGGGGACAAGACCTCCTCACTGAACTACAGCGGCCTGCTGGTCAGCGACCTGGACCGGCCTGTGCTGGAGCAGGGGAGTATGGGCCAGACCGTCCGGGACGCGGAGGCCCTCATCGACCCGCCCACCCTGACGGGCAAGCGGGTGGGCACCGTGGTGCTGACCCCCGGCTTTCTGGGGGAGATGCTGTCCGAGGCGGCGGAGCTGTTCACCGGCGACTCCGGCATGATTAATGGTACCGCCCTCTGGAAGGACAAGCTGGGCCAGCAGGTGGCGGACAGCGCCGTCACCTTCGGCAGCTGCCCCCTGGACAGCCGCATTGTGGACGGCAGCCGCATCACCGACGAGGGCTATCCGGCGGAGGACTACACCATTGTGGACCACGGCGTCCTGAAACAGATGACCCTGAGCCGGTACGGGGCCAACAAGACCGGCCTCCCCCCGGCGGGGAACAGCGAGCTGCACCTGGTCATGGAGCCGGGGGAGACGCCCCTTGACGACATCATTCGGGGTATCGACTACGGCATCCTGGCCGGGTACTTCTCCGGCGGACAGCCCGGCAGCAGCGGGGACTTCTCCGGCGTGGCCAAGAACAGCTACCTCATCGACCACGGGGTGCTGAAACCCATCTCCGAGGTGATGGTCAGCGGCAACCTGGCCGAGATGCTGAACCATGTGGTGGCGATCTCCCGGGAAACCCAGTGCGACGGGGACAGCGTCCTGCCCTGGGCAGCCTTTGACGGCATTACCATCAGCGGGAGCTGAGGGGGTGACAGCTGTTAGCTGTTAGAAACCCTCCACCGGCTGCCGCCGGTCCCCCTCCGCCGTCAAGCGGCATTTCCACTGCGCTCCCTGCCCTGAAAGGCGAGGTCATCAACTGAAAGGGCCTTGCGCTCCTGTTCCCGTCTTTCCGTAGGGGCGCACAGTGTGCGCCCGGCTAACCTTTCGTTCCCTGCTGCCCTATCCCAGGAGGCAGGCTGCTCCGAGAGAAGCAAAGCGGAAAGAAGCAACCGTTATCATCCGGCAGCCCAGCTCCACATAGCAGGCTTATGAAAGGGGCAACCGGGCGGGCGCACACTGTGCGCCCCTACGGAATGGAGGGGAAGGCTGCGACATCCCTTCCATCGCTTTGCGCCCTACTCTTCCGGGCAGCCGCACAGCGGGCCTTTCCGGGCAGCCTTCCCGGTTCCAAACACACAACAATCATAAAACAGGAGGATTTCCCATGTACGAAGCAGAGATTCGGGCCTGGTTTGAGGCCCACCGCCAGGAATACCTGGACGACCTGGCCACCCTGGTGGCCATCCCCAGCGACCGGGGGGAAGCCCAGCCCGGCGCCCCCTTCGGGGCGGGGCCGCTGAAGGCCCTGGAGTGTGCCCTGGACATGGCCAGAGGCTACGGCTTCCGGGCCGAGAGCTATGACAACTATGTGGGGCTGGTGGACCTGAACGACGGCCCCCGGCACCTGGACGTACTGGCCCATCTGGACGTGGTGCCCGCCGGGGAGGGGTGGACGGTGACGGAACCCTTCACCATGAAGCGGCTGGACGGCAAGCTGTACGGCCGGGGGACGGCGGACGACAAGGGCCCCGCCCTGGCCGCCCTCTACGCCATGCGCTGCGTCCGTGACCTGGGGATGCCGGTGACGAAGAACTGCCGCCTGATTCTGGGCACCGATGAGGAGTGCGGCTCCGGCGACATCGCCCATTACTACGCTAACGAGCCGGAGGCCCCCATGAGCTTCTCCCCCGACGCCTCCTATCCCGTCATCAACGTGGAGAAGGGCCACTTCTCCGGCAGCGGGGAAAAGACCCTGTCCGCGCCCCTGGGGGGCAATCTGGTCTCCTTCCACGCCGGGGTGAAGGGCAACGTGATTCCCGGCAAGGCCCGGTGCATCCTCTCCGGCCTGGCGGCGGACACGGTGCAGGCCGCGGCCGATGAAGTCGCCGCCGAGACCGGCGTGGCCTTCACCCTGACGGCGGCGGGGGACACCCTCTCCGTCCTGGCGGAAGGGGAGCAGGGCCACGCCTCCATGCCCTCCCACAGCAACAACGCCCTGACTGCCCTGCTGGCGCTGGTGTGCCGCCTGCCCCTGGCGGAGGACGAGGGGACGGTGCTGCTGGAAAAGCTCCACGCCCGGTTCCCCCACGGGGACTATCAGGGCAGGGCCGCCGGCATCGCCTATGAGGACGACAGCGGCGAACTGACCATCTGCCTGAACATTCTGGACGCGGAGGGGGACAAAATTTCTTTCACCTGGGACTGCCGGGTGCCCGTCACCGAGACGGAGGAGCAGCTGCGGGCCCTGACCCGCAGCCTGGAGGCGGAGGGCTTCACCGTCCGCGCCCCCTTCATGCCGCCCCACTGTGTGCCGGAGGATACCCCCTTTGTCCAGACCCTGCTGCGGTGCTACGAGCAGTTCACTGGACAGAAGGGCTACTGTTACGCCATCGGCGGGGGCACCTATGTCCACCACCTGAAAAACGGCGTGGCCTTCGGCTGCACTTTCCCCGGCACGGAGAACAATATGCACGGGGCGGACGAGTCCGCCGTGGAGGAAGAGCTGATCGCCAGCGGGGAGATCTTCGCCCTGGCCATTGGGGAGCTGTGCCGGTGAGGGGCAGCGGTTAGCTGTTAGCTGTTAGCCGTTAGCAGGGGCGCAGCGGAAAGGGGGCGTATGCCATGAAAACGCTGACAGTGGACGGCATCGCCGTCACGGTGGAACGCAAGTCCATCGGAAACCTGTACCTCCGGCTGAAAAAGCCGGACGGCCATGTGGTTATCACCTGCCCCAACCGCACCACCGACCGGGAAATTGCCGCCTTCGTCCGGGCCAAACGCCAGTGGATCGTCACCCATCAGGCCCGGCTCCGGGCCAGGCCGGAACTGCAGCCCCACGCCTACGTCACCGGGGAGCGGCTGCCCGTCTGGGGGGAGCTGTGGACGCTGGAGGTGCAACCCCCACAGGAGGGCCGGGGCAAGGTCACCGGCCGGGACGGCAGGCTGCTGCTGGAGATCGGCCCCAGCACGGCGGAGCAGCGGGAGGCCGCGGTGGAGGCGTGGTACCGCCGCCAGATGAAGGCGGCCGTTCCCCCGCTGCTGGAGCGGTGCCAGCGGCGCACCGGCCTTACCGTCAACCGGTGGCAGGTGCGGAAGATGTCCTCCCGGTGGGGGAGCTGCAACCCGGCCTCCAAAAGCATCACCCTGAACCTGACCCTGGCCCAGTACCCGCCGGAGTGCCTGGAGATGGTGGTGTATCACGAGCTGACCCACCTGCTGGAGGGGGGCCACAACCCCCGGTTTTACCGCCATATGGACGCCTTCTGCCCCAACTGGCGGCAGGCCGACGCCATCCTGAAGGGGAAGGCGGTTTCCGGTGGAAAATGATTGCTATTTCGTCGAAAAAGTGCTATGATACCTGCCAGAAGGTCCCGGAGGGACGGGACCGGCTGGAGGAATGGATATGCTCAGCAAGGAAGAGATCATTGCGACGAAGGAATGGCAGGCCCTGAACCGCATCTGGAAAACCATGACCGCCGCCCAGCGGTCTGCCGTTCAGGAGGAGTTCAGGTGCCTCACCGACTTCGTGAAGGAAAACGTGGGCAGGGACCCCGCCACCGCCTATCTGGAGGACCTCTCCCCGGAGGCGAGGAAGTTTCTGCAGGACCTGGTGAAGGCCGGGGAACCCAACCTGTACCACAGCCTGATAAGCGTCATCGGTGGCAGCCTCTTCGAGAAGCAGGAAGACGTGCTGGCCTATTACCTCCTGAAATTCGGCAAATCCCGGCCCTATCTGGCGGAAAACCTGCCGCTGGTGGAGGAGATTCTGGCCCTGTGCTGGAAGCAGCAGCTGGAGCGGGGCTTTCGCCCCGGCGAGGGGTTTTGAGGAACCACCGTCCCCCGCAGCGCATAACCTGAACCGAGGGGTCTTCCCTCCGCGCCAAAAATTTGCAAACCTTCCCCCGGAAGCCGTTGACAGAAAGGGGAAAAAATGCTACCATATAGGACGAACTGAACGAAAACAGTGCGATGACCGGGAAGAGTAACGCTGACCGGCGTCAGACAGAGAGGGGCGGCCACCGGCTGCAAGCCGCCCCCTGACGCGGCGGGGTGAAGTGCGCCCGTGAGCGCGGGAGCAATGTCCCCGGCTGGACGCCGTTACCCGTCCGGAAAGTGATAAAACGGAGTGGAACCGCGCCGCCGCGCCTCCTGCAGGGAATGCAGGGGGCGCTTTTTGCGGCTGTCCCCCTCTGGGATGCGGTGCGATACGAAGCCGCTGCGCGGCGGTTTCCCATGTTTCGTCACAGGAGACAGGGCGCAGCCGCCCTGTCTGTCAGTAAGGAGCTGTCATGTTCAAATATCTGTCGGAATTGCTGGGGGCCTATCAGGCCAGGGACCCGGCGGCCAGAAGCAAGCTGGAGATCTTCCTGCTCTACCCCGGCGTACACGCCACCATTTATCATAAGCTGAGCCACTTCCTCTATCGGCACAGGCTGTTCTTTCTGGCCCGGCTGGTCTCCCAGTGGGCCAGGCTGTGGACGGGCATCGAGATCCACCCCGGGGCCACCATTGGCCGCCGCTTCGTCATCGACCACGGCATGGGCATCGTCATCGGTGAGACGGCGGAGGTGGGGGACGATGTGCTGCTCTACCAGGGCGTCACCCTGGGGGGCACCGGCAAGGACACCGGCAAGCGCCACCCCACTGTGGGCAACAACGTGATGATCGGTTCCGGCGCCAAGGTGCTGGGCCCCTTCAAAATCGGGGACGGCGCCCGCATCGCCGCCAACGCCGTGGTGCTGCGGGAGGTGCCCCCTCAGGCCACCGCCGTGGGCGTCCCCGCCCGCATCGCCCGCATCGCCGGGCGGAAGGTGAGCTATGCCGACGAGGTGGACCAGATCAGCGTGGTGGACCCCCGGGACAAGACGATTCAGCAGCTGGAGGAACGGCTCGCCGCCCTGGAGCGCCGGGCCTCCGACGTGGACGGGGAGTGGGAACGGTGAGGTTCACCGCCTTCCTGTTTTCCAGTAGGAGCGCACAGTGTGCGCCCGGCTGACCTGATTGTTTCCCTGTACCTTCGTCAGGAGAAAACGGAGGAACCCCTCCACCGGCTGCCGCCGGTCCCCCTCCCCTTTCAGGGCAATGTCATCAACTTAAAGGGCTTTGCACTCCGTTACCCGTCTTTCCGTAGGGGCGCACAGTGTGCGCCCGCACGTTG
>JAJQBL010000143.1:2093-22332 GCA_021203325.1 Clostridiales bacterium | reverse complement strand
AGGGCCGCCTACATCGCCGGCTGCACCGGCACCGCCTGCGTTCAGGCCGACCGGGACTATCAGGTGCCCGCCACCGGCACCATGGCCCACTCCTGGGTGCAGATGTTCGACGACGAATACACCGCATTCAAAACCTACTGCGAGCTGTATCCCAACAACGCTACCCTGCTGGTGGACACCTACAACGTGCTAAAGTCCGGCGTGCCCAACGCCATCCGGGCCTTCAAAGAGGTGCTGCTGCCCCAGGGCATTACGAAGTGCGCCATTCGCCTGGACTCCGGCGACCTGACCTACCTCTCCAAAAAGGCCCGGAAGATGCTGGACGAGGCCGGATTGACGGAGTGCAAAATCGTGGCCTCCAACTCCCTGGACGAGTACCTGATTCGGGACCTGCTCCAGCAGGGGGCGCAGCTGGACGCCTTCGGCGTGGGCGAGCGGCTCATCACCTCCAAGAGCACGCCGGTATTCGGCGGCGTGTACAAGCTGGTGGCCGTGGAGGACGAGAACGGCGTGGTGCAGCCCAAAATCAAAATCTCCGAGAACCCGGAGAAGGTCACCGTTCCCCACTTCAAGAAGGTCTACCGCCTGTATGACAACGAGACAGGGAAGGCCTTTGTGGACGTGCTGTGCGTCCACGATGAGGAAATCGACGACAGCAGGGATCTGGAGCTGTTCGACCCCCGCTACAACTGGAAGCGCAAGACCTTTACCAACTTCCACTCCCGCAGCCTGCTGGAGCCGATCTTCCGGCAGGGCAAGCTGGTGTACCAGTCCCCCGCCATCAAGGACATCCAGACCTACTGCGCCGGACAGATTGACCTGCTGTGGGACGAGGTAAAGCGGTTTGAAAACCCCCACGCCTACTATGTGGACCTCTCCCCCAGGCTGTGGCAGATTCGGCAGGACCTGCTGCATCAGAAGCGGTTCTAAACAGAAGCTTTCCCAGAGCGCCGGAGCCTCCGGCGCTCTTTTTTTGCCGCCGGCCGGCAGGACCGAAGCCAAATGAGACGGAAACAGCCGTCACCTGAATGTGTAACGGCTGTCCGGGTCGTTTCTCTGTTTAATTAAACTTGTAAACCTTCTGTACCAGGTGATACACCCGGACGGTGAGCTTCCGGCCCTGGTAGGTGGGCAGCATGGTGATGGTGGCCAGGCTGCGGTGGCGAATCTTGTCGTAGAGCTTTTCGTCGGACTGCTTCAGATAGGCCCAGATGTCCGACCGCTTTTGCAGGGCCTCGTCGCTGCCGTCGATGATCAGGAACATGGAGCAGATGCACATCATCATGGTCAGGTACCGGACCATGTAGGCCGCCACCTTCTTCCGGCGCTGGCGCAGCTCCGACAGGTCGCAGCAGTCGATCATCAGCCGGGTGACCAGCAGCTGCTGGTCGATCCGCTTCACCATCACCGCCTCGTTGACGCTCTGGTCAGCCCGGCCGATGAAGTAGCGGTACAGGTCCAGATTCATATAATACATGGTATATACGCTGGGCAGCGGCTGATAGACGAAGATGTTGTCCACATAGAAGGTGTGCTTGGGCAGCTCCAGCCCGCAGTCCCGCAGGAGCTGGGTGCGGTAAATGACGGAGTGCATCAGCAGATACTGGCTGACCCCCCAGTGGCCCACATCGTCCCAGGTGAACACCTTGTCCTCCGGGAACACTCTGTGGTAGTCTACGGTGTGATGGGTGCCGTCCTCCACATGCTCATAGACGTAGTTGGCAATCACCATATCCACCGGCTCCGGCTGGGCCGCAAACTCCCGCAGCTTCGCCATCACCTTTTTCAGCGCCTGCATATCCAGCCAGTCGTCCGAGTCCACCACCTTATAATAGACCCCGGCGGCGTTCCGAACCCCCTGGTTCACGCCCTCGCCGTGGCCCCCGTTGGGCTGATGAATCACCCGGACGATGGTGGGATACTTTTCCGCATAGGAATCCGCAATGGCCCCCGTCTCATCGGTGGAGCCGTCATCCACCAGAATGATCTCCGCCTCCTCCCCTGCGCTGAGCAGCGTCTCAATGCAGTGGGACATATAGGCCGCAGAGTTGTAGCAGGGAACGGCAAAGCTAATCAGCTTCAAGTTGATCTACTCCTTTGTAATCGTATCGTTTCGGTTCCGCCTGTGGGAACGGGAGGGAGATTCTCCCCGAAAAAACGCCGTTCCACCCTGAAAAGTGGCAAAAACAGCGCAAAAAGACAACAAACGCCATCAATGTAGTATTATAGCACGTTTGTTCCGCAAATGGAACCGCTTTTTTCAATTTTAATAAAATTGTAAGAGTTTCCCCCGCGCACCGGCGGCGGCTGCAGGACGGGGTTTATCCAACAGTATGCGGGATTTATCGGTTGATGCAGGTTCCCGCGGCTGATATAATAATCCTAATCATTTAATCGGAAAGGTTCCGGAAGAAACGCACAGCGCGGCAGCGCCCCGAAGAAAGAAGGCATAGGTATGGCAAGGCAACCTCTGGAAGAAAACGGCATCCACCGCGCCAGGCTGTGGGAAATCGGCTTTTACGCCCTCAACAACTCCGCCACCAACGCCTATATGATGATGGTGGCCGCCATGTCCTACTATCTGATCGGCATCATCGGGCTGGGCGCGGTGCTGGCCGGTTCTCTGGTCACCATCATGCGGGTTTGGGACGGGGTGGCCAACCCCTTTGTGGGGATGATTCTGGACAAGACCAACGGAAGGTTCGGCAAGAACCGCCCCTTCATCGTCATTGGCGAGGTGATTCTGTTTACGGCGTCCTTCGTGATGTTCCGGGTGGTCCCTCTGGTGCCCCCGGCCTTCCGCCTCGGCGTGTGGATTTTCATTTACATGATTTATGTCATCGGCTACACCTGCCAGTGCATCGTCACAAAATCCGCCCAGAGCTGCCTGACCAACGACCCGAAGCAGCGCCCTGTCTTTTCCATGTTCGATGCGGTCTACAACATCTTCCTGATGAGCCTGTGGTATCCGATTTTCCAGACCAATACACTGGTGCCCCGGTTCACCCTGACCAGCGACACCGCCGGGGACAAAATCGCCCGGCTGGTGGCGCAGACCCCCAGCCTGGCCAACGTCATCACCACCGACGCGGAGACCGGGGTGCAGACCCTCAGCGCCTTCTACAACCCGGAGATGTGGCAGCATTTCCAGCTGGTGGTGGGCGGCATAGCCGCGGTGCTGTCTCTGCTGGCGGTCATCGGCCTGTGGCGGAAGGACCGGCCCCAGTACTTCGGTCTGGGTCAGACCGGCAATACTAAGGTGGGGATGCGGGACTATCTGGATGTGCTGACCCACAACCGCCCCATTCAGATGCTGGCGGTCTCCACCGCCGCCGACAAGCTGACCCTCAGCATGATGAGCAACACCACGGTGTACATCTGCCTCTTCGGCGTCATCTTCGGCAATTATGCGCTGTACTCCTCCAATTCCGCCATCACCGCCATCCCGGTGGCCATATTGTCCATTCTGGGCATCAACTTCATCGCCCGTTACCTGGGGCAGAAGCGGGCGCTGGTGGTGGGCACCTGCGGCTCCATCGCCTGCGGCGTGGTTCTGGCCGCAATGATTCTGATGGGGATACGCTCCGGCCGGAGCTTCCTGCTGCCCACCTTCAGCCTGACCAGCGTCAGCACCTGGGTCGGGCTCTTCCGCCCGGCCAACTGGAGCCTCTTTGGCCTGATGTTCGTGCTGGTCTACACCGCCATGCGGGGCTTTACCAGCATTGCCAGCGCCATCACCACCCCCATGACGGCGGACTGCGCCGACTATGAGGTGTACCGCAGCGGCAAGTACCTCCCCGGCGTCATCGGTACGGTGCTCAGCTTTGTGGATAAGCTGATCTCCTCCCTGGCCTCCACCGTGGTGGCCGCCGTCTATGCGGCAGTGGGCTTCGGCGCGGCGCTGCCCACCGTGGAGACCCCTTACAGCACCAGTTTGCTGTGGGCCACTCTGATTTGCTTCCTCGGCGCCCCCATGCTGGGGTGGATCACCAGCCTGATCGTCATGCGGTTCTATCCCCTGACCAGGGAGAAGATGAAGGAAATTCAGGCGGAGATCGCCCGCATCAAGGCGGAGTCCGCGGAGACAACGTAAAGCCGCCCTGCGTCACACCAGCAGCGGCTGCACCTGTCTGTGGGCCAGCGCCGCCGCCGCGCAATCGGGAATCTGCCCCCAGTCCGCCACCAGAGAGCAGGGCTTCTTCCGGGCGTCGTCCTGCCGGAAGGGGACGAAATAGTAATTCCGCCGACAGGCCAGCACGCCGATGTTTTGCAGCGACGCGGACAGCCCGTCGTTGGTGGAGACCCCGATCAGCACCGGCCGCTCGTTGCGCAGGTGGGCCTTGGCCGCCATGGTGACGGAGGTGTCCGTGATGCCCCCGGCCAGCTTGCCCAGGGTGTTGCCGGTGCAGGGGGCGATGATCAGCAGGTCCAGCAGCTTTTTGGGGCCGATGGGCTCCGCCCCCTGAATCGTGTCGATGGGGGAGCAGCCGCAGATTTTCGTCAGCTCCTGCCGCCAGTGCTCTGCCGGGCCGAAGCGGGTGTCCATGGCGGCGCAGTGCTCGGAGAGGATGGGAATCACCGTCTCATACTGCCCCGCCAAAACCTCTACCACCGGCAGGACCTGGGCCAGGGTGCAGAAGGAGCCGGTCAGGGCGAACCCAACGGTTTCGCTGCGGCGGCTCATAAATCCACCTCCTGCATGATATGATAGACCGTGTCCCGGATGATGCGGCCGGAGGTCTCCGGGGCCACCTTCCCCGGCAGGGACAGGGCGTGGATGGCCTTGATGCCCAGCCGGGCCGCCGCCTCATAGTCCACCCCGCCGGGCTGGGAGGCCAGGTCGATGATGAGGCAGTTCCGGTCCAAATCGCTGAGCCGCGCCCCGTCCAGCACCGGGGCGGGGACGGTGTTGATGACCAGGCTGTAGCCCCCCAGCCAGCCGTCCAGCTGCTCCGTATGCTCCGGGGCGTAACCGCTGGCCTCGATCCAGGCCAGGTCCGCGTAGTTCCGGGCGGACACCGTCACCTTGGCCCCCAGCCCCTTCAGCCGCTGGGCCAGCAGCTTCCCCAGCCGCCCGTAGCCGATGACCAGCACCCGGCAGCCAAAGAGGGTGGTGGGCAGCTCCTCCATGGCGATTTGGATGGCCCCCTCCGCCGTGGGGACGCCGTTGGCGATGGCCAGCTCCTCCCGGGCGAAGTAGTCCCGCACCAGAAGGCCCTTCTCCTCCGCCGCCTGCACAAAGCGGTCCGGCAGCTTCCCGGCGCAGAGCAGCTGCCCCGGCTGCATGGCCGCCACAATGTCCGTGATGGGCAGCCTGCGGTCGGACAGCGGCGCGTTCAGCATCCCGTCCTCCCGGGCCGCAGGCAGCGGCAGAATGACGCAGTTGGCCCACTCGATGCCCCGGAGGGTGTCGGAGCCGGTCAGCTCCTCCTCCGTCCCCCGCAGCTCCATGGCGCAGGTCTGCACCCAATGTCCGTCCTCTGCCAGCTGCCGCGCCAGCTTCACCTGGCGCAGGTCGCCGCCGAGGACCCAAAAATGTAACTCCCTCTTCATAGCCTGGCAACACCCCTTTCTGTTTCCGCTCGCCGCGGTTTCGCGGGAGCGTCAGCTGATGTGCCATACTATGCGCGGCAAAAAGGCGCGGTGCATCCGCGCCTTTCCATTGCCCGTTACGCCCCCGCCATGGGGTCCTCCGGGTCCAGAAGGATGATGTCCAGCCCCTCCTCCACCGCCATGAGCAGGGTCTTTTTCGTGCCGCCGCCGGAGCGGCCGTTGTAGATGGCGATAATGCGGCTGGACTTGGCCACCATGTACCGGTTGCGGCGCATCATGCAGCCCTCGTCATAGTCCGGCAGGCAGGCCGGCACCTGGTCGCACCGGGCCAGAATGTACTCATACCGCTCCTGCTCCGCCCTGGACCAGCGGCGGGACTGGTCTTTACAGGGCACCGCTGCCTCCAGCCAGATGTCCGGGTGGAGGGATTTGGCCCGCAGCACCGTCTCCGCCGCCAGCAGGTCGCTCCCCCGGGCCATGCCGGTGATGAAGTGCCGATAGCCCTGCAAATAGGCCCGCTCCACCTCCAGGGCCAGCCGCTCCTCCATCAGGATGCGGCGCAGGTCCTGCTCCGTCTGTTTCCATCCCAGATTCTGGGGCCGGTGCCCGGTGAAGCAGCAGGTCTTTTCCCGTTCCATATCCGTCCCCTCCCCCTGTCGGTGATTTGCCCTCATTATAGCACAGGAAAACTCCGGTGGCAATGGCGGCTGAAAGGGGCAAAGCGGCCCAGCGTCAGGTGCGCCGGGCCGGGCATGAAAAAAGGGAACTGCATATTACTGCAATTCCCTTCCCTGTGCAGGGTGGACTTTGGCGGGCGTCGCCTCTCCCGCATCTCTCGGGTTTCCCCTGTCATGCCAGCGGCGTGTGGTCGCAACGAAATTTACCACCTCAAAGCCCTTCCTGTTGTATGCTCATTATAGCATATTTATTCTCGTTTGTAAAGAGTTTTTCTGTTTTTGGTATAGCTTTTCCAACGGGAGGCGGAGATTGTCCATGCAGACAGAATCGAGTTTCTGAATTCCGGATTGTCAGCGGAGGTATGTACTCGCAGTATCATCTGGAAACGCAGCGTTCCATCCTGTACTGATTTCAGGACAAGCACAGATGTACAACTGTGCTTGTCCTCCAGAATATAATCCGGGTCAAAATAGCTTGTGCCAGATAAGGAGAAATCCGTTCAAAATCACCTGGATGCCGATCTTCAATATGCTGAATGCGTTCGTCTGTTATGATTACTTCATCTGTGGTAAGCGTATCGAAAATGCGCCGATATTTGCCCATATCAAGTTTTCCAACAGTATGCAACGGACATTCCTCCCGCCAAAGCCGTTACGGCAGAATGCACGGTCGGTTTTGAAATTTTTCTGCGCAAGAATTACGTTCATATAATTTTTATGGATATTATCATAGACCAGTGACAATGTCAATAGATTTCGCGTCTTTTTATCGCAAAGGGGCCGTCCTTCCCCTTCGAATGGCAACCATGTTCACAAACCATTTACAAACTTGCTACAAACTGTTCAACACTTTGGATGGGCTTTGCGGTACTATATCATCAGCAGCAGGAACATATCATAAAAACCTCTTTTCTCTCTTTCTTCTTTTTTCTCTCTCCTTTCTTTTGGGTTATCCCGCCCCGGCTTTCCCCGGGGCGGGATAATCTTTTGCCCGAAGCCGGGCGGCAGGAAAAACGTGCCGCCGCTTCCTGATGTTACCCTTGACTTTTCCAATGCCGCCTTTTAAACTGAACCTCATCTCATTTTAGTTACGGAGTGCCATAACGCCATGAAGAATAAAAACTATCCCCTGTACCACCTCCTGCCGGAGCTGCGCTCTCTGCGGGAGCTGCTGGAGCAGAAGCGGGACCGCTATCCCAACGACATCGCCTTCCGCTGGATGGAGGGCCGGAAAACCCTCCGGGAAAAGACCTGTCTGGAGTTTTATCAGGACGTGCAGCGGGGGGCCGCCTGCCTGATGAGGGCCCGGATACAGGGCCGGCACATCGCCCTGATGGGGGAGAACTCCTATCTCTGGCTGGTGGCCTATTTTGCCATCGTGCTGACGGGGAACGTGGCGGTGCTGATCGCCAAAGACGCCGGGAATCTGGAGGTCGTCCAGCTGATGCGCCAGAGCGACACCGATCTGCTGATTTACAGCCCCCAGTGCGAGGCAAAGGCCACCTTCTGCAAACAGACCTTTGGCCGGAAGGTGCGCTGTTTTTCCCTGGAGGACGCGCCCAGGGCCCTGGAAAAGGGGCAGAAGTACCTGAACCGGGGCAGGTACAACTTTGAAGCCCTGGAGACCGACCCGGACGCCCTCTGCACCATCTTTTTCACCTCCGGCTCCACCGGGTTCAGCAAGGGGGTCGTGCTCTCCCAGACCAACATGGTGTCGGACATCAACTACGCCGTACAGAACTTCGTCCCCGGCGGCCCCACCATGGCTGTGCTGCCCTTCCACCACGCCTTCGGCCTGGTGACCTCGGTGATGATGCCCATTCACTATCACGTCCCCATCTTCATCTGCGGCAATCTGGCCAACTTTATGCGGGAGGTGCCCATCGCCAAGCCCCAGATTCTGTTTCTGGTGCCCCTGTTTGTGGAGACCTTCTCCAAGACCATCTGGCGCACGGCGGAGAAGCAGGGTCAGGCGAAAAAGCTGCTGAGCGGGATGCGCCTGTCCGACGCCCTGCGGAAGGTGGGGGTTGACCGGCGGAGGGAGCTGTTTGACGACGTTCTGTCCAAATTCGGCGGGAACCTGGAATATATCATCTGCGGCGGGGCCCCTCTGGACCCCCGCTATGTGAAGGAGTTCCGCAGTCTGGGAATAGAGATTCTGAACGGCTACGGCATTACGGAGTGTTCTCCGGTGCTGGCGGTGAACCGGAACCACTGGGTCTGCGACGGCTCCGTGGGTCAGGTGCCCCCCGGCGTTCAGATCAAAATCGACAATCCCGACCGGAAGGGGGAGGGGGAGATCTGCGTGGACAGCAGGGTGGTCATGCTGGGCTACTACAACGACCCTGACGCCACCGCCCAGGTCATGGAGGGCCCCTGGTTCCACACCGGCGACCGGGGCTATCTGAACAAAGACGGTTTCCTCTTTATCACCGGGCGGAAAAAGAACCTCATCATCCTGTCCAACGGGGAAAACGTCTCCCCGGAGGAGCTGGAGCAGTATGTGGCCCGCATCAGCGAGGTGGGCGAGGTGGTGGTCTACGAGCGGGACGGGAAAATCACCGCAGAGGTGTACCCGGAGGAGAGCGACCTTCCCCGGCAGGAGGTGGCCCGCCGCATCCAGAAGAAGCTGGAAAAGATGAACGCCACCCTCCCCGCCTGCAAGCACGTCCAGAAGCTGGTGGTGCGGGAGACGCCCTTTGAAAAGACGGCTACCGCCAAAATCAAGCGATATAAGGTTGGGAAGTAGCGGTTCCGGTGGGTTTTCGTTTTCAACACGAAAAATACCCCCAGGCAGAACCCAGGGTTGACAAATCGGCCACGTCGGTTTATAATATGTGTAGCAAGGGCGCTGTCCGGTAACGGTTAGCCCCCTGGAATTGTTACGTGAAGTAACCGCTCGCTTGATAGGCTGGGGCGGTTACTTCTTTTTGTTTAACATCTGTATGAACAGGTTGCAAACACCGATAATAACCAGGAAAAGAGTCAATACTTCCATCATACTCATCGGGCAGCCCCTCGTCGGCGTTAGCTCCGTATCCTTCGCATCCGTCTAAAGCCGAATGCTCAGTCGCTCCGCAACGCCTCCTCTCAAAATCGAACCCACTTCGTTGGGCTTCGATTTTGTGTGAAGCACCACCTGTAAGCGGAGGTATCCCGAAGGAATCGGGAGCCAACCGCCACCGTATTGGACAGCGCCATGAACAGAATAGCACAACTTTTTCCAAAAAACAAGAATTTCTGTCATATTGGTCATGAAAAGCGCGTAATCAGCGGCAGGCAGCCGGGCACATTCCCTGCCTGCCGTTTTATCTGAATTTTTGTCGTATATACTTGACAATCTGTCGGTTCTCTGTTAGAATCACAGTAGGAGGTGGGACGATGGGACGCAACATCGCAATCAAGGTGGCCCGGGCGGAGAAGGATATGACCCAGACCCAGCTGGCCGCCGCCGTGGGCATCTCCCGCCAGACCATGAACGCCATTGAGCAGGGCACCTACAATCCTACCATCAAGCTCTGCCGGGCCATCTGCAAGGTGCTGGGCAAGACGCTGGATGAGCTGTTTGGGGAGGAATCGTAATGGAACAGTTTGACGAACGGCAGAGGCTGGAGCGGGGCAAGGCGTTCCAGTGGGGCTTCTTCGCCTGCATTTTAACGGACGCAGCCCTGTGCCTGCTGACCACTTACGGCGTAGAGTTTGCAACCTATACGCTGTTTATCTTTGCCATCTGGCCCCCCGCCACTGTTTGCATCACGCAGATGATTTTGCGGGACGCTTACGAGGGGGTGCAGGCATCCGGCGGGAAAATCGGTATGACGGTGTCCCTTCTGTGCGGCCTGCTTCTGGTCATTTGCGTCTTTGTCCGGAATGAGGCGCTGATGACAGGCGGCGTGCTGGTGAACGGCGCTGCTTTCCTGTGTACGGGGCTGTGTTTTGTGCTAATCGGCGTGGTATACTGGTGCAAGCAGCTCTGGGACTGGCTACGGCAGAAGGAAGAATGACAAAACGTAATATTCTGCAATCAATATACAAAACGGAGTTGCCCGCAGGGCGGCTCCGGGCGCAAAAAAGCCTCCGGACAGGAGAACTGTCCGGAGGCTTTTTATGACAGGGAACCGCTTACAGGGAGCTTCCGAAGTCGGACACGATGACCTGACCGGTGATGGCCCGGGACTCGTCGCTGGCCAGGAAGAGGAGGATGTTGGCCACATCATTTGCCATGCAGGGCTGCACCCTCAGGTCGCCATGCTTCGCCATCTGGCCGAACATATCCGGGTCCAGGTTGGCGGGGTTCATGGAGGCCACCATGGGGGTGACGATGGTGCCGGGGCAGACCGCGTTGCAGCGGATGCCGGTGCCCGCAAACCGCAGGGCGGTGTGGCGGGTGATGCCCACAATGGCGGCCTTGGAGGCCACATAGGCCGCGCCGCCGTTGCCCATCACGCCGGCCACCGAGGCCACGTTGACGATGGAGCCGCTGCCGGCCTCCGCCATCTTGCTGCTGGCCGCACGCATACAGTACATGGTGCCCTTGGTGTTGGTGTCAATGATGCGGTCCATATCCTCGGTGCTGACCCGGTCGATGGGCTTCAGCCCTTCCTCCAGCACACCGGCGTTGTTCACCAGAATGTCCACCTTGCCGTAGGCTTCGATGGCCTTGGCAATCAGGTTGTCGGCGTCCTCCGGTTTGGAGATGTCGGTGGCCACCGCCAGCACTTCGCCGCCAGCGGCCTGAATCTGCGCGGCCACCTCGTCCAGCTTGGCCTTCCGGCGGGCGCTGATGACCACCTTCGCCCCTTCGCTGGCGAACAAAAGGGCTGTCGCCGCGCCCACGCCGGAGTTGCCGCCGGTGATGATGGCTACCTTGTCCTGTAAACGTCCCATAGTGTTGTGTCCTCCTTGAAATTTGGTTGTGTTGGTCGGGATTCTTTTGTGAAGTTTTTGACAAAATCAGTATACTGCGTCTGCCTCAGATTGTCAAGCATTTCATAAATGAATCGAAACTTGCAAAATTAATCTGTGCTGACCGCCTGCTCCAGCGCCGTTCTGTCCAGAACATAGACCCGCCCATAGGCGCACTGGACATATCCTTTGCGCTCAAATTCCTTTAACACCTGGCTGACGGTGGGCCGGGCCAGGCCCAGGCACATGGCGATTTCATCGTGGGTATAGGGCAGGCACTGGCCTGTAATCTCCTTGTCCGGGTTATCCGTTCCGGTCTCTGTCAGCAGGAAGGACGCAAGGCGCTGGTATCGGTTCAGAAAGCGGAAGGAATGGAGGGAGTAGGACAGGTGGTTCATCGTCTCCGAACAGTGCTGCAGCAGTTTGGTCAGAAGGTCCGGGTTCTGGCACAGGCAGGGAATCAGCTGAGGAATGGTGCAGCAAATCAGCTCCACCTCTGTGACCGCCGTGACGGTGGTGGGCCGCAGACTTTTGCTCAAAAAGGACGATTCCCCGAAGAGCCGCCCCTTTTCCACGATTTCCACCGTCAGCTCCTCCCCCTCCGGCGTGCTGAGCATGATGCGCACCCGCCCTTCCCGGATGATGCACAGCGTATTGGCCACGTCCCCCTCCAGATAGATCAGTTCGTTCCGGGCAAACCGGCGCAGGTACCCCGCCTGGGAGAGCAGCCCTATTTCCTCGTTTGAAAACTTGATTTCCATGCCGTTTCCTCCCTGAATTGTCATCTGTATGACATTTAAGATAGCACACCCGGGGCTATAATGCAAACAGATTCTTTGGGAGGTGCCGGTATGAAAATACTTGCTTATGAAGTGCGGGACGACGAGCGGGCGGAGTTTGACCGCTGCGCCAAACGCTTTGACGTGGAGCTGATTCTGACGGAGCAGGTTCCGACGATGGAAAACGCCGCCCTGGCGGAAGGGTGCGACGGCGTGACCATGCTGGGTCAGGGCAGAATCGACGCTGCCCTTTTGGATGCCTACAAGGGGATGGGAGTGCGGTGCCTGGCCACCCGCACCATCGGCTATGACCACATCGACCTGGCCCATGCGAAGGAAATTGGTCTGCCGGTCTGCAATGCCCGCTACGACCCCAACGGCGTGGCGGAATATACGGTGATGCTGATGCTCCTCTGCATCCGGCACTACAAGGCCGCCCTGTGGCGGGCCCAGGTGAACGACTACTCCCTGCAGGGGCTTTATGGGCGGGAAATGCGCTGCCTGACCGTGGGGATTCTGGGCACCGGGCGCATTGGGACCCAGGTCGCAAAAATCCTCTCCGGCTTTGGATGCCGGATTCTGGGCTATGACGCCTGGCACGGGGCGGCGTCCCAGTGGCTGACCTATACGGATTTGGACACGATTTATCGGGAGTGCGACATCATTACAGTCCATCTCAACCTGAACGAAGAGACCCGTCATATGATAGATGATTCTGCCATCGCCAGAATGAAGGATGGCGTGATTCTGATCAACTGCGCCCGGGGCGCGCTGATGGATACCGACGCCCTGATTGCCGGCATTGAGGGGCAGAAAATCGGCGGCCTTGGCCTGGACTGCTTCGAGCATGAGGAGGGCATTTATCATTTGAACCGCCGGGATGAGATCATCAGCAATCGGTCCATGGCCTACCTGCGCCAGTTTCCAAACGTGGTCATGACGCAGCACATGGCCTTTTACACCGACGCTGCGGTTGCCGGCATGGTGCAGTGCGGCATAGAGGGCATCTGTTCGGTGGTGGACACCGGCACCTGTCAGACTATCCTTTAAACGGAGGCGGGGCGAGCCGTTACCGCCGCCCCGCAAAAACAGGCAAAAAAAACAACGCATCCGCCCCTCGCTCACAAAAGCACAGGGTCGGATGCGTCTGTTTTGGAGGCGGCTGAAGGCCGGTTCACTTCACGGCGATCAGTTCCATCTCCATCTTCGCGCCGGCGGGCAGCTTCGCCACCTGCACGCAGGAACGGGCGGGGGGATTCTCCGGGAACCGGGTGGCGTAAATGGCGTTCATGGCGGCGAAGTCGGCCAGGTCAGTGAGGAACACGGTGGTTTTCACCACGTTGGCAAAGGTCATGTCCGCGGCGGCCAGGACGCTCTCCAGGTTCCGGAACACCTGCTCGGCCTGGGCCTCGATGGTGTCCCCGGCCAGGACGCCGGTCTCCGGCACCAGCGGCACCTGGCCGGAGGTGAACAGGGTGTTCCCCGTCAGGATGGCGTGGGAGTAAGGACCCAGGGCGGCGGGGGCGTTGGCTGCGGTAACGACGGTAGACATAAGCATCAGTCTCCTTTTTCATGTGGATGCCTCTATTTTAGCACAGCGGAAAGAATTCGTAAACCCCACCCGTTCTCCGGTTTCAGAGGTTCCGGCCGGTTCCTGACGGACGCCCCGGGGTAAAACGTGAACCCTCCTGTACACGGTACAGAAGGGCTCCGTTTTGTCGTGCGCTTTGCGCCGCGGGCAACGATGGACCTGGACACGACTCTCCGCTGCCTCCACGTTTAGGGGCGCCTCGTCCCCTGCCAGAGCTGAATCCCGCAAATTCTGGCTATACCGGTACTAGGATGACGACCGGTCTCGGCACATACCTCTTGTCGCTGCGGACTGTTCCATGCACAGCCAGGGCAAGCCTCCCTGAATGGGGGCTGCGCGTCCTGACCCTCTTTCCGCAGGGGAGTTTTGTACGCGATATTACCATTATTATCCCATAAGGGCAGTGAAAAGTCAACGGAAAAAACGGAGCCGACCGTGGTGACATTGCCCTTTACGGAACGTTTGTTCTGTGCTATAATCAGATAGACCGATTTTGCAGCCTGTGGAAAGGCGGGAAAGGAAGATACCATTCAGATGGTGATTATGGGCATTGACCCGGGTGTGGCCACCATTGGCTTCGGGGTCATTCAGGCGGAGCGGGCGAAAAACACCCTGATTCGCTACGGGGTCATCACGACCCCCGCCGGTATCCCCCTGTCCGCCCGGCTCCTGCAAATCCATCGGGATATGGGGGAGCTGCTGGACACCTATGCCCCGGATGAGATCGCCATTGAGGAGCTGTTTTTCAGCAAGAACATCACCACCGGCATCGCCGTGGCCCACGGGCGGGGGGTGATTCTGCTGGCGGCGGAGGAACACGGCGTCCCCGTGTTCGAATACACCCCCAATCAGGTGAAGCAGTCCGTCACCGGGTACGGGAAGGCGGAGAAAAAGCAGGTCATGCTGATGACCCAGCGGCTCCTCCGGATGCAGCAGCTGCCCCATCCGGACGACGCCGCCGACGCCCTGGCCCTGGCCATCTGCCACAGCCGGGCCGCCACCAGCCTGCTGAATACGGAGCGGGACTTTGACCCCGCCAGGTATGACACCAGATAGCCGTTTTTCTTCCGGGAAACCACAAAAATTCGCCTGACAATGAGGTTTTTGCCATGTTTTACTATCTTTACGGCACGGTGGCCCATATTGCGCCCTATCTGGCGGTCATCGACTGCGGCGGCGTGGGCTACGCCTGCAGGACCACCAACTTCACCCTCTCCACCCTCCGCAAGGGGGAGAAGGCGAAGCTCTATACCCATCTGGCGGTGAAGGAGGACGATGTGACCCTCTACGGCTTCGCCACGGAGGAGGAGCGGAACCTGTTCCTGCTGCTGACCTCGGTGTCCGGCGTGGGGCCGAAGGCGGCCTTGTCCATCCTCTCCACCTCCGCCCCCTCCAACCTGGCCCTGGCCATCATCACCGGCGACCTGAAGGCGCTGACCGCCGCCGCCGGGGTGGGGAAGAAGCTGGCCCAGCGCATCGTGCTGGAGCTGAAGGACAAGCTGGCGAAGGAGCAGGACGCCCAGTTCCAAAACGGCGGCGTCTCCCCCGCCAGTGCGGACACCGTCATTCCGGAGGACAAACTCTCCGAAGCGGGGGCGGCCCTTCAGGTACTGGGCTACCATCAGAATGAAATCAACGCCGCGCTGAAGGGGCTGGACGTTTCCGCCCTGACCCTGGAGGAGCTGGTGAAACAGGCGCTGAAACGCCTTGCGAAGTAAGGGGAAGGGAGGCGCACCATGGCAATCACAAACAGCGACGAGGGCGTCTATGCTCAGGAGCCCCTTGTCACCTCCTCCCTCCTCCGGGAGGACGAGGGGGAGTACTCCCTCCGCCCCCAGCGGCTGCAGGAATACATCGGCCAGGAGAAGGCCAAGGGCAACCTGGACATCTTCATTCAGGCGGCGAAGCTGCGGGGGGAGCCGTTGGACCACGTCCTGCTCTACGGCCCCCCGGGCCTGGGCAAAACCACCCTGGCCGGCATCATCGCCCACGAGATGGGGGTCAACATCCGCATCACCTCCGGCCCCGCCATAGAGAAGCCGGGGGACCTGGTAGCGCTGCTGACCAACCTCTCCGAGAACGACATTTTGTTTGTGGACGAGATCCACCGGATGAACCGGGCCATTGAGGAAATTCTCTATCCGGCCATGGAGGACTATGTGGTGGACATCATCATCGGCAAGGGCCCCAGCGCCAACTCCATCCGGCTGGACCTGCCGAAGTTCACCCTCATCGGGGCCACCACCCGGGCCGGTTCCCTGTCCGCCCCTCTCCGGGACCGGTTCGGCGTGCAGCTGCGGCTGGAGCTGTACACCCCGGAGGAGCTGGCCCTGATCGTGAAGCGCAGCGCCGGCATCCTGAACGTCCCCATTGAGGAATCCGGCGCCTGGGAGATCGCCAAGCGCAGCCGGGGCACCCCCCGCATTGCCAACCGCTTCCTCCGGCGGGTGCGGGACTTTGCCCAGGTCAGGGCGGGGGGCGTCATCACCGCCGCGGTGGCGGACGATGCCCTCAGCGCGCTGGACGTGGACTATCTGGGGCTGGACGACATTGACCGGCGGATGCTGCGGGCCATCATCGAGTTCTACCACGGCGGCCCGGTGGGGCTGGAGACTCTGGCGGCCACCATCAACGAGGACGCCGAGACCCTGGAGGATATGTATGAGCCCTATCTGATGCAGATCGGCATCCTGACCCGTACCCCCCGGGGCCGGTGCGTCACCCAAAAGGCTTATGAGCATTTGCATTTGCCCTATCCCGGGGAACAGCAGTCGCTGTTCCATTAAGGGGACAGACGGCAAATGATTGAGTTCACGGACGCGCTGACCGTGAAGAAGTAACACCCCACAGAAAAGACTTCCGGTACACGTTTCTGTACCGGAAGCCTTCCTTTTTTACAGTTGCCTGTCACACGAACCTGTTCAGCGCCTCATCGCACTCATACCGGATGGCGGACAGGGCGGCTTTCAGCTCCGCCTCCTCCACGCACTCCGCCTTGCACAGCTCCGTCAGGGAGGGGTAGCGGTCCCGCAGGAGGGTGTTCACATAGCTGAGCAGGATGACGGGGTCCCTGGGCATACTCATGGCAGCTCGCCTCACTTTTCTGATGATTTTCTGCCATCAGTATAGCGAAAACGGGAGAAAAAGGGAACCGTCAGAACAGACAAAATCCGCAGGGCGCAGGCCCCGCGGATTTTGTCTTTAAAAGAGAGAGGAGAAAAACACATTCTTGAAACAACTGTCATCGTCTGATGATATAGTACTACAACCCGGCGGGAAAATCTTGAACAGAGTTCTAAAAAACTGTAAAGCGTTTGTGAACAGCGGGGATTCCCGCCTTGACAGGCGGCGGGAAAATCCATACAATAAAACCACAGCCCCTTTGCAAAACTTTTTCAATGTTCTAATGAAACTCTCATGAAACCGTGGTACGCTAACGGTATCCTGAATAAACTGGGGAGGTATGAGCCATGCGCATTTTACTGGCAGAGGACGAACGGGATTTAAACAGCATTATCGCCCAAAAGCTCACCGCCGACGGGTACAGCGTGGACTGCTGCTACGACGGGGAGGAGGCGATGGAGATTCTCTCCTACACCGAGTATGACGCCGTCCGCCCTGGACATAATGATGCCCAGGGCGGACGGCTTCACCGTGCTGCGGAAGCTCCGGGACGGAGGAAAGACCACGCCGGTGCTGTTTCTGACGGCCCGGGACGCGGCGTCCGACCGGGTCCGGGGGCTGGACAGCGGGGCCAACGACTATCTGGTGAAGCCCTTCTCCTTTGAGGAGCTGACCGCCCGGCTCCGGGTGATGACCCGGACCTCCTTCGGGGCGGCCAGCAGCGTGCTGCGGGTGGGCGACCTGACCATGGACTGCGCCGCCCATGTGGTGCAGCGGGGCGGCAGGACCATCACCCTGTCCGCCAAGGAGTACGCCCTTCTGGAGTACCTGATGCACAACAAAGGGGTGGTCCTGTCCCGTGAGAAGATCGAAAACCATATCTGGAACTTCGACTACGAGGGCGGCACCAACGTGGTGGACGTGTACATCAGCTACCTGCGCAAGAAGATTGACGGCGGCGAGGCCCGGAAGCTGATCCACACCGTCCGGGGCCGGGGCTATGTGCTGCGGGAGGAGACGGGCCGGTGAAAAATCTATCCATCCGCATGAAGGTGACGTTGTGGTATACGGTGGCGCTGATTTTCGTGGTGGCCATGACCTACTTTATGGTCATCTTCGTCAGCAACCAGGTGCTGCAAAAGACGGTGCGGGACAGCCTCATCGAGACGGTGGAGGACAACGTGGACGAGGTGGAGTTCTTCGACAGCCTCGAGGGCATCGACCTGACCAGCGATGTGGATCACTTCGCCGTCTACGGCGACGGCTATCTGGAGGTGGACGACGACTTCCTGGATGAGGTCAACGAGGTCTACACCGCCCTGTACTACGCCGACGGCACCATGCTGTACGGCGAGAATCCGGTGGCCCGTGAGGTGGCGGCGCTGGACTTCATCGATTCCCAGGTTCAGACCATCACCATCGACGGCACCCTGTACTATGTCTTTGACCGGCAGCTGGTGCAGGAGGGGCTGGAGGGGCTGTGGCTCCGGGGCGTGGTGTCCGAGACCCAGGGCCGCTCCCAGATGGAGACCATCTCCCGGCTGTCCCTGATTCTGCTGCCCTCCCTGGTGGCGCTGGCGGCGGTGGGCGGCTACCTGGTAGCCCGGCGGGCCCTCAGGCCCATTCAGCAGATCTCCGAGGCCGCCTCCCAGATCAGTCAGGGGGACGACCTGAAAAAGCGCATCGACCTGGGCAATGGCAAGGACGAGCTGCACCAACTGGCGGACAGCTTCAACGAGATGTTCGCCCGGCTGGACACGGCATTTGAGGTGGAGCAGCAGTTCACCTCCGACGCCTCCCACGAGCTGCGCACCCCCATGACGGTGATTATGGCCCAGTGCGAGTACTCTCTGGAGGAGCCCCGGACAGAGGAGGAGTATCAGCAGGCTCTGGAGGTGATTCAGCGCCAGGGGCGGAAGATGTCCCGGCTCATCAACGACATGCTGGACTTCGCCCGGCTGGAGCTGCACACCGAGCGGTACCAGAAGGAGCCGGTGGACCTGACGGAGCTGGTCTCCTCCACCTGTGAGGACCTGGCGCTGATTCAGGAGAAGGGCATCACCCTGACCTGGGAGGCGGCTCCGGCGGTGACAGTATACGGGAACCGGGAGCTGCTCTCCCGGCTGCTGGTGAACCTGGTCAGCAACGCCTACCGCTACGGCACGGAGGACGGCCACATCTGGGTCGCCCTGCGGGAGGCCGGGGACGCCCTGACCCTGTCCGTGGCCGACGACGGCATCGGTATCGCCCAGGAGGAACAGGAGAAGATTTTCGACCGGTTCTATCAGGCGGACGCCTCCCGGTCGGGGGCCGGCTCCGGCCTGGGGCTGTCCATGGTGGCCCAAATCGCCCAGTTCCACGGCGGGGCCGTGACGGTGGAGAGCGCGCCGGGGCAGGGCAGCACCTTCACCCTGACCCTTCCAAAAAAATCTGAAAAAAATTGAAAAACAGGAAAACATTAATGTTGCTCTAATCTTCGGCGTCTATAATGAAGCCAGAATCAAGGAAGCAAACAAAATCAATCATAAAATTCAGCTTCCATTATTAGATGCTAGAAAGGAGCATTCCACATGACACACTTGAAGAAGTTCTTTGAAACCCCCATGAAGGCCGTAATCTCCTCCGTCTGTGCACTTGGTATCCTGGCAGGCGTTGGCACCGGCACCGCATACGCTGCAAGCGCGATTGCGGAAAACACCTCCATCGGCGCAGAGAACGCCCAGAACTTCGCCTTTGCAGACGCCGGCGTGGACCCGGCGGAGGCCACCCTCACCCGCACCGAATTTGACTTTGAACAGGGCCAGTTCGTGTACGAGGTGGAGTTCACCGCAGGCGGCACCGAGTATGAGTACTGGATCAAGTCCAGCGACGGCACCGTGGTGAAGAAGGAAGTGGAACTGGTCGACCTTGCGGAGACCGGCACCGCCGAAGCCGCCCAGCTCACCCTGGAGGAGGCCAGAACCGCGGCCCTGGCGGACGCGGGGCTCACCGCCGAAGAAGTCACCTTCACCCAGGGCAAGCTGGATGAGGACGACGGCATCACCGTCTACGACATCGAGTTCTACACCGACACCCACGAGTATGAGTACGAAATCAACGCAGCCACCGGCGCGGTCTACAGCAAGAGCAAGGAGACCCTGACCACAGCCGGCACCGGCAACACCGACACCACCACCGAAGCCGCCGGTCAGCTGACCCTGGACGAGGCCAAGGCCGTTGCCCTGGCAGACGCGGGGGCCGCCGAGGCGGACGTGACTTACACCAAGGCCAAGCTGGACACCGAGGACGGCGCAGCGGTCTATGACATCGAGTTCTACACCGCCACCCAGGAGTTCGAGTACGAAATCAACGCAGCCACCGGCGCCATCGTAGATAAGAGCGTGGAGACCCTCACCACCGGCACCGGCACCGCCGACAGCAGCGCCGCCGCCTATATCGGGGTCGACAAGGCCAAGAGCATCGCCCTCTCTGACGCTGGGCTGTCCTCCTCCGATGTGACCTTCACCAAGGCCGCCCAGGACAAGGACGACGGGGTCGTGGTCTATGACATCGAGTTCTACACCAGCACCAAGGAATACGAGTACGAAATCAACGCCACCACCGGCGCCATC
>JAJQBL010000143.1:0-2083 GCA_021203325.1 Clostridiales bacterium | reverse complement strand
ATCAACGCCACCACCGGCGCCATCATCGAGTATGACGCCGAAATCGACGACTGACCGCCTCTGACACAGCGATACCCGCAGATACACCCACAGCACCCAAAAAGGCACCCCGCCGAATCCTCGGCGGGGTGCCTGCTTTTTTTGTCGTTGTGACGGTAAACGGAGCGTGTGCCTTACCCGTTCATCTGCTTCCGGCGGGACAGGTTCATGGTGCCGTCCTGCATGGTGCTGAGGTCCTCCAGGCTGGCCCCGGTGCCCTTGACCACGCAGGAGATGGCGTCGTCCGCCACCCGGGTCTCGATGCCGGTGTTGGACTCGATCAGCCGGTCAAAGCCCCACAGCAGGGAGCCGCCGCCGGTCATCACGATGCCGTTGGTGGAGATGTCCGCCGTCAGCTCAGGGGGCGTCCGCTCCAGCACGGCGTGGATGGCCTCCAGGATGCGCTGAATCGGCTCCTCAAAGGCCTCGATCATCTCATTGGAGGAGACGGTGAAGGTCTTGGGCAGGCCGGTCATCAGGTCACGGCCCTTGATGTCCTTGGTGACCTCCTCCTCACGGGGGTAGACGCCGCCGATGCTGATTTTCAGCTCCTCAGCGGTGCGCTCGCCAATGAGGACGTTGTACTTGCGGCGAATGTACTTCACCACAGCGTCGTTGAACTGGTCGCCGGCGATTTTGATGGATTCGGACTCCACCACGCCGGACAGGGAGATGACGGCGATGTCGGTGGTGCCGCCGCCGATGTCCACCATCATATGGCCTTCGGGCTGGGAGATGTCAATGCCCGCGCCGATGGCGGCGGCCACAGGCTCCTCAATCAGGTACACCTTCCGGGCGCCCGCCTGGATGCCGGCGTCGATGACGGCCCGCTCCTCCACCTCGGTGATGCCGGAGGGGACGCAGATGACCACGCGGGGCTTAAAGAGGTGTACCGGGGCGACCTTGTTGATGAACTCCCGCAGCATACGCTCGGTCATATCATAGTCGGAGATGACACCTTCCCGCAGGGGCCGCATGGCGACGATGTTGCCGGGGGTGCGGCCCAGCATCATCTGTGCCTCCTTGCCCACCTTCAGCAGCTTGCCGGTATTCTTGTCAATGGCCACCACGGACGGCTCCTGAAGGACGACGCCCTTCCCCTTCACGTGTACCAGAATGGAAGCGGTACCCAGATCAATGCCAATGTCTTTTGCAATGCTCATTTCACACACTCCTGAATATGTTTGATGAAATCCAGTATTTCCAGAAGGCGGGCCCTTTAGCCATGCCTTCGACGCTGCACTTTGCTGCGGGAACCCTGTCAAGCCCCCAAAGCTCCATACTAACAACTTATTATAGCGGGTTTTCCCCCAGATTTCAACGTTATTTTGAAAGATTTTATAGAATTTTCAGATTTTTCCACGATTCCTGAAGGAACTCTGAAAACAAAACAATATTCTGCGTTTTTCGTCTGTTATCACGGTTTTTCGTCCTTCTGCGGGCCGTCCGTCCTGCGCATGAGCCGCAGCACCGGCTCCGGCACATAGGGGGACACATCCTTGCCGTAACTCGCCAGCTCCCGCACCATGGAGGAGGAGATGGCCGTCACGTCCGCCCGCAGGTAGAGGGATTCCAGCTCCGGGTGGATCAGCTTATTCACCTCGGCGATGTTTTCCTCATAGTCATAGTCCATCCCGTTGCGCAGGCCCCGCACCAGATAGCGGATGCCCTCCTCGGCGCAGTAATCCGCCACCAGGCCCTCGTAAAAGACCACCTTGGTGTGCAGGATGCCGTCCGCCGCCAGCGCCTCCTCGATGGCCGTCTTCATGTCACGGGCGGGGTACTGGCGGCGCTTCAGGGCGTTGACGCCGATCAGGATGTGCAGCTCGTCAAACAGCCTGGCCGACTTCTTCACAATGGCATGGTGCCCCAGGGTATAGGGGTCGAAAGAGCCGGCAAACAGCCCCTTGACTGGTTCTCTCATTGGGCGTTCCTCCTGTTGGAAAGGATTCTTTTCCCATTCTATGCTATAACCATCGGCTTGTCAAGGTCGGATTGTGGGACCCGTCTTTGTCAGGCTGCGAAGGAAAAGTTGCAAAAAAAA
>JAJQBL010000061.1 GCA_021203325.1 Clostridiales bacterium | reverse complement strand
GGGGCGACCGCTCCCCCGGCGAGTTCTACCAGCTGGACATGGAGATGGCCTTCGCCACCCAGGACGATGTGTTCGCCGTGCTGGAGGACGTCCTCCCCCCCATCTTCGCCAAATACGGCAAGTACAACGCGGCCTCCGCCGCCCCCTTCCGCCGCATCTCCTACCGGGACGCCCTGGAGACCTACGGCACCGACAAGCCCGACCTCCGCATCGACCTGATCGTTCAGGATGTCACCGACCTCTGCGCCGCCACCGAGTTTGCCCCCTTCCATCAGGGCGCGGTGAAGGCCGTGGCGGTGCCCGACTGCAAGCTGGCCCGGAAAGCGGTGGACAAGCTGTGCGCTGAGGTGGAGGTGCAGTCCGGCTCCAAGCCCTATTGGGTGAAAGTGGACGAGAAGGGCCAGCTCTCCGGCGGCGTGGCCAAGTTCCTGACGGAGCAGCAGGCAGCCCTGACGGAGCGGCTGAACCTGAAGCCCGGCTCCTTCGTGGGCTTCGCCGCCGGCACCCTGGCGCAGGCCCAAAAGACCGCCGGCGTCCTCCGGAATAAGCTGGGCGTGGCCGTCCCCGGCCATATGGACGCGGAAAAATACGAATTTTGCTGGATTGTGGACTTCCCCATGTACGAAATCGGGGAGGAATCCGGCCTGCTGGAGTTCTGCCACAACCCCTTCTCCATGCCCTCCGGCGGGATGGAGACCATGCTCAAGGCGGAGCGGGGGGAGATCGACCCCCTGGACATCACCGCCGACCAGTACGACCTGGTGTGCAACGGCGTAGAGCTGTCCTCCGGCGCGGTGCGGAACCACGACCCGGAGATCATGATCAAAGCCTTTGAGATGGTGCGCCTGGGGGAGGACGATGTGAAGGCCCGGTTCCCGGCCCTGTACAACGCCTTCTGCTACGGTGCGCCCCCCCATGCGGGCATCGCCCCCGGCGTGGACCGGATGGTGATGCTGCTGTCCGGGGAGGAGTCCATCCGGGAAGTCATCCCCTTCCCCATGAACAAGAACGCCCAGGACGTGATGATGGGCGCGCCCTCCACTGTGGAACAGAAGCAGCTGGATGAGGTGCATATTGCCATCGTCCCGGAGAAGGAATAACGGAATCGAAACGCAACCCCCGCCCCTCGGCCGCCTTGGGAAGATGGCTCCCCCTCCCCAGTAGGGGCGCACAGTGTGCGCCCGGCCCACCTTTCCTCCTTAAAAAAGGTGGTTGAAAGGAAAGCGGTTTTGCCCTCCGGCGGTGTCTCCTTAGAGAACGTTCGCTATCGAGACTTTGCCCGGCCTTCGCCGTCAAGCGGCATTTCCGCTGCGCTCCCTACCCTTGCCAGGGAAGCGGGGGCCTACTTTTCTCGATTCGTCGAGAAAAGTAGCAAAAGAGGACGACTCAAGAGGGAGGCCGGTGGCCCCCCTCTTGAGAATCTCCCCGTATCCAACTGGCGGCTCCGCCTTGCCTCTCAATTAAAGTGGTCTGTCAGGCAACAGACGATGTGACTTGTTACGCACCAAAGCTGCCGCCGATGGCGGCTGGCGGGGATTGCCGCCCACGTTCCTGCCTCACGGCGGAACGGGCGGCAATTTTGTTGCCCGTTCGTCGTGGAAATCTGACTGTAAGGCCACGTTATCCTCCTTAACCCAGGATAGATTGTAACTGAAAGGAATACACCTCTCCCCATCCCCTGCCCTCCTCCAAGCCACGAAATCCCCCTTGCATCTCCACCCAAAACCGTATATAATAGTGTTGCGCTATGAACAAAATCTGACGCCGCTTCCATTCGGCGGCGTCCAGGAGGAAAGCAATATGTCAAAAAAGTTCTATATCACTACCCCCATTTACTACCCGTCCGACAAGCTGCACATCGGCCACACCTACTGCACCGTGGCCACCGACGTCATGGCCCGTTACAAGCGGATGTGCGGCTACGACGTCATGTTCCTCACCGGCACGGACGAGCATGGGCAGAAAATTGAAACCAAGGCGAAAGAGGCTGGCGTCACCCCCCAGCAGTTCGTGGACAATATCGTTACCGCCCCCGGCGGCATCAAGGACCTGTGGAAGCTGATGAACATCTCCAACGACCGGTTCATCCGCACCACGGACGACTATCACTGCAAGTCCATCCAGACCATCTTCAAGAAGATGTACGACAAGGGGGACATCTACAAGGGCACCTATAAGGGAAAGTACTGCGTCCCCTGCGAGTCCTTCTGGACGGAGAGCCAGCTGGTGGACGGCAAGTGCCCCGACTGCGGCCGCCCCGTGAAGGACGCAGAGGAGGAGGCGTACTTCTTCCGCCTGTCCAAATATCAGCAGCCCATCCGGGACCTGCTGACCAAGACCGACTTCCTGGAGCCCAAGAGCCGGGTGAACGAGATGGTGCACAACTTCATCGACCCCGGACTGGAGGACCTCTGCGTCTCCCGCACCAGCTTCTCCTGGGGCATCCCCGTCTCCTTTGACGAGAAGCACGTGGTCTACGTCTGGATCGACGCCCTCAGCAACTATATCACTGCCCTGGGCTATGAGAATGACCGGTATGACGACTTCGACAAATACTGGCCTGCCGACGTTCATTTCGTGGGGAAAGAAATCGTCCGGTTCCACTCCATCATCTGGCCCGCCATGCTGATGAGCCTGGGCCTGCCCCTGCCGAAAAAGGTGTACGGCCACGGCTGGCTGCTGCTGGACGGCGGCAAAATCTCCAAGAGCAAGGAGAACACCACCGTCAACGTGGTGGACCCGGTGATTCTGGCCCAGCGCTACGGCGTGGACGCCCTGCGGTACTACCTGATGCGGGAGTTCCCCTTCGGCAGCGACGGCAACTTCTCCAACGAGCTGCTCATCAACCGCATCAATGTGGATCTGGCCAACAACCTGGGCAACCTGGTCAGCCGCACCACCGCCATGGTGGGCAAGTACTTCGGCGGCACCCTCCCGGCGGAGCAGACCGCCGATGAGGAGAAGGACGCCGAGCTGATTGCCATGGCCTCCTCCCTCCGGGAGAAGTACGAGAGGCTGATGGAAACCTACACCTTCCAGGGCGCTGTGGTGGAGGTTTTCAAGGTCATCGACCGGGCCAACAAGTATATCGACGAGAATGCCCCCTGGATTCTGGCCCGCAGCGAGGAGCAGCGGCCCCGTCTGGCCCGAGTCATGTACAACCTGCTGGAGACCATCCGCATCTGCGCCATCCTGCTGACCCCCTTCATGCCGGAGACGGCGGAGAAAATCGCCGCCCAGATCGGCTCCGACAAAAACAGCTGGGAGGACGCCGCCGTCTGGAGCAGCCTGAACCCTGAGGCCACCGTCACCAAGGGGGAGAACCTCTTCCCCCGCATCGACCTGAAAAAGGAGCTGGCCGAGCTGGCCGCCATCGAGGAACAGCACAAGCTGGAGGAGCAGCGGGCCGCCGCCCCCGCCCTGGAGCTGGAGCCCCAGCTGGAGGAACAGGTGGACTTTGCCACCTTTGAAAAGAGCGACTTCCGGGTGGTGAAGGTGAAGGACTGCCAGCCGGTGAAGAAATCCACCAAGCTGCTGCGGTTCACCCTGGACGACGGCACCGGCGTTGACCGGCAAATCCTCTCCGGTATCGCCAAATGGTACAAGCCGGAGGAGCTGGTGGGCAAGACCCTGGTGGCCATCGTGAACCTGCCGCCCCGGAAGATGATGGGGCTGGAGTCCAACGGCATGCTGATCTCCGCCGTCCGGAAGGAGCACGGCGAGGAGGTACTGAACCTGCTGATGCTGGACGACGGCATCCCCGCCGGGAGCAAGCTCTGTTGAAATTCGTGAAAACCCGTTAAAAACTGCATTTCCCGGGCCGGCATCGGAAGGGGCCGGCCCGGCTGACCCGGAGCGCGCCGCCCTTCCGCAGATGCTGTGGAGGGGCGGCGCTGCTGTTGTAGCGGCAGTTACCCTTCGTTAAATGCTTTCCTCCTCTCTCTGTAGGGGCGCACAGTGTGCGCCCGCCCCCTTTTCTCTTGAGACAAGGTTTGTGAGGGAGAAAAGACCTGACGTAGCCCTTACTCGAAAGAACATTCCCTTAGGAAAAGGTAGTAGGACGCGAAGGGCTGGCCGGGCGCACACTGTGCGCCCCTACTGCTTTCACCCAG
>JAJQBL010000038.1 GCA_021203325.1 Clostridiales bacterium | reverse complement strand
AGAGGACGACTCAAGAGGGAGGCCGGTGGCCCCCCTCTTGAGAATCTCCCCGTATTCAACTGCGGCTCCGCCTTGTCTCTCAATCAGGTGGTCTGTCAGGCAACAGACGAAGTAACTTCTAACTGGTGAGACTGCCGCCGATGGCGGCTGGCGGGGATTGCCGCCCACGTTCCCGCCGTCAAGCGGCATTTCCGCGGCGCTCCCTATGCCTTACGGCGGAACGGGCGGCAATTTTATTGCCCTTTGGTCGTGGCAATCTGACCGTGAGGCTACGTGATTCCCCTCAACTCAGGATAGATTGTATCATAAGTTGATGACATTACCCCAAAAACCGGTGGAGGGGTTTCTAACAGCCAACAGCTAACAGCTATCCCTCACCCCCCGCTCCACCACTTTGCCAGCAGCAGCAGCCCCAGTCCGGGGGCGCCCAGCACCCCCAGCACCAGGGCGTTGAACCAGTTGACCCCCAGCCCAAGCCCCAGACCGCCGCCCACCTGATTCAGCACCGCCAGGGCCGCCGCCCCCAGGGCGGAGCGCCCCGCCAGCTTCAGCAGCCAGCCCAGGGGCCTGCGGAAGCAGACGACTGCCAGCACCGCCGCCAGCAGCCCCACCGTCAACAGCTCCTCCCGGGTCACAGGCTGCCTGCCGGGTCGGCCCCGTCCCGGGTACAGGGGGCGGCATTTGCCACCGCCAGCTCCTCCTTAATGCTCCGCAGCAGGTAGGCGTGGCGGGCCTGGAGGGACTTGATCTCAAACACGGCGGCCTCCACCAGCTGGGGGTCGCTGGCGGCGTTGAATTTTCCTTCGGCCTGACGCAGGGCCAGCCGGATGGCGCCCAGCTCCTCCTCCAGCGCGGTCAGCTCCTCCTGTCGGCAGCCCCGTTTCCGGCGGGGCCGATCCCTTTTTTCGTCCAGCAATCGGACAGCCTCCTTTCTCCGGGCGGCTTTGTGCCCGTCCTCTGCTCCAATTTATGGAAAAGCATACCCGCTTATGACGGATTTTATACCCTCCGGCAGGGGAAGCCATGCTGTTCAGTTGGGGAGGCTCACCCCGCCGCCGGCTGCCGCCGATGGTTTCCCTCATCCAGTAGGGGCGCACAGTGTGCGCCCGGCCGACCTTCCCTCCTAAGGCAAAGTTTGATGAAGGAAATAGGTGTTTGCCCTCCGGGGGCCCCCTTTCTCGCTCCGCCGAGAAAGGGGGGAAAGAGGGCGGCTCAAGAGGGAGTTCTGCGAACCCCCTCTTAAGAATCTCCCCGTATCCCGCTGGGCTTCGCGCTGTCCAATCTATAAGTGGTCTGTTCCGTCAGAGACGATGTAACTTGAAAGGCACCAAAGCTGCCGCCGATGGCGGCTGGCGGGGATTGCCGTTCCGCCCCGCCAAAGGCGGGCGGAACGTGCAATTCTGTCGCCCTTTGGTCGTGGAAATCTGACTGTAAGGGTACGTGATTCCCCTCAACTCAGGATAGATTACACGTTTCAGCTGATGACATCAGGTTTTACCAAACCTCCATCACCCGCCCCAGCACCCGGACGAAGTCCGGCAGCTCCTCCAGACTGGCCCGCTCGGAAACGCTGTGGGGGTCCAGAATGGTGGGGCCGATGCTGACGGCGGGGAGGGTCGGATGATGGGCCAGCAGGGCGGCAGGCTCCAGCCCAACATGCACCGCCGTCACCTCCATCTCCCGGCCGGTGACCGCCCGATAGCAGTCCGCCACCCGGCGGGCCAGGGGGCTGTCCGTCTCCCCCTCCCAGGGGGCATAGGCGGTCTCCATCTCTTTGACGAAGCCGCAGCGCCCGGCGTGGAGGGCTGCGCCGTTGGCGGTGCGCTCCAGCACCACGGCGTGGGCGGCCCGGTGGAACAGCCCCACCGTCACGGTGTTCTCCCGCCACTCCACCGTCCCCAGATTGGTGGAGGCCGCGGGCACCGTGGGGGCGTCCTGCCGCCAGCCCAGCACCCCCAGGGGGAGGGAGAGCAGAAAGTCCAGAATCGCCTGCCTGTCCCATGGGGCGCAGACCGGTACCCCCTCCCCCAGCGGCTCCAGGGCGTACTGCCCCGCCGGGACGGACGCTGCCAGCAGCCGTTCCAGCGCCGCCGGTTCCTCCAGGCAGACCACCGCCCCGGCGCCGGTGGGGATGGCGTTCAGCGCCTGCCCGCCGGAGAGGGCGGCCAGTTCCCCGTCACACTGCGCAATCAGCGCCGCCAGCAGCCGGAGGGGATTCTCCCGCCCCTTGCCGATGTCGGAGCCGGAGTGTCCGCCGGGGTAGCCGGAGAGGGTCACCCGATAAGCCGGGAGGTCACAGGCCACAACGGACACCGGCCGCCCCCACCGCTGGCGCACCCCGCCGGCGGAGGCCGCCACGCAGCGATGGGCGGAAAAGCCGTCCACATTCACCAGGGCCGCCACCCCGTCCAGCCAGTCCGGCGGCACCTGGGCGGCACCCTGAAGCCCTGTCTCCTCCTCCACCGTCAGCAGCAGGCGGAGAGGGCCGTGGGGTGTCCCCCCGCTCCAGCAGCCACAGCGCCGAAGCCACCCCCAGCAGGTCGTCCGCCCCCAGAGAGGAACGCCCGTCGGAGCGGAGGAATCCCCCCTCCAGGACGCAGGTGACACCGTCCCGCCGAGGGTCGCAGCCGCTGCCCGGCGCTGCGGCACACACCATGTCCAGATGCCCCTGGACGCAGAGGACGGGCCGTCCCTCCCGTCCCGCCGTGGCAGGCAGGTCGCAGCGGAGGTTCCCCGCCCCGTCCCGGCTGCACCGGCCCCCCAGGGCGGTCAGGCGGCGGGCGATAGCTTCCCCCAGCGGCCCCTCCCCGCCGGAGGGGTGGGGGATGGCGGAGAGGGTCCGGAACAGGGCGGTGACGCCCCGGATGATGCTTTCGTTGTCCATGGAAACTCCTTTTTTCGGTGAGAAACTGCAAAGCGCGTCCCCGACAGAGATCGTCTGCCGGGGACGGTTGCTGTGTGAGAGTGGACGCCCCTGCGGGGCGTGGGCTGTGAGCTGTTAGCCTTTAGCCGTTGGCTGCCGGAAACCCCTCCGCCCCCTGCGGGGGCACCTCCCCTGAAAGGGTAGGGAGGCGCAAAGCGCCGGAAATGCCGCTTGACGGCGGAGGGGGACCGGCGTTAGCCGGTGGAGGGGTGTAACGCATAAAATTGATGCCATACCCCCTCAGGAAACCGTGCGGTTTTACCGCTTAATGTCGTAATTCATATTCATCAAATTGCGGATGGACTGCACATCGTCGGTGATGTTGGCGTCGCCGTGGATGGTGTGCTTGATGACGCTGCTGGCCACGCCGAAGTTGACGATGTCCATGGCCTTATAGCCGTGCATCATGGCGTAGATCAGGCCGCTGGCGAAGGCGTCGCCGCCGCCCACCCGGTCCAGAATGTTGAAGGTGAACAGCTTGCTCTCAAAGGTATGCCCCTGGTACCACATGAAGGCCTTCAGGCTGTTCTCGGTGCCGGAGTGGGCATAGCGGACGTGGCGGGCAATGCACTTCAGGTTGGGATACCGCTCCACGAAGGCCTGGAACACCTCGTCCTGCTGCTCATAGCTGGGCTGGAGGGGTACGCCGTCCTTCCAGTCCCCCTTGCTGTGGTCGTTCTCGTCCCGCCACAGGTGGTAGGGCTCGATGCCGAACAGCACGTCCACATAGGGCAGGCATTGGGTGCAGAAGTCCCTGGCCTCCTCCCAGGTCCACAGGCGGCTGCGGAAGTTGCCGTCAAAGCTGACGGTGAGGCCGTGGGCCTTGGCCACCTTCAGGCAGTCCAGAATAAAGGCCGCGCAGCTGGGGCACAGGGCCGGGGTGATGCCGCTGAGGTGGAGCCAGTCAAAGTTCTCCAGCAGGGCGTCCAGGTCGACTTTAGAAAAGTCATACTCGGTGATGGCGCTGTGCTTCCGGTCATAGGTGACCTTGCTGGGGCGGATGCCGAAGCCGGTCTCCAGATAGTAGGTGCCCAGCCGGTGGGTGGGGGTCTCCTCCGGGGTGGAGAGAATCACCGGGGTGCAGTGGACGTCGTTGGAGCGGAGCCAGCGCACCGCGCTTTTGCCCAAACTGTTGTTGGGCACCACGCTGAAAAAGGTGCTGTCCACCCCCAGGTTGGCCAGGGCCAGGGCGATGTTGGCCTCGCTGCCGCCGTAGCTGGCCTCAAAGCTGGAGGCCATGCGGAT
>JAJQBL010000004.1 GCA_021203325.1 Clostridiales bacterium | reverse complement strand
GAGAAATATCTCGGCTACCCGTATGTGTGGGGCGGCAGCTCACCGAGTACCAGCTTCGATTGCTCTGGTTTTGTCAGCTGGGTAATTAACAATTGCGGCAATGGATGGAGCGTGGGGCGGCAGACCGCGAACGGCCTCTTAAACCTCTGCACGGTTGTCTCCGCTTCGGAGGCACAGCCGGGCGACCTGATTTTCTTCCAGGGGACGTATAACACCAGCGGGGCCTCGCACGTCGGTATCTACGTTGGCAACGGGATGATGATCCACTGTGGGGACCCCATCCAGTACACCAGCATCAACACGAGCTATTGGCAAAGTCACTTTTTAGCGTATGGCCGTTTGCCCGGTATGTGACCGGCAGCGCCATACAGATTGGAGGTTATTTTTTATGAGTGCAAAACTCGACAAAATCGGCGCGGAACGGGAAAAGGCCCGCCAGAAGCGGGACGAATGGGACGCCCGATATAAGGAACTGGACAGGAAATACCATGAGCAGGAAAACGTGGACATCCATGAGATGGTTCACGCCGCAAAGCTGTCCCCGGAACAGCTGGGTGAGCTGCTTCGCATGGTACACGACGCACCGGGAAATATTCTTTCGATGAAGGAGGATACGCAGCATGAGGATTAAGCGGATGATGGCGGCGCTGCTCGCCGGGATCATGGTGTTCGGCACCATGACGACCACCTGTCTGGCAGCGCAGACAGATGATGAGGTAACAGAAACCACCGACACGGTGGAGATTACGGATAATTCGGAGGCGACGGAGGAAACCGATGAGGCCGACGTGTCCGGTTCTGTGGAAGTCACCATTGCCGATGACGGCTCTTATACCGTTACTTACGGAGGCATGACCTGGACGCTGCCCGCTGACAGCACGGACAGTGTAGAGGATACCGAGGAGGACACTTCCGAGGAGGAAACTGAGGTGATCGGCACCGGCACGGTGGTGAATGTCAACTCCAGGCTGAACCTGCGCTCCGGCGCTGGGACGGACTATTCCGTCATTGGCCAGCTTTTGAACGGCACTGAGGTGGAGGTCATCGGGCAGGATGGAAACTGGTATGAGATTGTTGTCCCCGAAATGACTGGATATGTCTATGGCGACTATCTGGATGTGTCAGAGGGGACGGTCACGATTGAATCGGACAGTGAGGAATCGCTGGATTCCGATATGCTGACGCTGCTTCTGTATATGATGATGCTCGGCATGGACACCACGGATGATGCGACTTCGGACGGCCTGACCCCGGACGGAAACCTGACGCTGGTGGACGACATCGGCTCCACCACGGAGGCCGGTCAGCAGTTCATCACGCTGCAAAGTAAGGACGGCAACACCTTTTACCTGATTATCGACCGGGACGACGATGGCGATGAGAACGTCTACTTCCTGAACCTTGTGGATGAGGCGGATTTGCTGGCACTGATGGATGAGGACGAGGCTGCGGAATACACGTCTACGGATGGTGTGACCAATACCGATGAGGATTTTGCAGACACTTCCACTACTTTTGACACCGAGGATACGGAAAATACGGAAGATGTTGATGCAGAGGCCGATGAAAGCACCGACACGGAGGATGAGGAAAAGAGTTCTTCCAATATGCTCCCGCTGGTGTTCGTGGTGCTGCTCCTGGTCGGTGGCGGCGGCGCGTACTTCTTCATGCAGACGAAGAAGAAGCAGAAAACCGAGGAGCGCCCGGACCCGGATGCCGATTACAGGGACGATGACGACGAGTACGTTCTGCCGGAGGATGAGGAACTCGGTTCGGACAGCGAGGACTATGACGACGGCTATACAGACGATGAGCCGGTCTGATTGATCACGGAGATGGGCTATGTCAGGGGCGGCGTTCTGCCGCTCCTGGCACCATCGCCAGCATGGAAAGGAGCATGATTTTTTGAGCAAGTTAGTGATTTGCGAGAAGCCTTCCGTTGGACAGAGCATCTCAAAAGTGCTGGGCGCGACCCAACGCTGTGATGGCTATCTGGAGGGGTGCGGGTCGCCAGTGGCGACCTCTAAGTGCCAAGGGCACTTAGAAGCACCGACCGAGCCGAAAGGCGAGACCGGCTATGTGGTCAGCTGGTGTGTCGGGCATCTGGTGGAACTGGCACAACCGGAAGCCTATGATGAGAAATACGCCAAATGGCGTAAAGAGGACTTGCCCATCCTGCCGGATCGCTGGCAGTATCGGGTATCTGGTTCCACAAAGAAGCAGTTTTCTATCTTGAAAGACCCGATGAACCGGAATGATGTCTCCACCATCGTCAACGCCTGTGATGCAGGCCGCGAGGGAGAGCTGATTTTCCGTCTGGTCTATCACCAGTGTAAATGCAATAAGCCCATTGAACGGCTCTGGATTTCCAGTATGGAGGACAGCGCCATTCGGGAGGGCTTCGCCGGTCTGAGGCCGGGAACCGAATATGACAGCTTGTATGAAGCTGCCCTTTGCCGGGAGCGTGCCGACTGGATCGTCGGCATCAACGCCACCCGGCTTTTTTCCTGCCTGTACCGGCAGACTCTAAATGTGGGGCGTGTTATGACGCCGACCCTTGGCATGACCGTTGACCGGGAGGCCGCTATTGCGGCATTCGTGCCGGAGCCGTTTTATACGGTGCGGCTGCTGGCTGATGGCTGTGAGGCCGCAAGCGAGCGTTTCAAGGAAAAAGCGGCTGCGGTTGCCCTGCGCGATGACTGCAAAAAGGAGATGCAGACCAAAGTGAAAACTGTGGAGCGAAAAGAGAAACAGGAAAAGGCTCCTGCCCTCTATGACCTGACTTCCCTCCAGCGGGATGCTAACCGGCTGCTGGGATATACAGCACAGCAGACGCTGGACTATACGCAGTCTCTGTATGAAAAGAAGCTCTGTACCTATCCGAGAACGGACAGCCGTTTCCTGACGGATGATATGGCTGGGATGCTGCCGGGGCTGGTGGAAAAGGTCAGCAATGCCTTTGGCTTGAACGAGGCTCCACCTGTTCATGCGACACAGGTAATTGACAGCGCAAAGGTTTCTGACCATCACGCGATTATCCCCACAAAGGAAGTGCAGCATTGCAATTTTACAGAGCTGCCGAAGGGCGAATTTGCAGTTTTGCAGCTGATCGCCGCCCGCCTGCTCTGTGCGATCGGGGAACCGTATCGCTATGCAGAGACTACTGTGGAGCTGGAATGTGCCGGTCAGGTATTCACGGCTAAAGGAAAGACAGTTCTGGATGAAGGCTGGAAAGCTGTCGAGAAATGCTTTTTCACAGCCAAATCCGAGAAGCAATCCTCCGTCCTGCCGGAGTTGGCCGAAGGCACTGTTCTCCCGCTTACCTCCGTCGATATGAAGGAGGGCAAGACAACCCCTCCGAAGCATTTCACGGAGGATTTGCTGTTACAGGCCATGGAGACCGCCAGCGCGGATGAGTTTCCTGATGAGGCCGAGCGCAAAGGAATCGGCACCCCGGCTACACGCGCCGCGACCATTGAAAAGCTGGTACAAAAGGGCTTCCTGGAGCGCAAAGGCAGTGGCAAGGTGAAAAGCCTGATCCCCACGGATAAGGGAAAAGCCCTGATTACGGTGACACCGGAACAGATTCAATCCCCGTCCATGACAGCGGATTGGGAGGAAAAGCTGGTGCAGATCGAAAAGGGCCTCTATCCGGCAGAGGAATTTATGCAGGAGATCTCCGGCATGATGGAAACCATGGTAAACACTTACGAAGTTGTGAAAGGAGCAGATACGCTGATGTCAAATGTGAAAGTGATCGGGAACTGCCCCCACTGTGGGGCCGAGGTTGTGGAGCGCGAAAAGGGCTGGTTCTGCTCGAACCGTGAGTGCCGCTTTGTTCTCTGGAAGGACAATGCGTATTTTCAGAAGATCGGCAAGCGCATGACCGCACAGATCGCGGAAAAGCTGGTGCGCGATGGTCGCGTCCGTTTGAAGGACTGCAAGAGCCAGAAAACCGGCAAGACCTATAACGACTCGCTGCTTCTTACCACTGAGGCAGACGGGCGGGCGAAATTCACAATGGAGTTTGATAAGGGAGGCAAAACGAAATGAGCGATACCAGACAGGATGCCGCTTTCCTGATTGGAGAGACGGACTTTCTTCATATTAAAGAGGTAGAGACGGGATACGCCTATACCGCATATCAGACTGGGAATCCGGTACAGTCCTTTGGCGGGGAAATTTCTGCGGAGGATGTGCAGCGCA
>JAJQBL010000115.1 GCA_021203325.1 Clostridiales bacterium | reverse complement strand
GAACGCATAATCGCCGATGGCGGTGACGCTGGACGGGATGGTGTACTCTCCCGATTTCCCAGCCGGGTAGCAGACCAGTGTCGTTTGAGCCGTGTTAAACAGTATGCCGTCCACTGAGACATAAGCGGTGTTTTCCGTATCCACCGTGATAGCGGTCAGGCTCTGGCAGTTCGAGAACACATAGCTGCCGATTTCGGTGACGCCGCTGCCAATGGTCACAGTCGCCAGGCCGGTGCAGTCCGAAAATGCGCCATTGCCAATGGAGGTGACGCTGTCCGGGACGGCCACGCTGGTCAGGCTCTCGCAGCTCCTGAACGCACCGTTGCCGATGGTGGTAACGCTGGACGGGATGGTCACGCTGGTCAGGCCCGTGCAGTATTCGAACGCATATTTGCCGATGGTGGTGACGCTGTCCGGGATGGTCACGCTGGTCAGGCTCTCGCAGTATGCGAACGCTTCAGCGCCAATGCTGGTGACGCCGTCCGGGATGGTCACAGAGGTGATGGAATTGCAATAGCTGTACCAGGGTACTTCGTTCGCTTCGCTCCAATCCGTCATGGCCCCGGTGCCGGTGATGGTCAGCTCATAGTCGCTGTACAGCGTCCAGGTCAGGTCGTCCCCGCAGGTGCCGCTGTCCAGAACGGTGTCGGTGGACGCAACGGAAGGCACCGACGCCTCCTCTTCCCCGTCTGTCTCCGCCGCCCAGGCGCTGACAGACAGCATGGACATGCACATGGACAGCGCCAGCAGCAGGGCCAGCAGCCGTTTTGGGGTGTGCTTCATACTCATTCCTCCTGTAAGTAAAATTTCGTAGTGGAAACTTGCCGGGGCAGGCGGCCGATGCGCACCGTTTGTTGCCCGCATCGGCTTACTGCCTCATAGTACAGTATAGCAGATTGACAAAAATTGTCAAGGAAAAAGCGGCCGGCAATATGCACAGGATTCTGCTGCACGCCGCCCCGGAGGGCGGGCCCGGCCGGAAAAATGCGAACAAAACACACCCGAAGCAAAGTTGCCTCGGGTGCGGTTTGTTCTGTTCGTTGGCAGGTGCTGCGCGGCCCCGGGCTACGCTCCGTCGGCCTCCGTCTCCCCTTCGGACTCGGCGTCGGCCTCCGCCTCGCTGATCTCCACCACAACGGAATAACTGTCGATGGCGCCGATGTTGCTCATGCCCTGCACCTTCACCTCTGCCGGGACGGTGCAGGTGCCGGTGGCGTTGGCGTCGATCTCGCTGAGGTCGGCCTCCACATAGACGTCGTCGGCGGTCAGCAGGGCCATGGTCGCCTCACCCCCCCGGATGCGGACCTCCAGGCTCTCCGTAATCAGGGTGGCCGTGATGCCGTCTGGGACGTTGACCAGGCGGATGTCGCTGGTCTCCACCTTCTGGGTGGTCAGGCCGGAGATCTGCACCGACACGGTGACGGTGCTGTAGCCGCTCTCGTTGGTGACCCCCTCCGGCATTTGCAGGGTGAAGGTGTACTCCTCCGAGGTGATGACCTGGGACAGGTCGATGGTGCCCACCTTCAGCTCGCTGATGGAGGACAGGGTCTCCTCCGTGCCGGAGATCAGCACCGCCTCCTGGGACATCTCATAGGTGATGTCGTCCGTGGTGGCCCCGCCGCCCGCCTGGAAGGTGACCTTCAGCGGCACCTCCTTGACGCAGCGCACCGGGAAGGTGACCTCCGTCTCGGTCTGGGACAGGGTGAGGGTGTCCTGCTCCACCTCCGTGCCGTCCGCCGTCACCAGCTGAATGGGCAGCGTACCGGTCCAGGAGCTGGTCAGCTCCTCCGCGTCCAGCACCACCTGGGCGTGGTCGATCTGCTCCACCAGGGTGGCCTCGCCGCTGACGGTGATGGTCTCCACCCCCAGCTGGAAGTCGGCGCTGTCGTACAGGTAGCCGTCGGCCGCGCTGCCGGTAAAGACGCCGGAGACGCTGACCTCTCTGGTCTCCATCTCCGTCACCACGACGGTGATGGTGGAGGGGCTCCGGGAGGTGACAGAGAAGTTGGTCAGGGAGGTGTTGCTGGGCCAGGTGATGTTATAGCTCAGCTCCTGCTCCCCCGCCTCGGTGATCTGGCCGGCGGCGTCCACGGTGATGCTGACATTGTCCCGGTCCATCTGGGAGATGACCGCCCGAACGCCGGTCAGTTTTAATGTGACGGTGGCGTCCTCCACCTCGGTGATCATCAGGCCCTGCTCGCTGAGGGTATCCTCCCCCAGGATGGTGACGGGGATGTTGCGGATGGTGGTGTAGGCGTCCGACTCGGTGGTGATGTCCACATACAGCCACAGCACCACCGCGCACAGCACCGCCAGCAGTATATAGCCCAGCCGGCTGCCCTTCAGGTTATTCCAAATCTTCATGTTCCTCTTGCTCCCCCTTCCTGCCGCGCCAGGACGCCCGCAGGGTGGCAAGGCTCAGACTCAGCAGATCCTTCTTCTCATCCAGCTTCTCCTGGGGCAGAAGCTCGTTGCGCAGCATTCTGCGCAGCGTCTCCGGGGCCAGATGGCGGCGCAGCGTTCCGTCGGTGGCCACGGAGATGGAGCCTGTCTCCTCCGAGCAGATGACCACCAGGGCGTCGGTATGCTCCGTGGCGCCGATGCCCGCCCGGTGGCGCATCCCCAGCTCCTTGCTGATGTTGGTGTTGCTGGACAGGGGCAGGACGCAGCCCGCGCCCACGATCCTGCCCTCCCGCACGATCACCGCGCCGTCATGGAGGGGAGCCTTCACAAAGAAGATGTTTTTCAGCAGCTCCGCCGAGACGGAGGCGTCCAGCGCGGTGCCGGTTTTGATGCAGTCGTCCAGGATGCTGCCCCGCTCAAAGACGGTCAGGGCGCCGGTCTTGCTCTTGGACATGGCGGCGTAGGCCTCCACCGTCTCGTCAATGGCATGCTCCAGCTCGTCCACATTGGTCTCATGGCGGCTGAACACACCGGTGAGACCACCGCTGCCCATCTGCTCCAGAAAGTGACGGATCTCCGGCTGAAACACCACGACGATGGCCAGGAAGCCGATCTCCAGGGCATTGGTCAAAAGGTAGTTCAAAACGTGCAGATCCAGCAGGCTGGCCGCCCACATCAGGATGATGAGGGCCGCGATGCCCTTCAAAACCTGCCCGGCCTGGCTCGCCTTGGCAAACCGCAGCAGCTTGTAGATCAGATAGGCGATGATGGCAATATCCACCACGTCAGAAAACCGAATCGTCTCCAGATAGCCCAGCGCCTTATGTAGCACCAGAATGAGCGAGTCCATATTCTAACACCTCCTCCGCTTTTCCAAAAAAGCGCCGAAAACAGGTGCCGGTCAAATCCTCCCACCCCGTACCCCAGGTACGGGTTCCCCAGCTTGGATACCAGCATACTTCCTCATACTACTCAGTATTATACCCTCTCTTCGGCGCAATGGCAAGAACAGCTTTTATTTTTTCAACGCGCCCCGGACCGCGTCGGCAAAGGCCCGTACCTCCTCCTCCCGGTTGAAGGCGGAGAAGCTGACCCGGACGGTGCCGGTCTCCAGGGTTCCGGCGCTCCGGTGGGCCAAGGGGGCGCAGTGCAGCCCCGCCCGCACCGCGAAGCCCCGGTCTGCCAGCGCCGCGGCAAAGTCCTCGCAGTCCCGCCCGTCGGGGCGGAAGGAGAGGACGCCGCTCTGCCCCTCCCCGGCAAACACCGTCACCCCTTCCCCGCACTTCTCCCGGAGGAGCCGGGCCAACAGCCGGGTCAGCCGCCCCTCGTGGGCGCCGATGGCCGCCGCCCCCTTCTCCCGGACGAAGCGGAGCCCCTCGTTCAGCCCTGCAATGCCGCAGACGTTCAGGGTGCCCGCCTCCAGCCGGTCGGGCAGGAAGTCCGGCATGGCCTGATTCCGGGATTCGCTGCCTGTCCCGCCATAGAGCACTGGCTGGGGGCTGGCGTCTTTACCGCAGATGAGGAGGCCCGTCCCCTGGGGCCCGTAGAGCCCTTTATGCCCCGGCATGGCCACATACGCCGCCCCCCAGCCCTCCGTCTCCACCGGCAGCACCCCCGCCGACTGGGCTGCGTCCACCACCAGGGGCACCCGGTACCGGCGGCACAGCGCCGCGATCTCCCCGACGGGCAGGATATACCCGAACACGTTGGACACCTGGGTGCAAATTGCGGCGTCCGCCCCCGGCAGCTGCCGTTCAAAGGCAGCAAGCAGCGCCTGGGGCGCAAAAAGGGGGCCGGAGGCCACATGCACCGTGACCTCCGGGATGGCGGCCAGGGTCCGGGTCACGGCATTGTGCTCATAACCGCTGATGACCACCGTTCCCCCCGGCTTCACCAGGGAGCGGATGGCGATATTCAGCCCGTGGGTGGCGTTATGGGTCATCACCACATGGCCCTCGTCGGCGGCGTCGAACAGCCCGGCGGCCAGAGTCCGGCACCGGTACACCAGCTCGCTGGCATAGAGGGCCTGGGCGTAGCCGCCCCGCCCCGGGTTCGCCGCCCGCTGACCGTGGTACAGGACGCTCCGCAGCACAGCGGGCGGCTTTTGCAGCGTGGTGGCCGCGCTGTCCAGATAGATCACAGCGCCACCTCCCGATAGCTGCCGTCCCCCACCGTCCTGTACAGGCGGATGGGGGACAGCTCCGCCCGGTGCAGGGCCACCAGCGCCCCCTTCAAATTCCGCTCCGAAATTTTGACGGAGTAGCCGCAGCCCCCCTCCGCCAGCTCCCGAGGGGTGCGCAGCAGGTGTGCCGTTATCCCGGACCGCTCCAGCGCCGCCACCGTCCTCTGGGCCTGGGTCAGGGAACGGCAGACAATCAAATAGTAAAACACCCTGATCTCTCCTTTCCGGCGAACGACTCGCCCAATCCACTTTATGCGCCGGGGGGCGACAGGGTGCGGCGAAAGCCGCACTGATTCGACGCAGGCAGGGGTTGAGGAGGAAAACCGGTGTTCAAAGCGCTCCGAACTGTGCTCCGGAAAACGGACACAGGTTTTGGCCGGGGAACCTCTGAATCCGCTCTCGTCCATTGATTCGGAGGTTCCCCTGATTTCCGTGTTCCCCGCCGCAACCGGCTTGCCAATTGTGGAACTTTGTGTTATACTGGCCCTGAAATAACAACGTTCCTGGAACCGGTTGCGAGAGGACAGAAAGGAATGGCCCCCGTCATGATCACGATTGCCGTAGTAGAAGATTCCCCAAAATCCATGGAGCAGATGAGGCAGTTTCTGGAGCGCTACCGCCATGAGCACGGCCTGGACTTCCAGATCAGCTTCTGCCCTGACAGCGTGGCATTTCTGGATCAGTACGCGCCCCGGTATGACATCATCTTCCCGGACGTGGTGATGCCCGGTATTGACGGGATGGAGACCGCGCGGCGGATTCGGGCCCAGGACGCCAATGTCATCCTGGTCTTTGTGACCCGGATGGCCCAGCTGGCCCTGAAGGGCTACGAGGTGCAGGCCATGGATTTTCTGGTCAAACCCCTGACCTACGATGCCTTTGAGCTGCGGATGGGGCTGCTGCTGGACCGCCTGCCCAGACAGACGGCGAAAAGCCTGCTGATCTCCACCCGGGACGGGAAGTGGCGGATCGTCATAGACCGGCTGATTTATGTAGAGGTCATCAAGCACAAGCTGTTCTACCACACGGAGGACGGTACCTATGAGACCGGCGGCACCATGAAGGAGGCGGAGGAGCAGCTGGAGGGCTGCGCCTTTTCCCGGTGCGACAACAGCCTGCTGGTGAACCTCCGCTATGTCACCTGGGTAGGGCAGACGGATCTGACCGCCGGAGGCTGCCGGCTGAAAATCAGCCGTCCCCGGCGCAAGCTCTTTTTGCAGGAGCTGGCGGACTACATCGGAGGCACCACATGACCGCCCTGTTTGAGCTCCTCAGCGGGAATCAGTATATCACCGAAATGCTGGGGGCCTGTATGCTGTTTATCCTGCCCCACCGGAAGCGGGGGCATTTTCTGCGGCGGTTTCTCCCCTTCTGCGCTTTGGCGGAGCTGATCTCCCTGGCGCTGATGAATTACGGCCCTGTCAGGGAGGTCTGGCAGAGCCCGGCCTACATCGTGCTGAACTGTTGCGTCTACACGGTGGTCTTTGCCACCCTATCCGCGGCGCTGCTGGCCCTGTGCTGCCCGGTGAAGCGGAACGAGCTGATTTATTGCGCCGCCCTGACGCTGTGCGTCCAGCATATCTCTTCTGCAGGGCAGCTGCTGCTGGGGTCGCTGATTCCCTTTGAGGGTATCCTGGTGGACACCGTGGTGGAGCTGGTCACCGTCCCCCTGATCTACTGCTTTATCTACCGCACCTGCATCCGTCCCCTGTGCGAGGACGGGGAGTACCGGGTGGATAACCTGCGCCTGACGGCCGTCATCTGCATGGTGTATCTGGTGGCGGCCTGTACCAGCGTGGGGGTCAAGGTGGTGAATGAAGCGGCGGGAAGCCCCCTGTTCCCCTTCTGTCAGGTGTACGAAATCCTCTGCTGCGCCTCCCTGCTGTGGATTCAGGTGAATCAGCGCAAGGCCCTGGACCTCCAGCACGAGGTGGATCTGCAGCACTATGTGCAGCAGCTGCGCCATGAACAGCTCCAGAGCAGCCGCCAGAACATGAACGAGCTGACCCGCCTGATGCACGACCTGAAGCATCAGGTGGCCGAGATGATCGACAAGGAGGAGGGCGCCGACCGGGACGACCTGCTGGATCAGATTGCGGAGAACCTCCAGGTCTATGACGAGAGCACCCAGACGGACAACGAGACCCTGAACGCCGTACTGATGGAGCGGAGCCTCTACTGCCGGGAGCGGCAGATTCGGGTGATGTGCGTGGCCGACTGCACCGGTCTGGAGCTGCTGAAGACCGGCGACCTGTACCTGATCCTCCGCAACACCCTGGACAACGCCATCGACAGCGTCAGCCAGCTGGAAACCCCCAGCACCGGGTCATCGACCTGAAAATTTTCCGCCGGAACGGTCTGCTGGTCCTCCAGATGGAAAACAGCTTCCAGGGGCGGCTCCAGTTCCGGGACGGTCTGCCCCTGACCACCAGGGAGGACCGGCGGTTCCACGGCTTCGGCCTGAAAACGGTGCAGAACATCGCGAAGCGGTACGGCGGAGAGCTCTCCATCCGGGCGGAGGAGGGACGGTTTTCCCTGCGGATTCTCTTCCCTGCCCCGCCGGAGCAGACGCCTGCGCAGAATCGCACAGGCTGAACGGGCCTGTGCGCTCCCGCGGGCAGGGGCGGCGTTTCCTTCCGGCAGCGTCACCCGGTTCAGGAAAGGCGTTTTTGCCCCTGCCGGGGCAGGCCCGGTTTGGTTCCCCTGAAAAATTCCCTGTTCTTTCGCAAAAAAAGCTTGACAAAGGGGCGAATCTGCGGTATAGTAAATAAGCACTTGTGAGTGCGCCGATTTGGAGAGATGTCCGAGCGGTTTAAGGAGCCAGTCTTGAAAACTGGTGATACGGCAACGTACCGTGGGTTCGAATCCCACTCTCTCCGCCAATTTCTTTCCTACAACTTGACAGTCACGTTGATTCTACCTTTTTGCGGAAGTACTCAAGAGGTCGAAGAGGCGCCCCTGCTAAGGGCGTAGGACGGGCAACCGTCGCGAGGGTTCAAATCCCTCCTTCCGCGCCAGTGAATCCCCCTGATTCTGATTCGGAGTCAGGGGGTTCTTTTTGTTTTGGCGGGGGTTGTGGGACAGGCAGAACCCCGCAAAACCGGCGGGCGAAGGAGCGCAACCGAACCAAATGGGCAGGACAACTGCGTTCAGGCGTTTTTCGCCTGATAGTTTTCGCCCCACTCCCGCATGGCGTCCAGAATCGGTTTCAGACTGTACCCCAAATCGGTCAGGGTGTACTCCACATGGGGCGGCACCTCGGGAAATACGGTGCGGGTCACAAGGCCGCTGGCCTCCATCTACCGCAGCTGCGCCGTCAGCACCTTCTGGGAGACGTGGCCGATGGACTTTTTCAGCTCACCAAACCGCTTCGTTCCGGGCATCAGGTCCCGGAGAATCAATACCTTCCACTTGTCGCTGATTAACATTAAAGTCGTCTCCACCGGGCAGGCGGGCAGCTCCCTGGCCGGCGTTGCTGCGATGTCCTTTTGGGTTTCCATACGAACGACCTCCTATGGTTTCCGTTTGGTGACTATGGCACAATAATGTGCTTACTTTACATTTTCTCTGTACTCCCTTATTATAGTACCGGCAGGAGGAAATTGCAAGCCTCCCGAAGCGCAGAAAACCGGCCAAAACACGGTTTCCTGCCGGTAACTATACCACAATATTGTGCGTACTTCACAAGCTGCCAAACGGCTGGTACAATGAAACCAGTAAAAAGCTCTTACAAAAATGAATCTTTGGAGGTCATCATCATGAAAAAGGTACTTATCATCAACGCAAGCAAGCGCCGCAACGGCAACTCCTACGCCCTGGCAGAGAGATTCGCCCGGCAGCTGGAGGGGAAGGCCGAGGTCACAACTTTTAACATCGGTGAGCAGGATGTGCGCCCGTGTCTTGCCTGCGACGGCTGCAAGCGTCTGCACACCCCCAACTGCGTCCAGAAGGACGACTTCACCGCTCTGATTCCCGCCATCGACAGCTGCGATGCCATGCTGCTCCTCTCCCCTGTCCATTGGGATCAGTTCCCCGCCCAGCTGAAGGCGTTCCTGGACCGCACCTACGCCTTCATGGACTTCACCCAGCCCGATATGTCCATGGCCACCCGCAAGGACAAGAAGCTGGCCGGTTATTTCTGCTCCGGCTTCGGCCCGGTGGATGTGTACACCCAGATGGTGGAGACCAACCTGAAGAGCTTCGCCACCGCCGGTTTCCGGGATTACAGGGCCTATGTGGTTGGCAATGTCAACGTCCCCGGCTCCGCCCTGGAGAACGGGGACGCAATGAAGGCCGCCGACGAAATGGCCGCCTGGCTCATCGGCTGACGGGGCACGTTCCCTGTCTGCGCGGCGCTCTGCCCGGGGCACGCCGCACCGTGATTGCGGCCTTCCCCGGCAATCCGCCCTGCCGGTTCTGATTCCCGGGAAACGTGACCTTTGGAGCGTCTGACGGCAGAAATACGTCGCCAGACGCTCCGCTTCGTAAAATGGGAGACTGATACCATATGAACAGAAACGACTATTTGAAACTGCTGGTGGAGGACCTTCACTCCGTCACCGTCGCCACCATCGGCTCCGACGGCCATCCCCAGACCCGCACCATTGATATGATGCTTTGGGATGAAACGGGCGTGTACTTCCTGACGGCGAAGGGCAAAGCCTTTTACACCCAGCTCATGGAGCAGAAGTACATCGCCCTGTCCGCCACAAAGGACCAGAAATCCGTCTCCCTGCGCGGAAAGGTTCAGAACATCGGCGGCGAAAAGCTGGATGAGATTTTTGAAAAGAACCCCTATATGCAGGCAATTTATCCCGGCGACACCCGCTCTGCCCTGGAGGTGTTCCGGCTGTACGAGGCCGGCGGGGAATACTTCGACATCAGCGACCCGGCCCATGTGACGCGGGACAGCATTGTGATCGGCCAGCCGGAGGCCGTGGTGAGCGGCTACTTTGTGGGCAGTGCCTGCATCGGCTGCAAGCGGTGCTGCTCCGTCTGCCCCCAGAAGTGCATCGACAGCGCTGTGACGCCGGTGGTCATCGACCAGCGCCGCTGCCTCCACTGCGGACGCTGCATGGAAATCTGCCCGAAGCAGGCCATTGAAAAGAGAGGATAACCATGACCCAGGACGAACGCAGAGTCTATTTGATCCATGCCCTTCTTGGGGAGGACACCCGGTATCAGGGTATGGAGCTCCCCGCCGACACATTCCAGCAGAAGCGGCTCCTCCGGGCGCTGTTCAATGTGCGGATGCCGAAGCCGGTCAGCCAGGACTTCCTGGCGGTGCAGGACGCCTATTTACAGGAGGCCACCCGGCAGAAAGGCATAACGGAGTTATCCGACCTGACGCCGGTGCAGGAGGGCATTTACCTCTGGCAGGGGGACATCACGACGCTGCGCTGCGGGGCCATCGTCAACGCCGCCAACGCTCAGATGCTGGGCTGCTTCTGCCCGAACCACGGCTGCATTGACAACGCCATCCACACCTACGCGGGGATTCAGCTGCGCGCCGCCTGCGCGGAGCTGATGGCGCGGCAGGGACACGAGGAGGAGACCGGCAGGGCGAAGCTCACCCCGGCGTTCAATCTGCCCTGCGACTATGTGCTCCACACCGTCGGCCCCATCGTTGGCCGCTGGCTCACCGGGAAGGACAAGGCGCTGCTGGCCTCCTGTTACCGCGCCTGCCTTGAGCTGGCGGAGGAAAACGGGATTCCCAGCGTTGCATTCTGCTGCATCTCTACCGGGGAATTTCACTTCCCCAACGACAGGGCGGCGGAAATCGCCGTCAGCACCGTGAAAGCATACAGGGAACAGACCCACAGTGAAATTGAGGTAATCTTCAATGTTTTTAAGGACATCGACTTACAGCTCTACCAAAACCTCCTCCAATCAGATCGAACGGCTGAACTATGAGCTGGAGACTGCGGACGCCATTGTCATCGGCGCCGGGGCCGGCCTCTCCGCGTCGGCGGGCATGAGCTACAGCGGAGAACGCTTTGAAAAATATTTTTCGGACTTTCACCGGAAATGCGGCATCACCGATATGTATTCCGGCGGGTTCTATCCCTTTGAAACCCTGGAGGAATACTGGGCGTGGTGGTCCCGGCACATTCTGGTCAACCGCTATGAGGCGGGGGTGGGGAAGCCCTACGCCGACCTGCTGGCGCTGGTACGGGACAGGGACTATTTCGTGCTGACCACCAACGTGGACCATCAATTCCAGCTGGCCGGGTTCGACAAGAAGCGGCTGTTCTATACCCAGGGGGATTACGGTTTGTTCCAATGCTCCAAACCCTGTCATCACAAAACCTATAACAACGAAGCAGCCGTCCGGCAGATGGTAAAAGCGCAAAGGGACATGAAGATTCCCTCGGAGCTGATTCCCCGCTGCCCGGTCTGCGGCGCACCCATGAATGTGAATCTGCGCTGCGATGATACCTTTGTGGAGGATGAAGGTTGGCACAGGGCCGCGGAGCGTTACTCATTGTTCCTTCGCCGTCACCGGAATATGAAAACGCTGTTTCTTGAGCTGGGAACGGGCATGAATACGCCCGGCATAATAAAATTCAGCTTCTGGCGCATGGTTCACGAGTGGCCGGACGCGACATATGCCTGCATCAACCTGAATGAAGCCTATGCCCCGGATGAAATACGGAAAAAATCCATCTGTATCAATGATGATATTGGAAAGGTATTGGAGCAACTGTAACCTGTACACGGCGGAAACCGGCAGCTGCAATGGCAAAATGCCGGAAAAGGGAGAAAAGCTCGTTGACCGGGAATTGAGTGGATTTTGACTGTTTTCAGAAATGATTTTTGAAGTGAAAGATGCACCGTTAAAATATAAAAAGACAGACAAAAAGATGGTTCAAAATAGAGCCATCTTTTTGTCTGCCTATGATAATCCTTATATGATTTCTGCGATAGAAGTTTTTGTGCAAGTCCGATTTCTGCCTGCGGGTAGAGCTCGCCGATTTCCTGACATTTTACTTCAACCTGTTCCGGTGAGTCTTCCCATATGGTTCCATAAATACCGGTTGCTTCTTTGAAATGCTCCGAGGCTTTTGAACTTCTGCCCTGTTTCAGGCAGATGCCGCCCATAGCCTCCTGCACCGCCGCAAAATCCTCAGATGCTTCAGAACCATAATCCTTTATATACCGGGTTAATTTTTGCAGGGCAGTCATATCCTGTCGCATATCCCATCGAACGGATATGGCGTAGCAGCCCCCTGCGTACAGCGGAACTTACAGAACCTTGGAGAGGAAGAGCTTCGTCCGCTCCTCCTGGGGATTGGAGAAAATCTGCTCCGGGGTGCCCTGTTCCAAGATGCCGCCGCCGTCCATGAAGAGGACCCGCGTGGCGACCTCCCGTGCAAACCCCATCTCATGGGTGACCACCACCATGGTCATGCCGTCATCGGCCAGCTCCTTCATTACCTCCAGCACCTCGCCCACCATCTCCGGGTCCAGGGCGGAGGTGGGCTCGTCAAAGAGCATGACCTTGGGCTTCATGGCCAGGGCGCGGACAATGGCGATCCGCTGCTTCTGGCCGCCGGAGAGCTGGGAGGGATAGGCCCCAGCCTTGTCCGCCAGGCCGACCCGGCGCAGCAGGACCATGGCGTTTTCCTCCGCCTCCTGCTTATTCATCAGTTTGAGCCGCACCGGGGCCAGCGTCATATTCTTCATGACGGTGAGGTTGTTGAACAGATTGAAGTGCTGAAACACCATGCCCATCTTCTGGCGCATCTGATTGATGTTGGTCTTGGGGTCGGTCATGGACACCCCGTCAAAGATAATCTCACCGCTGGTGGGCATCTCCAACAGGTTGAGACAGCGGAGGAAGGTGGATTTGCCGGAACCGGAGGGGCCGATGATGACCACCTTTTCCCCCACCTGAATATGCTCCGAAATGCCATTCAGCACCTCGTTGTCACCAAAGCGCTTGTGCAAATCTTTAACGACGATCACTTTCGCGCAGCCTCCTTTCCAGTTTCCCCTGGAGCCAGGTGAGCACCATGACCATGGCCAGATAAATCAGGGCGGTGCCAATCAGCGGGAACATGGCCTCATAGGTGCGGCTGTAAATGCCCTGAGCGGCATAGAGCAGTTCCTTGCCGCCGATGTAGGTGATGAGAGAGGTGTCCTTCAGCAGGATGATAAATTCATTGCTCAGGGCGGGGAGCACCGCCTTAAACGCCTGTGGAATGACGATATAGCGCATGGTATCCAGGTACCCCAGGCCCAGGGAGCGGCCCGCCTCCGCCTGCCCGGGGTCCAGCGACATGAGGCCGCCCCGGATGATCTCCGACACATAGGCGCCGGAGTTGATGCCCAGCGTCAGGGCGCCTACAGCGGTGAAGTTGCGGCTGCTGGCGAAGATGACCATGCCCATGATGAGCAGCTGAACCATCATCGGCGTACCCCGAATGACCGTGGTGTAGACGGAGCATACGGCGTTAAGCACCCCCAGCAGGGGGTTGCGGTGGCCGGGCAGCTGCTGGTCGTGGGCGGTGCGGAGCATGGCCACCAGAACGCCCAGAATGATGCCGATGACCAGGGCCATGGCGGTCACCACCAGGGTGGTGCCTACGCCGCCCAGGTATTGCTTCCACCGGTCGGCCTCAATAAAGGCCTGATAGAATTTGACGTAGAACTCCTGCCAGAACGTGACGTCTTCCCCGCTGGAGATCAGCGCCTTCCACTGGGTATAGTAATCCAAAAAAACAACCCCTTTCTCTCAAATGGACAGCACAAAGAGGGCGAGATCGGTCGCCCTCTTTGTCAGACAGATGCAGTATTACTCGGCAGTGATGTACTTGTCCAGAATGGACTGAATGGTGCCGTCCTCAGTCAGCTCGGCCAGGGCCTCGTTGATTGCCTCCAGGAGGGCAGAGTTGCCCTTGGCCACGCCGATGGCGTACTCCTCACTGACATACTCGGTGTCCAGAATGGTCAGACCGGCATTGGCGGCGACAAACTCCTGGGCGGGGGCGCTGTCGATGACGACGCAGTCCACCTGTCCGTTCATCAGGGCCTGGACGGCGGTGACGCCGTTGTCATAGGCCACCACATGATCCTCGCCGTAATCGTCGGTGCAGTAGATGTTGCCGGTGGTGGCCCGCTGGGTGCCGATGACGTAATCCCCCAGGGTGTCAACGGTCACTTCAGAGCCTTCGGGGACAATGACCACCTGCACGCCGGTGGCGTAGGAGTCGGAGAAGTCCATCACCAGCAGACGATCGTCCGTGACAGAGACGCCGGCCATGACGATGTCGCTCTTGCCCTGCTGAACGGCCAGCAGCGCGGAGTCAAAGTCCATGTCGTCGATCTGGAGCTCCAGGCCCAGCTTTTCCGCGATGGCGGTGGCGATCTCCACGTCAATGCCCTCAAAGCCGCCGTCATCGGTGGTCATCTCATAGGGCGGGAAGGCGGCGTTGGTGCTCATGGTGAGGACGCCCTCGGTGACGGTGGTGAGGGTGGCGGACGCCTCATCGTCCTCCGTCTCCCCGGCATCGTCCTCCGCCTCGGCGTTGGATTCGGACGCGGCGCTGGAGTCCTCCTGGGCAAAGGTGTCAGATCCCCCTGCGGAATCGTCACCTGTGGAGGCGCTGCTGGAGCCGCAGGCGACCAGGGACAGGCACATGGACAGCGCCAGAAGCATGGCAAGCAGTTTCTTCATTCTAGTCACTCCTGAATTAAAATTTTCCCACTGACTGCCCCCACGGGCGGGCCGGAGAGCAGCAGCGGAAGTATCGGGGTTCCCGCCGGGTCAAAGCAGACAGCCAATGGCGTGAACCCCGCTTTGACTGATTTATTATACAGCTTCTTTCCCCATAATGCAAGGATTATTCGCTTTTTTGCATTTAAACGCAGTAGAAATTAGGTATTCTGACAGATAAGCCGGAGGAAAATCGGTGGAACGCCCAATGAGCACGGGAGCGGTTGGCTGTATCTCTGCGGGTTTCACGGGCCGCATGATTGGACCGTTTACACATTTCATAAATTCTTTAAATCTTATTTGTTGTTTCTGTCTGAATCGTGTGATAAAATGATAAAAATGGGTTATCGTGCCGATACAGTGCAGCGGTGCGGCGTGGTCGAACCGGAACCCTGGGAGATGAGCTTTTGTCTGAGAAAAAAGGAAACGGAGCGCGTCCGGCAAAACGGGCTGTCCGCAGAAAACAGCCGCCCGCAGAGGCGGAGGCGGCCCCCGTCCGGAAGATTGCCGTAGTCTCCGCCGCCCCTGATCAGGGTCTGACCGCCGGGCAGGTGCAGGAGCGGATGGAGGGCGGCTGCCGGAACGTGGAGCTGGATTCCACCTCCAAATCGCTGGGGGACATCATCCGCTCCAACGTCTGCACCTACTTCAACCTGATTTTCTTCGTGCTGGCCATTGCGGTGTGCGCCGTCGGCGCATGGAACGAGATGACCTTCCTCATTGTGGTCATCGCCAACATCTGCATTGGCATCGTGCAGGAGTGGCGGAGCAAAAAGAAGCTGGACAGTTTGAGCCTGCTGACCAACCCGAAGGCCAACGTGGTGCGGGATGGGGAGCTGCGCACCGTCTCCGCCTATGACACGGTGCGGGACGACATCGCCATTTTCCGTGCGGGCGGCCAAATCTACGCCGACGCCAAAGTGGTGGATGGACAGTGCCTGGTGAACGAGTCGCTGCTGACCGGTGAGGCGGATGAAATCAGGAAGGAACCGGGAGATGACCTCCTCTCCGGCTCCTATCTGGTGTCCGGAGAGTGCCGCGCACGGCTGACCGCCGTGGGCCGGGACTCCTATATGTCCAAGCTGACCCTCCAGGCGAAGCAGACTCAGCAGCAGCCCCAGTCGGAGATGATGCGCGCCCTGAACCGTCTGGTGCTGGCCATCGGCATTGTCATCATTCCCCTGGGCATTGCCATGGCCTATAAGGAGATCGCGGTGCTGGGCAACACGGTGCAGGACGGCGTGGTCTCCACCGTGGCCAGCCTGGTGGGGATGATTCCGGAGGGGCTGTATCTGCTGACCTCCCTGGCGCTGATGGCCGGTGTGCTGCGCCTGGCCCAGCGCCATACCCTGGTGCACGAGATGGGATGCATTGAGACCCTGGCCAGGGTGGACACCCTCTGTGTGGACAAGACCGGCACCATCACCGAACCGAAGATGGTGGTGGAGGACCTGGTGGCGGTGAGCGCCTCTCCCCTCAGACTGGACGAGCTGCGGAACATCCTGGCGGACTATGTCTTTGCCATGCAGAACGACAACGAGACCATGGCGGCGCTGAAACGCTACTTTGACGGCCAGCACTCCCGCCGGGTGGTCACCCAGGCCCTGCCCTTCACCTCCGCCCGGAAGTATGGCGGCGTAACCTTCGCCGGGGAGGGCACCTATCTTCTGGGGGCGCCGGAAAATCTGCTGGGCAGTCAGTACGGGCGGTACAGCGAGGAGATCGAGCACTACTCCCGCCTGGGCTGCCGGGTGCTGCTGATGGCCCGCTGTGAGGGCAAGCTGGAGGGCGACGCGCTGCCGGGGCCTGTGGAGGCGCTGGCGCTGGTGCTTTTGACCAACAAGATTCGGGACAACGCACCGGAGACCTTCCGGTATTTCCGGCAGCAGGGTGTGGCCGTCAAGGTCATCTCCGGCGACAGCCCCGTCACCGTCTCGGAGGTGGCCCTTCGGGCGGAGATTCCCAACGCCGACCAATATGTGGACGCCCGCACCCTCCGCACCGATGAGGAGCTGGCCCAGGCGGCGGAGCGCTATACCGTCTTTGGTCGGGTGACGCCGGAGCAAAAACGTCAGCTGGTGCGGGCCATGCACCGGGCGGGCCACACCGTGGCCATGACGGGGGACGGCGTCAACGATGTGCTGGCGCTGAAGGAGGCGGACTGCTCGGTGGCCATGGCCTCCGGCAGTCAGGTGGCCTGCCAGGTCAGCCATATCGTCCTGCTGGACTCCGACTTCTCCGCCATGCCCTCCGTGGTGGCGGAGGGACGGCGGGTCATCAACAACATCGAGCGCTCCGCCAGCCTGTACCTGGTCAAAAACATCTTTTCCCTGTGCCTGGCGGCCATCTCGCTGATTTTTACCTTCACCTACCCCTTCTCCGCCTCCCAGATGAGCCTGGTCAGCGCCATCACCATCGGCCTGCCCTCCTTCGTCATGGCGCTGGAGCCGAACAAGAAGCGGATTCAGGGCCACTTTATGCAAAACGTCGTCTACCGGGCGCTGCCCTCCGCCATCAGCGATTTGGTGCTGAGCATCGGCGTGGTGCTGTTTTATATCGTCTTTGAACTGACCGCCGACGAACTGAGCACCATCTGCACTCTGGTGGTGGCGGTGGTGGGCCTGCTGATGGTTCACCGGACCTGCAAGCCCTATAACGTCCTGCGGAGGCTGCTGATGGCAGCCTGTGTGGTGGCCTTCGCCTTCTGCATTCTCTTCCTCCAGCCCATCTTCTCCCTGGACCTGGCGGCCCTGAGCCACGGGGCCTGGCTGGTGCTGGTGGTATTCGTGCTGCTGGCCTTTGAGGTGTCCCTCTCCGCCAATATTATGGTGGACGGCATCCGCAGAATGGTGCTGTGGATTTCCGATAAGATAAAAAAGCTGGTGCAGGCGATTCTGCACCCGGAAGAACCGGAGGACGTGCAGGACGGGCAATGAGCGGGGGCGTATCGGCCCGCTCCCGAATCGGCCTCACGGCGCATGGACCGCCGGAACGGAACGACGGCAATCATCAAAAACCATCACACTTGACAGCAGTCATAATGATTCAGAGGCCCCCTTGGGGGAACCTCTGAATCATTTCAGTTTCACAGTTCTACAACTCCATTTCCGGGGTGAAGCTGCCGGGTTTGTTGCAGTTCTTTCCAATATTCTGACATATTCCCGCGGAATTCTCATTTTCCCAGAAAAAGGACAGCCTCCCCCATACGGGTCGCCTGAGTATGCCGGAAGATGAGCCAGGTCAATGATTTCCTCGGTGACTGACGTGGATGCCTCAGAGAGAACGTTGCTGGTGGCCGGTTCGGCGCCACAGCCGACCAGGAGCGCAGTGATGAGGCAGCAAAGCGCAGGAATTTGCCGGAAGCTCTTTTTCATCCGGTGTAGACCTCCATTGTGATAGGGTTTTCAACAGAAGCTCCCCCGCCCTTCCCACAGGCCCCCGCGCAGCGTTTCGAGCCGCCCCTTGGGAGGCATTTTTTCAGGCGCAGCTATTCTATGGCAAAAAAAGAGCGCACAGTCTCCTGCGCGCTCGAAATTTGTTGTTTCCTTAACCGTCAGACATGCGCGGTGCTATACATTCCGGCGAGTAACCGGCCTGATTTTTCATCTATCTGGCGGAGAACATCCTGACCGGCCCGTTTTTCGATTTCCGCATAAGCGCGGCCCAGGTTTGGTTTCCGGCTTGTCATGTTATGGCAGTCAGAACCAAGCGCTGCAATTTTCCCCTCCCGCAGCAGGCGCAAGGCCCTCCGGCGGGAAAGCCAGCCATCCAGAAACGCAGCGGCATTCACCTGAAACAGAACTCCGTTTTCACTCAGCAGATCCCAGACATCCGGGTCCTGAAACGTAAAATAACGGTCAATGTGGGCCAGCAGAACCGTGAACCCTCTGCCGCGCACAATGTCGATTGCCTCGGCGATCATCCGCTCTGACCACTTACGAAAGGGCATTTCCAACAGCAGAAGAGAGCTTTGCCCTACGCACAGCTGTGACAGACATTCGGTGTTGGAAATCCCGTCGTAATAATACACCTCCGCGCCCAGATAAATCTCCGGCATATCCTCCGACAGCCTGGGGGCCAACCGCTCCCAGGCTGCGTCTCGCCGTGCGAGAAACCGCTCCGGTGTATCCTCCTGTGCATAGAAATGGGGCGTCGCCACGATTTTTCTGACCCCATCCTGATAGGAAAGGCGGAGCATTTGCACGCTTTCCTCTACGGAGGAGCTGCCGTCGTCCACGCAGGGGATAATATGTGAATGAAAGTCAATCATTTGCGTATGTCGGCCAGGCAGCAGGCCCTTTTGGCGATGCCGCCTGGCATTTCTCCATTTCTATTTTGATTTTCACAGCGATTGTGCATCATGAGGGGGCCATTCCTGTCAGGAGCATAATTGATAGCTGCGGTGCTCGTTCTAAAGGAGAAATGCAGAAAAAGCTGCGATTTGGCTCAATCGTCTGTGTCATTTTCCGCCAGATGGTAGAAGAGCTCGATCACACACTGCTTCACAGAATCCTCATCGGCATAAAATTCCATATATTCGTCGCCCACTACCGCTTCTCCGTCAGGACTGATGATCCCTTCACACTCGCAATTTGCGAACTGCTCCACTAAATTGAACAGCTTTGTGGCGGAGCAATCCGACAGCATATAGGATGCGATGTCTATCAACACGCCTGCCATCGAATCGCTGTCCTCGCTCCACTTGACCTGAAGCTGCTCCATCACCTCAAGCATAAACTGTTTCTGGCGCTCCATCCGGGCCGGATTGGATTGACCTCCCACATCTTTTCGTGCCCGGATATAGGTGACGCACTGGCTTCCGGTGAGCGTCATTGTTTCCCCTTCCACCAGGGAGGGATCAATGCTTGAAAAATCGTCCTGTATGGTGACTGTAACGCCGCCAATTCCATCAACCATCAGTTCAATTCCGGTCATATTCACCGCAATATAATGGTCGATTTCAACGCCATAGAGAAAATTGCTGACAGCCGTTACCGAGTTCTCACAGCTGTCCTCCATCCCATCCCCATAGGTATGGGCCAGAGCCAGCTGCATGACCTCGGCGCCCAAATATGCGCCACCGATGCCATAACACCGTACATCCAACATGGTGTCCCGGTTCAACTGGAGCAGCGAATAACTGCCCGAGTCCTCGTCAAGCACGATTAACGTCACAAAATCACTTTGAGCCGAGTTGATATAGGAACCATTGCTCTCCATCAACCCGGTTTCATCAATGCCCAAAATCAGCGTTGTTGTGATATGCTCCTTTGGGACGTATGCCTCTCCGTCGAAATAAACGACGCCAGGGGTGTCCGAATTTGCTTCATCTGTCTCGTCAATGGAAGATGAGAAGGCCTCCGGCTCTTCCTCTTGTTGAAGGAGCCAGAGGCCTGCCATCACGAGAGCCATCAACAATACAGACAAAATTAATATGACAACATATTTCTTATTTTGTCCTTTGCGACTCTGCATAAGGGTCTCCTAATTTTAGTTTAAGCACGCTTCTTGCTGACAACGAAGCAAGCCCCGGCGAGAACGACAAACGTCACAGCGCCAATCGCGTAAACAGGCACGCCGTCAGAAGTCTTGGGGGAGACGACAGAACCGTCAGAGCTGTCGGAGCCAGAGCCGGACGTGCCGGTATCATCCGTAGTAGAGGCAACTTCCACAATGGCAACGGGGCAGAACTGCGTAAAGGTAGCCGTTACAGAAGAAGCAGTAGCGCTCTCAACCGTGCAGCTGTCCCAGTCCCCGCCGATGCCATCGCACTGAACCAGGACGGAAACCCTGTCAGGATCATTGTAGACCTTGCTGTCGAAGGTAAACGTCAGGCTGCCGCCGGCCGCAAACAGATTCGCCACGCCCTCAATAGCAGTGCGGACACAAGTGATATCAAACAGGGCGGAGACAACATAGTACTCGTCCTCGTTGGTCAGCTCGGGCAGACCGAAATACGCCGCCAGATCCTCGGCCTCTTCGATCTCTTTATAGGCGGCTTCCAGCGCCTCACGGGCGGCTGCGTCAATGTCTTCCAGCGTGTGAGACTCACTGACCGGGGTGACGATAATGTCGCCATAATCAAACGTGAGATCCAGGGGATTCCCATCGGCATCCTTCATCGTAATGTTCGAGATGGGGGGAGCCTCGTACTGCACAACGCTGCTGATGTAGTTGCTGGCGCTTGCCGATACGACAAGGGACAGGACCGTGGCGAAGGCAAGCACCAGGGTCAATACTTTTTTCATTTTCTTCATGGATGATTCCTCCTTAATTTAGGCTGTTCTCAGCCTGTGTTTCTTCGGTTTCGGTCTCCAAACTTTTATAGACACCCATCACCAAATAGCGCTGCGTATTATCACCACCGAGACAGGTCGATAAAATGACAATACGGTCGCCTTCCTCAATGGTAATGGAAGTATCTACGTTCGCAATCAGGCTCCGTGTTGCGTATACATCTTCGATAAACGCCTCCAATTCGGAGAACTGCGTGAAGTCGTGATAGTAGAGAAGGTGTTCATCGCTATATGGAACCGCCGCAAAAACCGTATACTCATATTCCGCTTCCGGCAAATAAATTGTGAACGTGCGATTCGCTTCAAAGAATGTGCTGTCACTGAATCGCTCTTGCAGGAAGCCAAACATGGCGCCTGACCTCATGTTATGTCCGTAAATCACTGTCACGGGGTCGCTGAAATCCAGGCTGTTGTAATCTTCGACGAACAGGGAACCTGCATTGGAATCCGCCCCATCGCTATCCCGCGTCAGGTAGTACACATTATCTCCTGCACGATTTAACAGCGGTTCGCTCAGATCCATGCCAGGAATTTCGAGCCAGCCAAAAATATCCGGGTTCACCTCCTGGAGCGCTGCAAAATCAATGGGACTGACATAAGGTTCTGATTCTGGTTCTGCCTCTGACGATTCCTCTTCCACAATGGGCTCCTCAACCACCTCCTCAACAGATGAATCAGATGAATCGGAGCCGGACGCCAAATCCTCCTGTCCCTTCTTGCTGGTTTCGCTCTGGTGCCATGTATTGCGAACAACCAGGGCAACGCAAACACCTGCCAGCAGGAGGAAAATCACGGCCAAAATTTTCAATGCTTTTTTCTGCATATGGGAACATTGTCACCACCTTGGCATCCGAAGCGACAGAGATGCAATCTCTACCGCTTCCCCGCGATCTCAACCTTTTTGGGAGGCATCTCTGTGTTCGTACCCATATCCATATCCATATCCGTAATAGTATTTCGACCCCCTGCGATACTCGCCCTTTTCATTGGAATCGCTGCCATTGAACACACAGCCCAACAGCTTGGCGTTCACCAGACGTAGCTGATACATCGTGTCTTCCAACGCCCGCTGATCGCAGACATTGCGCCGAACGACGACGACATAGCCGTCAACCACTGTCGACACAGCGATCGCATCGGTGACAATAGAAACCGGCGGTAGATCCAGGATAATGTATTGGTACTCCTTGGACAGCCTTTGCAGAACCGCTTTCATCTGTTCAGATCCGAGCAGCTCTGACGGCATGGGCGGAATATCTCCGCCGGCAATGACATCGAAGCTAATGCCGCGCGCTGATTTATAGTTCTGAATCACTTCGATGTCAGACGCCTGTCCAACCAGCAAATTGGAAAGTCCTAACCGCCCCTGGTTGGCATCCTGACGCCCCGTTGTTACAACAGTACGCTTCAGGGCAAGGCGCTTTTGCATATTTGGAAGCCGCATATCGGCCTCAATGAGCAGCGTCTTATTTTGCGCCTCCGCAAAGGAATATGCAAGATTGATGGCGGTCTGTGTTTTTCCCTCGCCCTTCATCGCGCTGGTGATGCCGATGATGTTGCACTTTTTCTGTCCTTCTTCCTGCGGCAGCGTCAGGCTTAGCTTTGTACGAAGCATTTTAAAGGACTCCGACATAGAAAAACTCATTTTGTCGCAGAGGGAACTGTCATCATAAAAGATGTCAATGTTCGCTTGCTTTTTTTCTTGCTCAAGTGTTTTCCCTCCGACAGAAGCAGTCTCATAGTGGCCGTAAGAACTACTCTTTTTGGGTTTTGCGCCGCTATCCGGTATATAGGCCAAAATCGGGATTTCCACGATGTCCACAAAATCCTGTTCTTCGCGAATCGTGGTATTCATCATTTCCAAAAGCACAATGATACCGACCGACAGCACGAACCCCAGCATCATCCCCATCATGGTATTCCTCATATAATTAGGAGAACTTGGCTTGGAAGGAACAATTGCATGCTCTACGACACGCGCATCTGCGCTCTCGATAATCTCGGCAATCACATCCGGCAGCACTTCGCCAATCGTGGAAGCGATCAGCTCCGCCTCCACAGGGTCTGCATTTGTCACCGTCACCTGGAAAATCTGCGTGTCATTCACCGAGGACGTGGACAGCATGGAGGAGACCTGCGAATAGGTGTAATCCAAACCGGACTGCTCTATGACGACGTCCAACGTATCCTTGGTGTCCAAAATCGCCTCGTATACATCCACCAGCTGAACAGATGCCGTCAAATCGCTGGTGGAAATACTCACGTTTCCAACACTGATATCCGAGTTATTCACATAAAGTTTCACGGTGGATTGATACATGGGGGTGACGTAATATTTTGTGCCCAGGTAGGCGCAGGAACCGAACAGCAGCGAAAATGTAATGATAAACCACAGTTTTTTCAAACAAGCCCGGGCAAGTCTCAGCAAATCGATCTCAACAACCTGGTTGTTCTTCCTTTTGTTCGACACAATTTTTCGGCGCATTGTAAAATGAAACTGCAATAGTAAAAAGAATATCCATAGTGATG
>JAJQBL010000037.1 GCA_021203325.1 Clostridiales bacterium | reverse complement strand
GCCGGGGGACCGGGGGACCCTGGGGGGCGTGACCGTCACCGACACCCATGAGCGGGACGGGGTCATCCTCCACTACACCGACGGCCCGCTGGAGCCGGGGGCCGCCGTCGCCGGCACGCTGGACTGGGACTTCCGCTTTGACAATATGCAGAACCACTCCGGGGAGCATCTTCTCACCGGGGTCATCCACAGGAAAACGGGGTGCAGCAACGTGGGCTTCCACATGGGGGCCGACACCATCACCGTGGACCTGGATGTGGAGATCACCCCGGAGGAACTGGCGGAATACGAGGTGGAGGCCAACCGGGTGGTGTGGCAGGACATCCCCTGCCGGGCCTGGTACCCGGAGGCGGCGGAGCTGGCGGCGCTGGAGTACCGCTCCAAGAAGGCCCTGGAGGGGCCGGTGCGGCTGGTGGCCTTCCCCGGGGCGGATTTGTGCGCCTGCTGCGGCACCCATGTGACCTCCTCCGGCCAGGTGGGGCTCATCAAGCTCATCAGCGTCCAGAAGTTCCGGGGCGGCAGCCGCATCGAAATGCTGTCCGGACGCCGGGCGCTGGCCTATGTCCACGCCATCGAGGCCCAGAACCGCGCCGTTTCCGTGGCCCTCTCCGCCAAGCCCATGGAGACCGCCAAAGCGGTGGAGCGGCTGAAGGCGGAGAACGCCCGGCTGACCTACCGCACCGTGGCGTTGGAGACGGAGTCCTTCGCCCGCATCGCGGCGTCCTGCGCCGGGGCGGGGAACGTGGTCCGCTTTGAGGAGGGCCTCACCGCCGACGGCGTGCGGAAGCTGGCGGTGGCCATCATGGAGCAGTGCGGCGGGTTGGCCGCCGTGTTCTCCGGCGACAACAGCCAGGGCTACAAATACGCCCTGGGCCAGACCGGCGGAGACCTCCGGGGGCTGGTGAAGGAGCTGAACCGCGCCCTCTCCGGCCGGGGCGGGGGAAAGCCCTTCTTCGCCCAGGGCAGCGTGGCCGCCCAAAGGGCGGAGATCGAGAGGTTCTTCGCCGAACGGCCGGGGTAAGTGGCTAATGGCTAATGGCTGGTGGCTGGTCGCCCCGCGGGGTCGTCCCGCCGCCGGTCGCCGGCCGCTGACAGCATCTCCCTGCGGACGGAAACTTGCAAAAAATTCATTTTCTGTTCACACAAAACCACCGTTTCTTGATAGAATAAAGCTACCATCTCCCACACAGGATGGGGGAAGCATCTCAAAAGAAAGAAGGAACTGTCAATGAGCATCAAAAAATGGGTCGTGGGCGCCGCCGTTGTGGGCGCTGCCGCCTGCGGCGTCGCCGCCTACCTGAAGATGCGGGAGGACAAGGACGCCGCCGAAGAAGCAGCCGCCGAGGAGACCGCCCCCGCCGCCGAGGAAACCCCCGCTGAGGAAGCCCCTGCCGCCGAAGAAGCCGCTCCCGCCGAGAAGGTTGCTCCTGCTGAGGAAGCCCCCGCCGCCGAGGAGGCTGCTCCTGCTGAGGAGGCCGCTCCCGCTGAGGAAGCTCCCGCCGAGGAAGAAAAGCCCGCCCAGGAAGGCTGATACCATCGCGTATGTAAAACCCGCCGCATCATAAGCAGATGCGGCGGGTTTTTGTCATTTTGGGGTTATGGTATGGGTTACCGGAAAAGCCATCCGCTTAAAATGCAATCTATCTTCCATGAGGTGTAAAGCGTGGTGGGACAGTCAGATTTCCACGACCAAAGGATGACAAAATTGCACGTTCCGCCCGCCTTCGGCAGGGCGGAACGGCAATCCTGACCAGCCGCCATCGGCGGCAGTCTCACCACCTGAAAGTTACTTCGTCTGTTGCCTGACAGACCACTTGCAGGTCAGGCGGCGCGAAGCCCGGCGGGATACGGGGAGATTCTTAAGAGGGGGGCGCAGGTCCCCCTCTTGAGCCGCCTTCTTTTGCTGCTTTTCTTGGCGGATCAATTTACGGCGTCCAAAAATGTGCCGGTGGCACATTTTTAGCCGGAAACCGATGCCAGCTATGCTGGCGAGGGTCACTGACCGAGGAGGATACCGTAAATGGTCAGCAGGCGGTAGTCAAGGCCCCGCTTCCCTGGCAAGGGTAGGGAGCGCAGCGGAAATGCCGCTTGACGGCGAAGGCCGGGCAAAGTCTCGATAGCGAACGTTATCTAAGGAGGCCCGCTGTGAGTGCAAAACCTGTTTCCTTTCACTCGCCTTTTCTAAGGGGGAAGGTCGGCCGGGCGCACAAAGCGCCCCTACGGAAAGACGGGGAACGAAGTGCAAGACCCTCAAGTTGACAACATTGCCCCCGACCGGGCGGCAGGCAAACAGTGGGAACCGGCAAACTCTGCCGGTTCCCACGCTTCAATTCTGTCCGAAAAGTTGTTGAGGCGGCCCTTACGCCAGCGCCCCCATGGGGTCCCAGGGGGCCAGCTCCACCGGCTCGCTGTCATAGGCGGCCAGCACCTCCGGGGCCAGGTACTTCTTATTTACCACCACCTGGTACATATACTCGTCAAACCAGCCGTCGGTCATCAGGTACATACCCTTGAAGCCGGAGTCGCCGCCCCAGCTGTTCTCCACCCGCCAGCGGATGGGGGCGCCGCTCTCGTCCAGGTCTACCCCCTGGAACACCATGGCGTGGGTCATGCGGCTGTGGCCGTAGTCCAGCCGCTCCGCCTTGGTCATGGGGACGGAGGTGCCGAACAGGGCCTCGTAGTCGAAGGCGTTGACGTCCATCACGCCGTCGGGCCGGCCCACCCGCTTGCCCATGTCGCAGCCGAACCACACCGGCTGGCCGTCCTTCATCTGGGCGATGGCGGCCTCCTTCAGCACCTCGATGGGCAGGCTCACATAGCGGACGCTCCGGCCGTCCAGCACGTTGCCCAGGTACTGCACCGTGTAGCTGCGGTAATAGGGCTTGTCCGCCGTGGGGGCGTTGATGAGGCTGATGTACTGGGTCAAATCCAGCCTCACATACTTCTGATAGAATTCCTGAGGGGTCAGACCGCAGTCCCGGATGAAGGAGCCGTCCTTGGTGCGGGCCTCAAAGTCCACCGTTTTGGGAGGCGTGCCCAGGGAGATGCACAGCATCCGGTAGACGGCGCTCATCATGGTCTCCTTCTCCGCCCGCAGCTCGTCCAGGGTCTTGCCGGCCTGGTAGCCCCGCCGGAGGGCGCAGGCGTCGCTCCGCAGCACCTCGGACAGCAGGCCGTTCAGCTCCCGGGAGGCGGAGGAACAGACGGTCTCCGGCATGGCGTCCTTGGGCACCACGCCGTATTTCTGAATAATATTGCTGATCATGTCCCACTGACCGCCGTCCTGGGTGGGGGTGTCCAGCAGGTGGGCCACCACCCGATCGGTGATGTCCCGGTCGGCGGTGGACAGGATGCACTCCAGGAAGTAGTTGGCCCGCTCCAGCTTGTCGTAGAAGAAGGTGTAATTCTGGCTCAGCTCGAAGTCCTCCAGATTCAGGCTGTGGATCACCTCATACCGCAGGCAGTTCAGCGCCGCGAACATCCAGCAGCGGCCGCTCTGCTTCTGGTTGGTGATGCCCCTGTTGTCCAGCTGGATGGAAAACTGATTCCGGCTCTCCGCTCTGGCCGTCCAGCGCCGGGCGGAGGCGTTGATGCCGTTGGCCGTGACGGCGTTCATGGCCACGGCGTTGGCCCGGGACCCCTGAAAGGCGCTGTCAAAGTTCTCTAATGTCTGCATTGAAATGTGTTTTTCCATCGTAGGTCTCCTTATCAGATTTTTTTGGCGTGTTTTCACCGCCGTCAGCAGCCCCTGGCTGCAATTTTCAATGCAGTTATTTTAACACCGGGAAGGGAATTCGTCAAGATGCGGAGCGGTGATAGCATGGAAATCGGGATTTCGGTCAACATACCAGGGGGAACCCCTCAGGCCGGCCAAAAACCGGACAGCTCCGCCTCAAAGGCAATGTCATAAACGTAAGGTACAATCTATCCTGGGTTGAGGGAAAGAACGTACCCTTACAGTCAGATTTTCACGACCAAAGGGCAACAAAATTGCACGTTCCGCCCGCCTTCGGCATAGGGAGCGCAGCGGAAATGCCGCTTGACGGCGAAGGCCGGGCAAAGCCTTGATAGCGAACGTTATCTGAGGAGACCCACTGTGAGGGAAAAACCTGTTTCCTTTCACCCACCTTTTCTAAGGAGGCAACGTGGGCCGGGCGCACAAAGCGCCCCTACGGAAAAACGGGTAACGGAGTGCAAGGCCCTTAAGCTGATGACATTGCCTTTCAGGGGAGCCAATGACGTTGATGATTCCCACAGTTTTCTTGCCCTGCGGTCGGGAAAGAACGCTGCGCTTATTCAGGAGAAAACATATCCAAAAATCCCGCCATCCTCCCCGCATAAAATCCCCCGTCCCGCCCAAAC
>JAJQBL010000080.1 GCA_021203325.1 Clostridiales bacterium | reverse complement strand
AGGCAGCAGAAGGGCGGAACGAAGCAGCCGCGTCCCGGCAAACCGCTTCTGTGCCAGCAGCGCCAGCGCAAAGGAGAGCACCATAATCAGCGGAACGCCCAGCAGCAGGAACCGCAGCGTGTTGCCCATCGCAAGGCGGAAGGTGGAGGAGTTCCACACCTGAATGTAATTCTCCAGCCCTACAAATCTGCCTGTCACGCCAAAGGCGACGCTGTCATAAAGCGTAATGCCGAAGGGAATCAGGAAAAAGACCGTGACACCCACCAAAATCGGGGCCAGCAGCAGCCAGGGGGTCAGCCGGCCTACTCATCCAGGTAGAGCGCCCAGTCATTGTAGAGCGCCTCCAGGGCCGCATCCAGCTCCGTTTCTCCGGCCTGCCAGCTATACAGGGTGTTCAGCAGCTCTATATCGTAGTGGGTGGAATATTTGCCGTCCGTGACGCGCTCCTCACACTCCGCCAGACTGGTCATGGCGCTTTCCTCCACATAATCCAGGGTGTAGGCGAAGGACGACTGCTCCAGCGCTGCCTGGGCGCAGCCCTTCCGCACCGGATAGCCCCCGCCCATGATGGGAAAGACCGGTATGCTGCCGCCCTGCACCTCCTGGGACAACATCCACTCCAGGAACGTCACAGCGGCCTGGGTATTTTCGCTGGTAGCCGGCACAAAGGCGTAGGCCGTGACCTCTGCCGTTACGCCGTCCTTCTCGTTGGGGATGGTGACGTAGCCCAGTTCCGCCATCGTATCCTGCTGCTGTAACGCGCTGGCGAGTCCGGTGAGGGCCAACAGCGGATTGGTTGCGGCCATCACCAGCGTACCATCATCGATCAGTTCGGCATAGGATTTTCCCTCGTCAGGATACTCCAGCGCCAGTGCGCGAAATTCCTGCGCCCACTGGAGGGCAGCTGTGTAGTTGTCATCATAGAGGGAAATGGTCAGCTTCGCCTTGTTGACCACCGGATAGGACAGCGTGCCGACCACAAAGGCGCATCCCAGAGAAGCGCCCGTCAGCTCCCTGGCATAGGTTTTCATCAGCGTTTGGAGAAACGCCTCCTGACCCTCCGGAAACACCGGGTCATCTGACAGATCGACAATGATTCCGTTCAGCTCCACACGCAGAGGAATCAGGTACTGTGCGCCGTTCAGCTGTCCGGCTTCAAAGACGCCGTTCAGGTACTCCGACCGGTCGATCTTATCCAGCAGTTCGGAGAGGTCCGCCAGCACACCCCCCGCCATCAGGGAATTGACGTCCTGCACCAGCGCGCCGCCCTTCAGCTCATTGAACTGACTGGTGCCGCCGGTGAGCAGGTAAAGGTCAGCGTCACTGCTGCCCGCCATCAGTGCGGTGCGATGCTGCTGCAGCACTGCCTCCCGCTGGGACAGGAAATCGGTGTCAACGGAAGGCGTATAGTCGCTGCTGATCGTCAGCTCCACCTGTGGCAGCATCTCGGCCTCCACCTGAATGTTGGGATAGGCCTCCATGAAGGCCGTCACCATTGTGCTGACATTGGTATAAGCTGCACCGTCCACATAGAGTTTCAGGGTTCCGTTTTCATCATTCCTTTGCCCGCAGGCGGTCAGCGCCAGGCACAGCACCAGCGCCAGCAACAGGGAAAGAGGTCGTTTCATATGGCATACTCTCCTTTCCAGTGGCATTCTATCCACAGTGATTCCAGTGCGGAAAAGGCAGTCAGGATTCCAGCGCGGAAAATGCGGTCAGGCTCCCGGTGTCCAGCTCCGCCGTGCCGTCGCACAGCGCATCCGCCGCAGGCGTGTAGTCGATGATGAAATACTCCAGCTCAGGGCTGCCGGACAAAATCGCTTCGCACAGCGCAATGTCGGTCTGCATGTTGTTGGTCAGATCCAGATAAGCCAGGTTGGGCATCCTGGTGAGGGGGCTGTAGTCCATATCCCCGAACAGCTCCCTGCCGTAAACATCTTGCTTCATATCCAGATATTTTACCGTAGTGCGTTCCAGCGGCTCCAAATCCGGATAGGTCGTGCCAAACCCTATCGACAAATACAAAAGCTGTGGCAGCGTGGTCAGTGGTTCCAGCGAAGCGATTTCGCTATCATTCAGGGATACCTTGGTCAGGGCGGGGAGATTTTCTATCGGGGTCAAATCAATGGAACCGACGCCATTCAGATACAGCATTTCAAGGGAGTCCATACCGGAAAGCGGCTCCAGACTGACCACCTGAGCATCGTCTATCCTAAGCTTCTTCAGGTGTTGACATTCCTCTATGCCGGAGAGGTCGATCACCAAATCTGTTGTCGCTTGAAAGTCCGCCTCAAAAATCTGAAGGCTGTCAAAATGCCGCAGATCGCTCAGGCTTGTGATGTCCGGAAAGCTTTCCTGTCCGTAGAGGCACCGGACATCGTTGTCCCAACAAATCAGTTCATAGCAGAAATCATCATAGCCCTCCGCTGGCTGCTCCAGCAGCACATCATGGGGAAGTCCATTTCCTGGCCGTATAGCAAGCACCTGTATGTCCCATACGTCGCTGTGGTAAATATCCCCTTCCGGCTGATCCAGCAGGAAGCGGATATGCGCCTCCATGCCGGCGTCCTCCCATTCAATGACATAGTCCTCTCTGTGGGATACTTCCACGGGGTCATAGTGGTACCAGGCCACATCACGCCAGGCCTGGACTAGGATTTCGGCATCGCTGGTTGTGTCGGCGTCGGATTCGGCGGCTGTGGAGGAGCCTGTGGTCTGCCCGCAGGCGCAGAGCATCATCAGGAGCCCAACACAGAGGAATATGGCAGCAAACGCTGCGGATGGCTGTTTCTGATGCTTCATAATGATGCCTTCCTTTCGTAAAAATGGAGAGGATTTTTTGTTCTTGCTATTATTCTAAGAAAGAATTATACAAATGTCAAATTAAAATCAGATGAAAATTTCATTAAAATTTTCATCTGATTTTCATCTGATTTTAATCTAATTTTAATCGAATTTTCATTTTTCGGCAGAAGGGAGGGCGATGTCTGTTCCTGTGTCCGGAAGGGGGCAGGTCCGCCACGGACGTCAGGGAAAGTTCACAGGAATTGCGAAATTCCACTTGCATTTTCCGGGAACTGTGCTATAATCAACTCAACTGGTCGAAACGAGGCACGAAAATGAACAACGCTGTCCGTACATCCTATTACTCCTTTACCGAGAGCTGGACCCGATTTATTGGTTCCGGCTATTTTGCGTGGGGAAAATTGGATAGCTGCGGGACAAGAGCGGGCATTGGTGCGCACCCTGTGACGGGGTAGTACGCCAGGCATTTTGAGAACCAGTCGCATCAGGCTCATTGTCACGGGACAATGGGCCCTTTCTTTTTGCCAATTTATAAGTGAAGGAGAATCATTATGGTAGTCATTTTAAAACCGGGCACCAGTCAGAACGAAATCCGAAAGCTGGTGGCCAAATTCGAGGCGATGGATCTGCGGGTTGGGGTCACCAACGGCGTGGACTGCTCCATTTTGGGCCTGGTGGGGGACACCACCAAGGTGGATGCGGACAAAATTCTTTTAAACGAGTGCGTGGAGCGGGTCACCCGCATCAGCGAGCCGTACAAGAAGGCCAACCGGAAGTTCCACCCGGAGGACACGGTGGTGGATGTGGACGGCGTCCCCGTAGGCGGCGACAACTTCACGGTCATCGCAGGCCCCTGCTCGGTGGAGAGCGAGGAGCAGATCATCGAGGTGGCCAAACAGGTCCAGGCCCAGGGGGCTACCATGCTCCGGGGCGGCGCCTTCAAGCCCCGCACCAGCCCCTACTCCTTCCAGGGGCTGGGCACAGACGGCCTTGACCTGCTGCTGGCGGCCAAGGCGGAGACGGGCCTCCCCATCGTGACGGAGATCATGGCCCCCCGGTACTGCGACCTGTTCGAGCAGAAGGTGGACCTTGTCCAGGTGGGCGCGCGAAACATGCAGAATTTTGAGTTGCTGAAGGAGGTGGGCAAGATGTCCAAGCCCGTCCTCCTGAAGCGGGGCCTGGCCAACACCTACGAGGAGTGGATTATGTCCGCCGAGTATATCATGAGCGAGGGCAACGAGAACGTCATCCTCTGCGAGCGGGGCATCCGCACCTTTGAGAAGTACACCCGGAACACCCTGGACGTGTCCGCCGTCCCCTCCATCAAGCGGATGTGCCATCTGCCCATCATCATCGACCCCTCCCACTCCGGCGGCTACAGCTGGCTGGTGGAGCCGCTGGCCCTGTCCGGCGTGGCGGCGGGGGCCGACGGCCTGATCATCGAGGTACACAACGACCCTGCTCACGCCCTGTGCGACGGCCAGCAGTCCCTGACCCCGCCCCAGTTCGGTGACCTGATGGGGAAAGTGGAAAAAATGGTTGACCTGATGGGGAAGACCGTTGTAAAATAAAAGGAGCGATTGCTGTGCTTA
>JAJQBL010000011.1 GCA_021203325.1 Clostridiales bacterium | reverse complement strand
TAGGTCGGAGGAGAACTGGGTGAAAATCTCCATCTCCCGGTACTGGGCCAGGTCGATGCGGATGGAGCCGGTGGCCGTTTTCATGGCCTTCGTCTGGGCCGCACCGCCCACACGGGACACGGAGAGGCCCACGTTGACGGCAGGCCGCTGCCCGGCGAAGAACAGGTCGGACTCCAGAAAAATCTGCCCGTCGGTGATGGAAATCACGTTGGTGGGGATATAGGCGGACACGTCCCCCGCCTGGGTCTCGATGATGGGCAGGGCCGTGATGGAGCCGCCGCCGTTGGCCTCCGACATCTGGGCGCTGCGCTCCAGCAGCCGGGAGTGGAGGTAGAACACGTCGCCGGGATAGGCCTCCCATCCGGGGGAGCGCTCCAGCAGCCGGGAGTGGAGGTAGAACACGTCGCCGGGATAGGCCTCCCATCCGGGGGAGCGCTCCAGCAGCAGGGACAAGGTGCGGTAGGCCACCGCGTGCTTGCTCAGGTCGTCATAGACCATCAGCACGTCCTGTCCGCTGTGCATAAAATACTCGCCCATGGCAGTGCCCGCATAGGGGGCGATGTACTGCAGAGGGGCAGAGTCGCTGGCGGTGGCCGCCACCACGATGGAGTAGGACAGGGCGTCGTTCCTCCGCAGAATGTCCACGATACGGGCGATGGTGGAGGACTTCTGGCCGATGGCTACATAGATGCAGATGACGTCCTTATCCTTCTGGTTCAGGATGGTGTCCAGGGCCAGAGAGGTCTTGCCGGTCTGCCGGTCGCCGATGATCAGCTCACGCTGGCCCCGGCCGATGAGGAACATGGAGTCGATGGCCAGAATCCCCGTCTCCAGGGGGCGGTTCACGCTCTGCCGCTCCACAATGCCCGGCGTAGGGGATTCCACGGGGTAGTAGCCATCGGCGGAGATGTCCCCGCCCCCGTCGATGGGGGCGCCCAAGGCGTTCACCACCCGGCCCAGAAAGCCCCGGCCCACGGGGACGCCTGCGTTCTTGCCCGTCCGGGCCACACGGCTGCCCTCGTGGATGTCCAGGTCGTTGCCAAACAGAATTGCGCCGATCTCCTCCCGGCGAATCTCCTGCACCATGCCCTTGGTGCCGGTGTCAAAGAGGATGATCTCCCCATAGGCGGCATGGTCGATGCCGCTGATGGTGGCGATGCCGTCCCCCACGGTCTTGACGGTGCCAATCTCGGTGTACTGCGCCGTCAGGTCGAACTGCTCCAGCTCCGTTTTCAGGATGGAGATCAGGTTGTCGTTGTTGGGCACATAGGCCGTCTCCAGCTTTTCCCGGAGCTGTTTCAGCCGCCCCTGGGTGGACCAGTCAAACTCCTCGTCCCCCACCGTCAGCAGGAAGCCGGAGCCCAGAGAGGGGTCCTCCACCAGGGTCAGGTCGATCTCTCCCTGGGGGCAGCGCCGCTGGGCAAAGGCACGGATGCCCGCCAGCTGGGCCTCGGTGGGTTTGGTCACATAGGTCAGGGTGACGGGGCACAGCCTGCCCGTTTCAGCGGTTTTCTGCGCCATCTAACTCCCCCGCCTTCTGCAAAAACTGGTCATAGAGGGCGCTGTCCTCCTCCGGGCCCGCCCCTGCCACCGCCCTGGCGGCGGTGTCCATGACGAGCTGGGTCAGCTCCGTCTGGGCCTGGCGCAGCATGGCGTCCCGCTCCTGCCGGGCGTCCTGCTCCGCTTCCTTCACAATGCTGTCCGCCTTTTCCCGGGCGTCGCTGAGGATGCGCTCATACTCCTCCGTGGCCCGCTGCTGGGCGGTGGCCATGGTCTTGGCCCGCTCGATGGCCACGTTCTGCTGCTCCTCCAGGCGGGCCCGCTCCAGGGCCTCCGCGTTGGCCTTGGCCTTCTCCGCGTCGGCCAGGCTCCGCTCCACCATCTCCTGCCGCTGCTGCAAAATCTTCTGCACCGGCTTGAACAGGGTGAACCGCAGGCCGATGAACAGCACCAGCAGGTTGATAACGGTAAAGATTAAATTATAGTTGACCTCAAGCACAATGGTCCCCGCCTTCCGATTACAGTTGGAGGACGCAGAGCAGGGCGATGACGAAGCCATAGATGGCGGTTGCCTCTGCCAGCGCGCATCCGATAATCAGCAGCGTCATAATCTTACTGCTGGCCTCAGGCTGACGGGCCACAGCGTCCACAGCGTGAGAGGTTGCGATACCGATGCTGAGCCCTGCGCCTGCACCACACAAAACAGCGATTGCTGCACCAATTGCGAGCATAATAGAAAACTCCTTTCAAAATTAAAACGATAGGATTGGAATGGTTACGTTTGTTTCAATTTGCTCCTGATAAGGGAAGGTTCGCCTAGCTGCCTACGTTGGCCTCCTCCTGCTCCTCCTTGATCTCCCAGTGGATCAGGAAGGTCAGGGCCGCCCGGAGGGCGATGATCCCGGCCGCGGTCAGAATCTCCGTCCATTCCCGCACGACCACTGTGCGGAGGATCTCGCTGCCCAGCTCGAACTCCAGCCCGGTGGCAAACCCCTGGGCCAGCTTCAGGACCGTTCTGGGGTTCCGGCGCACATAGTTGTAAACGCCCTGGGCCCCGGAAATGATAATGACAATGACGCCGACGATCTCAAACAGGATGATGGCAAGCTCCGCCGCGTCATCCAGAATGGTTTCCATAAAGGTAATGAAAGCTTCCATAGATGCACCTTCTGTTCTGTTTAATTTGCCCCTGGTTTGGCCTCCGGCCGCAGGCATGGGACAGCACGCTGCCCGCGCCGGTTCACTCGATGGCTTCCTTGATGTAAATGCTGGTCAGGAACACAAAGACATACGCCTGAAGGATACCGTCGAAGATGTCGAAATACAGGCTGGCGATCATGGGGAATACCGCCGGCACCACCGCTTCGATCAGCTTCATGATGACGAATGCGCCCAGCACGTTGCCGAAGAGCCGCATACACAGCGACAGGGGGCGGGTGATCAGATCCAGAATGTTGAACGGAACCACCACTGGCACCGGCTCAATGAAGCTGTGGAGCCAGCCTTTGGCGCCTCTGGCCCGAATGGAGGCCACCTGCACCAGGACGATGCTCATGGCCGCCAGGGCGATGGTGACGTTCAGATCCTTCGTCGGCGGCTTGAAGCCGAAAATGCCGATGAGGTTGGCAAAGCCGATGTACAGCAGCACCGTGATGAGATAGGGCGCATAGCTGCGGCCTTTCTCCCCCACCATGTCGGTGACGATGTCCTCCAGCTTGGTCACGCAGAACTCCACCGCCGCCTGACGCTTGCTGATGTTCTGCACCTTCAGGTTGCGGGTCAGCAGGAAGCTGCCCAGCAGCAGCACCGCCATGATGATCCACGTCACCACGGTGGACTCCAGAATGTCGATCCCGCCAATGGAAAAGACGGTCTCGCAGTTCAATTCCTCCATGATCCTTTCCGCAATGCTCATATCTTTTTCACTTCCTTTACTCTGGTTTTTTGCGCAGTGCGGAGCGTTGCGCAAATGATACTGTACTTCCTTTGGAACTCCAAGTTTATTATAGCACGCTTTTCCAAAAAAGGGATGCGAATTTTGATTTTTTTTCAAATTTTGTGCATTTTTGATTCACTTATAAATACAACCATCTTATAATTACAAGGTACCTAACTATTTTGCTGCAAAACTGATCGCACTCGTCTTTGTCTGTGCGGTCAGCTCTCTCCGCCCACAAACCGGTAGCCCACGCCCCGCACCGTCTTGATGTATCGGCTGTGCTCCGGCGTGTCCCCCAGCTTCTGGCGGAGGGTGCGGATGTGGATGTCCAGAGTGCGGGTCTCGGTGCCGCCTGCGCCCCAAATCTGCTCCAACAGCTCCCGCCGGGGGACGGTGCGGCCGGGCCGCTCCATCAGGTAGCGCAGCAGCTCGAACTCCTTGAAGGTCAGCTCCACAGGGGCGCCGTTCACCCGCACCTCATGGCGGCCTGTGTCCACGGTGAGGCCGGGACAGGTGAGGCAGGCGTCCTGAGGCTCCCGTCGGGTGCGCCGGAGGAGGGCCCGCACCCTGGCGCACAGCTCCAGCACGCTGAAGGGCTTCGTGATATAATCGTCCGCGCCGGCGTCCAGCCCGGCGATTTTGTCCGCCTCCATGTCCCTGGCCGTCAGCATGATCACCGGCACATCCCGGAGGGCGGGGTCCGCGCGCATCAGCTTCACCGCGCTGACGCCGTCCAGCCCGTCCATCATAATGTCCATCAGCACCAGGTCAGGGCGGTTTTCCTTCATGGCCTCCAGCGCCGTCACCGCGTCCCTGTATTGGCTCGTCCGATAGCTCTGGCTCTCCAGGGCGTAGGCCAGCAGCCGCCGGATGCTCTCGTCGTCCTCGATGATAAAAATGCGCTCCTGCATTGCGCACACCTCCCAACTGTACCGGAATCACTGCCTCCCATTATAGCGGCATTTCCCTCCAAACGCTATCCACATTTTGCATGAAAATCGGAAACAGGCGCACACTAACCCCAAAGCCTCACCGTCACAGAAAGGATACGCCATGAAGCTATTTGTTTACAGCTACCGCCAGCGGGACGAGCAGGGGGAGTTTGACGCCTTCAGCCGGGAAACGGGCATCCCCTACGCCGCCACCCACCTGCCCCCAAC
>JAJQBL010000070.1 GCA_021203325.1 Clostridiales bacterium | reverse complement strand
ACCGGAATGGGCCGGACGCAATCGCGGCGAAGGCGGCGGCAGGCCGGGCTACGGCGGCCGCGGCGGCCGGTGGGGCACACCCGCCGTCCAGTGCGGCTACACCGCCAGCGCAGAGCTGCTGCGCCAGCTGACAGACGGAAACGGAGGAATGTACCGATGAAAAATCTTTGGCGCTATATGCCCCCCTTCCTGGCGGACACCTTTGGCCTGGAAGAGGTGGTCAGCAATACCGACGGCATGGGCATCATTGACGACAGCACAGAGTACCGCAGCAGGAGCCACGCCGTCCGCATGGTGGCCTCCCACATCCGCTCCGAGGACGTGGTGGGCGGCACCAGGGAGAAGGTGCTGCAGGCCTACCGCACCGGGGCCAGCCAGCTGGGGCCAAAGTTCGTGCTGCTGTGCGCAGCCCCCTGCGCCTCCATGATCGGCACCGACCTGGGGGAGATCGCGGAGCAGATCACCCGGGAAAGCGGCCTCCCCGCCGCGGCGGTGGAGGTCACCGGCCACAAGACCTGGGAGAACGGCGTGGCCCGGAGCCTGGAGGTTCTGGCGAAAACCGTGGTGACGGAGCCCACGGGCACACCCTCCGGCGTCAACCTGATGGGCGGCAGCGCCCTGAACTGGGGCAGCGGCAACCTGGAGGAGGTGGACCGCTGGGCCGGTCAGAACTGCGGCCCCGTCCTGTCCCGCTGGGGCGGCAGGGAAACCCTGTCCAACCTGAAGCAGGCGGCCAACGCCCGGTGCAATCTGGTCACCTCTGTGGCGGGGCTGCGGGCGGCGAAGGCGCTGCAATCCGCCTACGGAACCCCCTATGTGGCGGGCGTCCCCTTTGGTGCGGCGTGGAGCCGGCGTTTGGCCCAGGCGGTGCAGGAGGGCGTATCCCCGGCGCTGCCTGAAAATGGTGCGGGCGCGCCGAAGGTGCTGATCGTGGCGGAGCAGTTCATGGCCAACGCCATCCGCGCCACCCTCCGGCTGGAGTACGGCATGGAGGGCGTTCAGGTGGCCAGCTTCTTCACCATGGACAAAGCGCAGCAGCTCCCCGGCGACGTGAAGCTGAAAAGCGAGGAGCAGCTCAAGACCCTGCTGGAGCAGGGCGGCTATCAGCTGATTCTGGCCGATGAGAACGCCGGCGCCCTGGCCCCGGAGGGGGCCAAGTGGGTGAACCTGCCCTGCGAGGGGTCCATCGCCCCCTCCGGCACACTGCCGCCGCTGGTGGGCGACCGGCTGAACCGGTGGCTGGACAGCGTACTGTAAATCCAAAACGGTTCCGATAAAACAGAAAAGGGGTTATTGGCATGAGACAGATTGCAATTTACGGAAAAGGCGGCATCGGCAAGTCCACCACCACCCAGAACCTGGCCGCCGCCCTGGCGGAGCAGGGCAAGGAGCTGATGATCGTGGGCTGCGACCCCAAGGCGGACTCCACCCGGCTGGTGCTGGGGGGTCTGTCCGGCCGGACGGTGCTGGACACCATGCGGCTCTATGACGAGGATGAAATTGAGCTGGACCAGTTCCTGTTCGAGGGCTTCGGCGGCATCAAGGCGGTGGAGTCCGGCGGGCCGGAGCCCGGCGTGGGCTGCGCCGGGCGGGGCATCGTCACCGCCATCAACCTGCTGGAGGAGCTGGGGGCCTACCACAGCGGCCTGGACTATGTCCTTTATGACGTGCTGGGGGACGTGGTCTGCGGCGGCTTCGCCATGCCCATCCGGGAGGGCAAGGCGGAGGAGATCTACATCGTCTGCTCCGGCGAGATGATGAGCCTCTACGCCGCCAACAACATCTGCAAGGGCATCCAGCGCTATGCCGCCGCCGGGAAAACCCGGCTGGGGGGCCTGATCTGCAACTCCCGCATGGTGGACCGGGAGCGGGAGCTGGTGGAGGACTTCGCCCGGCAGCTGAACACCCAAATGATTTACTTCGTGCCCAGGGACAACCTGGTGCAGCGGGCGGAGTGCCACCGGCAGACGGTGATCGAGTACGCCCCGGACTCCCATCAGGCGGAGGAATACCGGGCGCTGGCCCGGATCATCGACGGCAACCGGAGCTTCTCCGTGCCCACCCCCTTGAGCAATGACGCCCTTGAGGAGCTGCTGATGAAGTACACGGCGGAGGAAGAGGACTGACCCTTCCCCTGCCCGCAACACAAAACGAGGTTTGAGAACCGAACAGGGTCCTCAAACCTCGTTTTTTTGTCATATCACAGCCACTGTACTTCTTTCCCTGCGGCCCCCTCGGTATGTATCATACCGTCACCGTCCACACAGATGCGGGTGATGTGGGCGGGGTCGTCATAATCCCGGGAAAAGCCGTCGTCGTCATACAGCTCGTAGGAGCAGCCGCCCTCCGGATCGCCCAGCAGCTTCAAATGGGTGAAGTCCACGTCCGCCACGCAGCAGCCGCCCCGGGACACCGGGACAAGGTGCCCCGGCCGCAGGAAGAAGACCACCTCGTCCAACGCAACGTCAATGTAATGGTGGCCCGGCTCCAGAAGCGCTTCCTGCACCGTCTCCAGCACGTTCTGTCCCGCCTGATGGGGGCCGCCGAACCGCACCAGCTTCATCCGCTCCGGCAGGTAGACGTAGCGCCCCCTGGCGTTCTGCTGATAGACCGGCGCAATCATCACGCTCTCCCCCACCATCAGCTGGTCCTCCACCTGCCGGGCGAAGGCGTCCTCCGGGTAGGCGAAGGCCAGGGGCCGGAAGTACATCCCGTTTCCCAGGGCCGCCTTCATATATTCGCTGTAGAGGTAGGGCAGGAGGACATAGCGCAGGGAGATGATCTGCCGGAACGCCTCCACATGGGGGAAGCGATAGACCTCCTGCCGCCGGGTGCCCATGGCGGAATGGTTCCGCATCAGCGGGGTGAAAATGCCCAGAGCCAGCCAGCGCAGCAGCAGGTCCTCCGTGATGTCCCCGCCGAAGCCCCCCAGGTCGGCCCCGGTGTAGAGGAAGCCGCACATATTCAGGGAGGGCATCATCTGCAAATTCAGCAGGATGTGGGACCACCAGGACAGGTTATCCCCGGTCCAGATGCCGCCGTAGCGGTGCATCCCGATGTAGGAGGAGCGGGAGAACAGCAGGATGCGCTTCTCCGGCTCCAGGGCCTCGATGGCCTCTCCGGCGGCCCGGGTCATGTTGTAGCCGTAGAGGTTATGCACCCTGTCGTGGCGCACCGGGCCGTCCTTGTGCCGGTGATAGAAGCACTTGTAGTCCTCCGGGTTGTTTTTCAGCCCTGCCACCAGCCCCTGCAATGCGCCGTAGGTGTGAAGGTCCAGATTTTTGGTGCGGTACCCGTCCAGCTGCGTGAAGGTATCTTTTAGCCGCTGCTCCGAATAGAAGATGGACGGCTCGTTCATGTCGTTCCAGAAGCCCTCAATGCCCTGGTCCAGCAGCGCTTGATAGTGTCCGCCGAACCAGCGCCGGGCCTCCCCGTTCAGCACGTCCGGGAAGTGTACCCGCCCCGGCCAGACAGCGGCCACAAAATCTGACCCGTCCGACGCCTTGCAGAAGCAGCCCTGACGAACCCCTTCCTCGTAGACGGGGTATCCCGGCTCGATTTTTACCCCGGCGTCAATGATGGGCACCAGGCGGATACCCTGTTCCTTCAGCTCCGCGGCCAGGCCGGACAGGTCGGGGAAGGCCTCCCGGTTCACGGTGAAGTCCTTGTACCCCTCCATGTAGTCAATGTCGAGATAAATGGCGTCCAGAGGGATGCCTGCCTCCCGGTAACGGGCCGCCACCTCCCGCACCTCGTTGGCGGTCATATAGCTCCACCGGCTCTGCCCGTAGCCGAAGGCCCACTTGGGCGGGATGTAGCTCCGCCCCACCAGGCCGCGGAACTGCCGGACGATGTCCTCCGGGCTGTCCCCGTCGATGAGGTAGAGGTTCAGGTCAGGCTCCTCCGTCTGAATCGTCAGGAGGCCGCTGTCCGTATAACCCACGTCAAAGGTCGCCTTGCCGGGATAGTCCACGAATACGCCGAACCGCTGGGCTCCGTCCACCACCAGGAAGTTGTGCGCCCCGTAGAGGGCGCGGGTGTCCTCCCGGTGGTTGGGGTCGTCGGAGCAGAGGCTTTCATAGATCCAGCCCCGCTTGTTGATGCCCCGGACGTTCTCCCCCAGGCCGTACACCACAGCGTCCTCATCCAGGGGGCAGGAGAACCGGCCGCCGCCCTCCTCAGTCAGGAAGGGCAGTGGGCCGTCCGGCACTTCGCAGGGGCCCACCACCGCCTCCGTGTCAAAGGGGTGGCCGTAGGATTTCTTTCGTATCATAGCTTGTTCGCTCCTTTATAGGAATGAGGAAGGCCGCAGCCGTATGGATTCAGGTGCCATGATTATACAATATCTATGACCGTTTTGCAATGTCATCAAGTTTAAGATACAATCTATTCTGTGTTGAGGGGGAAGAACGTAGCCTAACAGTCAGATTTCCACGACCAAAGGGCAACAAAATTGCCGCCCGTCCCGCCGCTAGGCATAGGGAGCGCAGCGGAAATGCCGCTTGACGGCAGGGACGTGGCGGCAATCCCCGCCAGCCGCCATCGGCGGCAGCTTTGGTGCGTAGCAAGTCACATCGTCTGTTGCCTGATAGACCACATATAAATTGGACAGCGCGAAGCCCCTGCGGGATAGGAGAGGGGTTCTTAGGGGGGAGCGAGGCCCCGAGCTTCCCCCTGAG
>JAJQBL010000021.1 GCA_021203325.1 Clostridiales bacterium | reverse complement strand
ACTCTGTTATATACCCGCTGTCAAGTGTGACACGTTTTTTGATGGTTGCTATAGGGGGGAGCGAGGCCCCGAGCTTCCCCCTGAGCCGCCCTCTTTCCCGCATTTCTCGGCGGAACGAGAAATGGGGCCCCCGGAGGGAAACCACTTATTTCCTTTCTCAATCCTTGTCTAAGGAAAACACCCTCACCGGAAACGCAAAACCTGTTTCCTTTATCTTTCCTTCCCAAGGAGAACTCGCCGCCCGGCAAGAAAACCGTTGACAAACCGGAACGTTGTGCTATAATAATGAAAACCGAAAGGCAAAGATGGAGAAGGGGAGACCTTTCTTCCGCACAAGAGAGAGGCCGTGACGCGCTGAAAGCGGCTTTTGCGGAACCGTTTCCTTACCACTCCGGAGCCGCCCACGAACGGACAGGACAGCGTCCGGTAAGTGTGGCCGACCGTTGCCGCGTTAGGGCAGAGAATGAGTGAAACATCAAGGTGGAACCGTGCATTTGCACCCTTGGGCGGCGTTGGGCCGCTCAGGGGTGTTTTTCGTTGCGAAAGGAGCGAACGAACCATGAAAGTAATTTACAATGACGGCACTGTGAAGGAGTGCGCACCGGAGGAGGAGCTGCACATCATCCGCCACTCCGCGGCCCACATCATGGCCCAGGCGGTGAAGCGCCTCTATCCCCAGGCGAAGATGGCCTTCGGCCCCGCCACGGAGAAGGGCTTCTACTATGACATCGACCTGGGGGACGCCACCCTCAGCGACAGCGACCTGGAGAAAATCGAGGCCGAGATGAAGAAAATCACCAAGGCCAACCTGCCCTTCAAGTCCTTCATCCTGCCCCGGGAGGAGGCCGTCGCCCTGATGCAGGAGCGGGGCGAGGATTATAAGGTGGAGCATATCGCCGACCTGCCGGAGGACGCCGTCATCAGCTTCTTCCAGCAGGGGGAGTATATCGACATGTGCGTCGGCCCCCACCTGACCTACACCAAGGCGCTGAAGGCCTTCAAGCTGACCAAGGTCTCCGGCGCGTACTGGCGGGGGGACGAGCATAACAAGATGCTGACCCGCATCAACGGCATCGCCTTCCACAATCAGACGGAGCTGGACGAGTATCTGAAGCTGCTGGAGGAGGCCAAAAAGCGGGATCACCGGAAGATCGGCAAGGAGATGGGCCTCTTCATGATGTGCGACGAAGGCCCCGGCTTCCCCTTCTTCCTGCCCAACGGCATGATCATCAAGAACCAGCTCATTGACTACTGGCGGGATCTTCACACCCGGGACGGCTATGTGGAGGTCTCCACCCCCATGATCATGAACCGCCGCCTGTGGGAGACCTCCGGCCACTGGGATCATTACAAGGACAATATGTACGCCACCAAAATCGACGATGAGGACTACTGCATCAAGCCCATGAACTGCCCCGGCGGCGTCATGGTCTACCGCAGCCAGCCCCACAGCTACCGTGACCTGCCCCTCCGCATCGGCGAGCTGGGCCTGGTTCACCGCCACGAGAAGCGGGGCGAGCTCCACGGCCTGTTCCGTGTCCGCTGCTTCACCCAGGACGACGCCCACATCTTCATGCGCCGGGACCAGATCACCGACGAAATCGCCGGCGTGGTGCATCTCATCAACGAGGTGTATGAGAAGTTCGGCTTCAAGTACTTTGTGGAGCTGTCCACCCGTCCGGATGACAGCATGGGCTCCGATGAGGACTGGGAGGACGCCACCAACGGCCTGAAGAACGCCCTGGAGCAGCTGAATATGCCCTATATCGTCAACGAGGGCGACGGCGCGTTCTATGGCCCGAAGATCGACTTCCACCTCCAGGACAGCCTGGGCCGCACCTGGCAGTGCGGCACCATCCAGCTGGACTTCCAGATGCCGCTGAACTTCGGCCTGGAGTATGTGGCGGAGAACGGGGAGCGGGAGCGTCCCATCATGATTCACCGGGTCTGCTTCGGCTCTATTGAGCGGTTCATCGGCATCCTGACGGAGCACTTCGCCGGGAAGTTCCCCACCTGGCTGGCCCCCACCCAGGTGAAGGTGCTGCCCGTCTCCGAGAAGAGCATGGCCTATGCGGAGTCCGTCACCGACGCCCTGAAGGCCGCCCACGTCCGTGTGGCCCTGGACAGCCGCAGCGAGAAGATCGGCTACAAGATTCGTGAGGCCCGCCAGGTGGACCGGGTGCCCTATATGCTGATCATCGGCGCCAAGGAAGTGGAGAACGGCACCGTTTCCGTCCGGGACCGGGCCACCGACAGCACCACCGAGATGAAGCTGGAGGAATTCCTGGCAAACGTGCAGCAGGAGATCGCGGAGCGGGTGTAAAGCGGTTTCGCCTGCCACAATTCGGAGCATGAAAAACAGCGCTGTGCGGTATGTGCGGCGCTGTTTTTTCCCGCACAGGACGAAAAAAGGCTTGACAAAAAGAAACCCTTCCTGTAAAATATCTGTCAGTCATAGTGAAACTGGCTTTGACGGGGAAGAGTAGCATGGTCGCTTCTGCGCAGAGAGCCTCCGGTTGGTGTAAGGGGGCAGGCGGCGCCCTGTGAATACACCCCTGAGCTGCCGCCCCAACGGCGTGGACGCTCCACGCTCAGTAGATGCGGCCGGGCTGCGCCCGTTATTGCGCCGGAGTCCCCGGACTCCCTGAGGTTCGCCCTGTGAGGGGCTGACGCATCAGAGGTGGTACCGCGTATCAGGTTTGATATGCCCTCTGTCCGCTTGTGCGGGCGGAGGGCTTTTTTGCGCCCCGTCCGGCAGCGATTCAATCAAATTTGGAAAAGGAGCGATGTACTATGACACTGTATGATGAGCTGGTTGCCCGTGGCCTGATTGCCCAGGTGACCGACGAGGAAAAGGTCAAGGAAATGATCAACAGCGGCAAGGCCACCTTCTATATCGGCTTTGACCCCACGGCGGACTCCCTCCACGTGGGCCACTTCATGGCCCTGTGCCTGATGCGCCGGATGCAGCAGCACGGCAACCGCCCCATCGCCCTGCTGGGGGGCGGCACCGCCATGATCGGCGACCCCTCCGGCAAGAGCGATATGCGGAAGATGATGACGCCGGAGATGATTCAGCACAACGCCGACTGCTTCAAGGTGCAGATGAGCCGCTTCATCGACTTCTCCGAAGGTAAGGCCCTGATGCTGAACAATGCCGACTGGCTGCTGAAGCTGAACTATGTGGACCTGCTGCGTGAGGTGGGGGCCTGCTTCTCCGTGAACAATATGCTCCGGGCGGAGTGCTATAAGCAGCGCATGGAGCGGGGGCTCAGCTTCCTGGAGTTTAACTATATGATCATGCAGTCCTACGACTTCTATCACCTCTATCAGGAGTATGGCTGCAACTTCCAGTTCGGCGGGGACGACCAGTGGTCCAATATGCTGGGCGGCCGCGAGCTGATCCGCCGCAAGCTGGGCAAGGAGGACGCCGAGGCCATGACCATCACCCTCCTCCTGAACAGCGAGGGGCAGAAGATGGGCAAGACGGTGTCCGGCGCGGTGTGGCTGGACCCCAACAAGACCTCCCCCTATGAGTTTTACCAGTACTGGCGCAACGTGGACGATGCGGACGTCATCAAGTGCCTGAAAATGCTGACCGATGTGCCGCTGAAGCAGATCGCCGAAATGGAGACCTGGAAGGACAGCCAGCTGAACCAGGCCAAGGAGATTCTGGCCTACGAGCTGACTAAGCTGGTGCATGGGGACGAGGAGGCCGAGAAGGCCCAGTCTGCCGCCCGGGCCATCTTCTCCGGCGGCGGCAACGCGGATATGCCCACCACCACCCTCACCGCTGAGGATTTGACGGACGGGAAAATCGGCGTGCTGAAGCTGCTGGTGGCCGCCGGCATGGCCGCCTCCAACGGCGAGGCCAAGCGGCTGGTGAAGCAGGGCGGCGTCACCGTCAACGGGGAGAAGGTCTCCGCCCAGGACGCGACCTATGACGAGGGCCAGCTCTCCGGGGACGGCCTGGTCATCCGCAAGGGAAAGAAGATTTTCCACCGGGTCACCCTGGCCTGAGAAAAAAGAATCACTCTGCAGCCTCCCGTTCAGGTATTTCCTGCCGAGAGGCTGCTTTTTGTCCGACTGGTGGGGCGTCTGTTCCTTTTTCATGCAACAGTTTTCCTTGACTACTTTTCGTTTGGCTGTTATACTGATAAGTAACAAACTGATGCAGACCACAAACGGTGCGCATCGGGGCGCGTACCCGGCAAAATTTTTCACAGGAGGAAAAGAGTATGAAACATACCTGGAAACGGCTGACAGCCCTGCTGTTGGCGCTGGCCATGTGTCTGTCCATGCTGCCCGCCAGCGCTCTGGCGGCGGAGACGGACGGGGACGAGGGGGGCCTCTATTCGGACGAGTCCGACGCGGGGGGCGGCGTCAGCGCCGTCTCTGAGGCTTCCGACACAGAGAGCGGCATCAGCGCTGTCTCTGACGACACTACCATTCTGGACAGCGGCACCTGCGGGGACGACCTGACCTGGACCCTGGACAGCGACTATGCCCTGACCATCTCCGGCACCGGGGCAATGACAGAGTGGAGCAGTGATTCCGACATACCCTGGTACAGCTATCGAAGCTCCATCACCTCTGTTACGATTGATGACAGCGTCACTACTATCGGCAGCCGTGCGTTTTATTACTGCTCCAAGCTGACCAGCGTGACCATCCCGGACAGCGTCAC
>JAJQBL010000046.1 GCA_021203325.1 Clostridiales bacterium | reverse complement strand
CTATTGAAGCTTTTCGCGGATGTGTTCAACTTGCACTTGCAATTTTCGAAAAAATAAGATATTTTCATCTTTGGAAAAAGACCTGATGGAATCTGAATTGGTTCCACGCCTCCCCCGGTGCTATAAATTAGGTAAGCAAAAGCGGAGCGCAAGCCCCGCACACCTGATAACCCCAAGCACCAATTCAAAGAGGAAAGGCGATGGATATGAAAAACAAGAAGAACAAGAACGATGCAAACGCAAAAGAATCCAGAAAGCAGATGATGCTGACGGAGAACATCATGACGCTTCTCCCCCGTATGGCGATCCCCACCATCATGGCACAGCTCATCACCACCATTTACAACCTGGTGGACACCTATTTCGTCAGTACGCTGGGTACCAACGCCACCGCAGCCGTGGGCGTGAACAGCTCGCTGGAGCGGATGATCACCCTGATCGGCTCCCTGATCGGCGCGGGCGCGTGCAGCTACATTGCCCGGCTGTTGGGGTCCAAAGAGGATGAACGCGCCGACCGGGTGCTGTCCACCTTCTTCTTCATCGGCCTGGGCCTGGGCTTCGCCTTTACTGTGGTCGGCAGGCTCATCATCGGCGACCTGGTCTATTGGCTGGGCGCTACGGAGGAATGTGCAGTCTACTCCATGCAGTATGCCAGCTACGTGCTGTACGCGGCCCCGTTCATGATCGGCAGCTTCATCTTAAATATGTGCCTGCGAAGTGAAGGCAGCGCGACTTATTCCATGATCGGCATCGGGTTCGGCGGTGTGCTGAACTGCTTCCTGGACCCGCTGTTCATCTACACCTTCGGGCTGGGCGTCGCGGGTGCGTCCATGGCGACGGCCATCTCCAAGACCATCAGCTTTGCCATTCTCTGCTGGCCCTACATCCGCAAGAACTCCCTGGTCAACATCTCCATCCGCAAGTTCCGTGTGGTTTGGCATGACGTGACAGAAGTGGTTTCCATCGGCTCCAGCTCCTTCTTCCGGTCCCTGCTGACAGTAGTGGCGTCCATCACCATTAACCGCGTGGCTGGCGGATACTCCACGGCGGCGCTGGCGGCGCTGTCCATCGCCAACCGGGTGATGGAGTTCCCCTTCGCTTTCATCCTGGGCTTCGGCCAGGGCTACCAGCCTGTGGTCGGCTTCAACTGGGGCGCGAGAGCGTGGAAGCGCGTGAAGGACAGCTTCTCCATCGGTTGCCTGATGGCCTGCATCGGCTCCATTGTCATGGGCGTCATCATCTTTATCTTTGGCAAGCCGATCATCCACCTGTTTAACAGCCAGGCAGACGCGGACGTGCTGCAACTGGGCCTGCTGTGCGTCAGGCTCCAGTGTGTTGGCCTGGTGTTCCACGCGCTGAGTTCCCAGGTCAATATGTTCTACGCCGGCATCGGCAACGCGAAGCTTGCGCTGCTGGCCAACCTCGCCCGGCAGGGTTACTGCTTCTATCCGGTGCTCATCATCGCCCCCATGATTTGGGGCGTCTACGGTGTGGCCGCTACCCAGGCCATTGCGGATATGCTCAGTGCGTTCGTCATCGTCCCGCTCTTCTTCCATGCGCTGAAGCTCATTCGGCAGCAGGAGGAGGGAGCAACTCAGACGCAGAAGGTCTGAGAGGTCCTTCCGTCCGGGACGACCCATTCAAACCAAGGCATCAACCCCGACAAAAGGAGGATTTTCAATATGTTTACACTGGAAGGAAGAACAATGGTCATCACAGGCGGCGCTGGCAACGACGGCCTGGCCATGATCCGGGCGGCGCTGGAGGGCGGCATGAACGTGGCTTTCCTCAGCGGCCTGCACACCAAGGCCCAGAATGCCATCGCCAAACTGGACCCCAAGTACAAAGACCATGTGGTGGGCTTCGCCCAGAACCCCAAGGCTATGTGGGAGGAAAACCTGGCCGCCGCCCCGGAGATTTACGAGAACAACTCCCATATGCGGGATGTGATTCGCATGGTCTACGAGCGGTTCGGCAGCATCGACGTGGTGGTCAACGCCAAGGGCGGCCATGTGCGCTATAACTTCGACGAGACGGACCAGAAGATTTGGCGGCACTCGATGGAAGTGGTGGAATCGGCCTTTGTCAACGTCAAGCTGTGTCTGCCCTACATGAAGGACAGCAAGGCCCCCCGCATCATCAACATCACCACCTGCGACGGCAGGAACGGCGGCTGGTATCCCGACCCCTCCTTCGCCGCCGCCCGCGCCGGGCTGGAGGCCCTGACTTATGAGATGGCAAAGGAGCTGGGACCTCGCGGCATTACCTCCAACTGCATCCTCATCGGCCACATCGAGGGCGACACCCCGGAGGACAAGCTCTCCGACGAAATGCGTGCAGAGCTGCTGGCCAAGACCCCCATTGGACGCCTGGGCGTCCCCCAGGACCTGGTGCCCGCGTTCTGCTTCCTGGCCAGCGAGGAGGCCGGGTTCGTCAACGGAGCCAGAATCGATGTCAACGGCGGCATGATCGTCGGCTGATGCAGGGAGGTGCGAGTTATGGAACTGATCACAAACGACGGTATGCCTTACCTGAAAGTGCCGGAGCTGAGCGAGGAAGAGAAAAAGCTGCCATCCTCCCGCTTCTATACCGATTACAAGCTGTATCCCCCCGGACCGCTACAGCAGCAGATCCTGTCCGCCGGTCCCATCCCGGTGGAGGACGCCATCCCCATCGAGCACTGGCTGGACCATCTGCAGATCCACGGCTATCCCAAAGCCTGCTACGGCTACACCATGATGCCCGGCGGCTACGGGTTTTACATCGAATACTCCGTCTCCCCCGTCACCTGGCAGGGCAAGTGGAGAAGATGGTACGGCAAGTGGTACAACCAGCACTCCAAGAGTATGCCGGAGGGACAGGGCAACCTGCGCTATAAGATCTGGAACCCGGTGGATCACTGGGATCACCGCTTCGTCAACGGCGCAGACGACAAGGACGGCGTTTGGTCTATGGAGACCCTGGACCTGGGGGCCACAGGCGACCCCAGCAAGGGAATTGGCGCAGTGTCCCACAACATCGACCTGCGGGACTACGGCCTCTCTGAGGAACGTTATGACGCGCTGGTGGCGGCGGACTGCCGCCCGGACGCCTGCTGGGAGGAGTTTGAAAACAGTCCCGGCCATCATCTGGTGCTGCGGTTCAGCCGTCCCTGTCCCCTGGGCGGACGGGAGAGCATTAACTGCGAGTGGATGGGCTTTTACGCCAAGGACGGGAAAATCGTCCGGGACGAGGCGACCCCGGTGGACGAGACCTATCTGAAAAACGTTATCACCCACAACACCATCGAGCGGCAGCATCTCTATCAGGTGCTCCCTGATTTGTACGAGGCATATCAGGGGCTGCCGATGGACGCCGACTGACGGGAGGAAAGCTATGGTTCCCATCAAATACACCTTTGTGGACGTGTCCCGACGCTCCCCCGGCGTGCTCTATGAGCCGGTGGAGGAAACCCCCAAGCAGCGCATTGCCATCCTGGTCATGCACTCCGACGAGGACTATCTGTCCCACCCCACCGGGCCGCAGCTTGCCATGCGGGGGTATACCGCCCTGTGCGCCAATGTGATGAACAAAGAGGGCGTGCTGTTCACCCAAATCGAGAAGATGAATTGTGTCAAGGCCGCTGTCCAATACCTGCGCCGTCTGCCCAGGGTGGAAAAGGTGATCCTTATGGGTCACAGCGGCGGCGGTACGCTGATGACCGCTTACCAGGCCATTGCAGAAAACGGCCCGGAGGTGTTCCAGGGCAGCGAAAAGCTGGTCCCCTATCCCCACTGCCACCAGTTGCCCCCCGCAGACGGAGTGATGCTGCTGGATTCCAACTGGGGCAACGCTGCCCAACAGTTGCTCAGCCTGGACCCGGCTCTGGAGGATGAGACCGGTGGGATGCGGGTGCGGAAGGACCTGAACCTGTTCGAGCCGGAAAATGGCTTCCGCCATGGCGGTTCCACCTACTCGCAGGAGTTTATTGACCGATTCCAGAAGGGCCAGGGGGAGCGCAACAACCGCCTGGTGGATCACGCCCTGTCCCGGCTGGAGGCCATCAACGAGGGGCGCGGGGATTACGAGGACGACGAGCCGCTGGTGATCCCCGGCGCGGCCCAGAGCTTTTTCAACAACAAGCTCTACGCCCAGGACCCCCGACTGATGTCCCACACTCAGGGGGCTTACACCCTGCTGCACCCGGACGGGAGCCGCACGACAGAGGTCATTCACTCCATTCGTGGCCCGGAAAACGAGCGCTCCTTTACGCCATCCTTCTGGGAGGGGGCGCGGTTCCTGTCTGTTAAGACTTACCTGACCTCCTACGCCGTTCGCACGGAGCCGGATTACGGCTATGATGAGGATCATATGTGGGGCGTGGACTGGGACTCCTCCTATAGCTGCCCGCCGGGGAATGTGAAGCACATTTCCGCTCCCATGCTGATTATGGGCATGACCGCCGGGTGGGAGTTCCTGGCCTCCGAGACCATCTACAAAATGGCCGCCAGCCAGGACAAAACCATCGCCTTTGTGGAGGGCGCGACCCACAAATTCACCCCGGCGCGGCATATGGAACAGTATAACGGCCAGTTCGGGGACACCATGAAAACCCTGCACGACTATGTGGACGAGTGGCTGTCTGCGGAGGGGCGGTTCTGAGGGAATGTAGCGATGGAACAAAAAGGTCGATTGTAAAATGAAGTTGAACACCTAAAAAATCCATAGCGATTGAATC
>JAJQBL010000089.1 GCA_021203325.1 Clostridiales bacterium | reverse complement strand
TAGCACATGGGAGGAACGGACCGATGGAACGGGTTTTTGTGAACTTGCCGGGAAAAGAATACGAGATTTTGATTGAGCGGGGCATTTTGGATCAGGCGGGGAAGCGGATGCGCACGGCGCTGCTCCGCCGTGGCCGGGTTGCCGTGGTCACTGACTCCAACGTGGGGCCGCTGTATGCGGACCGGGTGGAAAAGAGCCTCACCGACGCAGGCTTCACCGTGAAGGTGCTGACCGTTTCGGCAGGGGAGACCTCCAAGAGCGCCAAAATGCTGTCCTGGCTGTGGGAGGAGTTCATGGCCTTCGGCCTGACCCGCACCGACTGCGTGGTGGCCCTGGGGGGCGGCGTGGTAGGCGACCTGGCGGGCTTTGCCGCCGCCAGCATCCTGCGGGGGGTGGACTTCGTCCAAATCCCCACCACCCTGCTGGCCCAGGTGGACTCCTCCGTAGGCGGCAAGGTGGCCATCGACCTGGAGGCGGGCAAGAACCTGGCGGGTGCCTTCTGGCAGCCCCGGCTTGTGCTGATGGACCCGGACGTGCTGGACACCCTCTCTGACCGCATCTTCTCCGACGGCATGGCGGAGGTCATCAAGTACGGCTGCATCTATCAGGCGGACTTCTTCCACGCCCTGGACGCAATGGGCAGCCGGGAAGGGGTTATGGCGCAAATCGAGGCCGTCCTGCGCACCTGCTGCGCCATCAAGGCCGAGTGCGTGGTGCAGGACGAGCTGGACAAGGGGCTGCGGATGATCCTGAACTTTGGCCACACCCTGGGCCACGCCTATGAGAAGGCGTATCACTACGAAACCTACACCCACGGTCAGGCGGTGGCCGCCGGCATGTGCCGTGCGGCGGAGCTGGGGGTGAAGCTGGGCTATACCCCGGTAGAGGTTCCTGGCCAAATCACCCAAATCGTGCGGAAATTTGGCCTTCCGGACCGCATCGCCTGCACGATGGAGGACTACAAGGCCACCATCGGCCTTGACAAGAAGGGCCAGGGGGACAGCATCCGCCTCATTGTTCTGCCGGAGCTGGGCAAGGCTCAGGCGGTGAAGCTGGAAAAGTCCGCCCTGTTTGACCTGATCGAGGTGGAAGCATGAATTTGTATCTGGAGCCGGGCAAGCTCACCGGCACGCTGACCCCGCCGCCCTCCAAGAGCCAGGCCCATCGGCTGATCATTGCCGCATCCCTGGCCCAGAGGGTCAGCCATCTGACCAATCTGGCCGCCAGCGAGGACATTCAGGCCACCCTGGGCTGTATGGAGGCCCTGGGGGCAAAATACGACCGGGACAGCGGGGAGATTCGGGGCGTCGCGCCCCACAGTGTGGAGACGCTGCCAAAACTGGACTGCGGCGAATCCGGGTCCACCCTGCGGTTCCTGATTCCGGTGGCGCTGGCTGTCACCGGCGGCGGGCAGTTCTTCGGCCGCGGGCGTCTGCTGGCGCGGCCCATGGAGCCCTATGAGGCGCTGTTTCAGGAAAAGGGCATCCGTTATGAGCGCAGCCCGGATTGCATCACTGTGGAAGGGACCCTGACCCCCGGCCTGTACCGTCTGCCGGGGAACGTGTCCAGCCAGTTCATCACAGGGCTGCTCTACGCTCTGCCCCTGCTGGACGGGAACAGCGAGCTGGAGCTGACCACCGGGCTGGAATCCGGCGGCTATGTGGACATGACCTTGGACGCCCTGGCCCGGTTCGGCGTGACGGTGCAGCGGACGGCAACGGGCTGGCATATCCCCGGCAGTCAGCGGTATACCCCCCGGGACTGCGCAGTAGAGAGCGACTACTCCCAGGCCGCCAACTTCCTGGTGGCGAACAGCCTGGGGGCCTCTATCCGGCTGGAAGGGCTGAATCCCGACTCCACCCAGGGCGACCGGGTGATCCTGGACTATGTGCATCGGCTGGAGGAGCCGGGGGAGGTGACGCTGGATGTCAGCCAGTGCCCTGACCTGGTGCCTCCCCTGGCCCTGCGGGCAGTTCTCCGGGACGGGGAAGTGACCCATATCGTGGGGGCGGCCCGGCTTCGGATGAAGGAGAGCGACCGGTTGGACACCGTCACCATCGAGCTGAACAATCTGGGCGGCCATGTGACCCAGGGGCCGGACAGCCTGACCATTCTGGGCCGAAGCTACCTGTACGGTGGCGTGACGGACAGCCACAATGACCACCGCATTGCCATGATGCTGGGGGTGGCCGCCACCCGCTGTCTGGACGCCGTCACCGTCTGCGGGGCGGAGTGCGTGGCCAAGTCCTACCCCAACTTTTGGGAGGACTACAAAAAGCTGGGCGGCAGCGTTCGCCAGCGCTGAAACCGGAGGGAACCATCATGAAACACACCATATTTGGCGAGAGCCACGGCCCGGCCATCGGCGTGACGCTGTCCGGCATCCCGGCGGGGATTGAACTGGACATGGAGGAGATCGCCTTTGAGCTGTCCCGCCGGGCGCCGGGGAACAGTCCCCTGTCCACGGCCCGGAAGGAGGCAGACGTGCCGGAAATCCTCTCCGGAATGTTTGAGGGGCAGACCACCGGCACCCCCCTCTGCGCCGTCATCCGGAACACCGACCAGCGCTCCAAAGACTACAGCAAGCTGCGCTATCTGCCCCGGCCCGGCCATGCCGACTACACCGGCTTCCTGCGCTATGACGGCTGCAACGACTACCGGGGCGGCGGCCACTTCTCCGGCCGGCTGACGGCCCCCCTGGTCTTTGCCGGGGCGGTGGCCAAACAGATTCTGGCCCAGGAGGGGATCGCCATCGGCGCGCACATCCGTTCCATTGCCGATGTGGAGGATCTGCCCCTGGAAAACGCCGGAGAACCCTTGAGCCGGGAGCTGCTCCGTCAGGTGGCGGAGAAGCCTTTCCCCGTGCTGGACGACAGCAGGGGGGAGGCCATGCAGCAGGCGATTTTGCAGGCCAAGTCGGAGCGGGACAGCGTGGGCGGCATCATTGAGTGCGCCGTGCTGGGTCTGCCCCCCGGAGTGGGGTCCCCGGACTACGGGGAGAACGTGGAGGGCATCTTCGCCCAACACCTGTTCGCCGTCCCTGCGGTGAAGGGCGTCGCCTTTGGTGCAGGCTTCGGCATGGCCTCCATGCGGGGCAGCGAGTGCAACGACCCCATCCGCATCGCCCGGGGCAACATCTACACCCTGGGGAATGTGAACGGCGGCGTCAACGGCGGCATCACCAACGGTATGCCGGTGGTGTTCTCCGTGGCCATCCGGCCTACCCCCTCCATCGCCCAGGAGCAGGACACTGTTGACCTGGAGAAGATGGAGAACGCCAGGCTGACCATAGAAGGCCGGCACGACCCCTGCATCTGCCACCGGGCGGTGCCGGTGATTGAGGCGGCGGCGGCGCTGGCCACCTGTGAACTGCTGGGAATTTGAACGAGGAGGAAGCCCCCATGTCAGAATTGGACGAACTGCGGAAAGAGATAGACACCATCGACCGGCAAATCGTGCCGCTGTACGAACAGCGGATGCGGGTCAGCCGACAGGTGGGGGAATATAAGCTGAAACATGACAAGGCCATTCTGGACCCCGGGCGGGAGCAGGAGGTGCTGACCGCCAAGGCCGCTCTGGTGGAGGACAAGGCCCTGCGGCCCTACGTCGTCGCCCTGTATGAGCAGATCATGGCCCAAAGCCGGATGATTCAGACCAAGCTGCTGGGTGGCTGGAACCCGGCGAAGGAGCGTTCCTATCAGGAATACCACGAGGCGGTGAACACGGTGGGCTGGCGGCCGGAGACCGACCGGGTCATCTATCAGGGCAAGCCCGGAGCCTACGGCGAGGAGGCCACCATCCAGTATTTTGGGGAGCACTGCGACCGCACCAGCGCCCGGAGCTTTGAAGGGGTTTTCCTTGCCATCCGGGAGGGGCTGGGGGGCTACGGCGTGGTGCCCATCGAGAACAGCTCCACCGGCTCCATCAACGATGTGTACGACCTTCTGGCCAAGTACGGCTGCTACATCGTGGGGGAAACCACCGTCCATGTGGAGCACTGCCTCCTGGCCCCCCACGGCGCCAGCCTGGGCAGCATCACGGACGTCTACTCCCATGAGCAGGGCTTCTTCCAGTGCCGCGACTTTTTGGGCACCTTCCCCCAGTGGAATCAGAACGTGGAGCTGAACACCGCCGCCGCCGCCAAGCTGGTGGCGGAGTCCGGGGATGTCAGCAAGGCGGCCATTGCCAGCCGCCGCGCGGCAAAGCTGTACAATATGGACGTTTTGGCCGAGAAGATCAACGATAACCGGAATAATTACACCCGTTTTGTGGTGGTGGCGGAGAAGCCCTGCGGCGGCGAGGATGCGGATAAGGTCAGCGTGGTCTTTACCGTCCCCCACACCGAGGGCAGTTTGCACCGTATCCTGTCCGTCTTTGCCACCAACGGGCTGAACCTGCTGAAGCTGGAGTCCCGCCCCATTCCCGGGCGGAGCTGGGAATACACCTTCTTTGCCGACTTCACCGGCCATCTGAACGGCGGCGGCATGGACGACGTGATTCACCAGCTCATTGACGAGACCCTGAGCTTCCGCATTTTGGGCAACTACCGCCGCAGCGAGTGAGGAGGGGACACCATGCAGCTTTCCTATGAAAACGACAGCCGGAAGCTGGCGGTCATTGGCGACCCGGTGCTGCACTCCCTGTCGCCCCTGCTGCAAAACACCATGATTCAGGCCCTGGGGCTGAACTACATCTACCTGTGCCAGCCGGTGGCAAAAGGGGAGGCCAGGGTATGGCTGGAGGCTGTAAAGCTATTGGACTTTGCAGGCTTTAACTGCACCATGCCCCACAAAATTGATATGGTTCCCCTGATGGATGAGCTGGATGAGGACGCCGCGCTGTTCCGGGCGGTGAACACGGTTTGCCTCCGGGACGGCAGACTGTACGGCTGCAACACGGATGGCAGGGGCTTTTATCAGTCCCTGCTCCAACGCGGCATTGACCCGGCGGGGCGGAACGTCACCGTCCTGGGCACCGGCGGCGCGGCCAAGTCCGTGGCGCTGAAGCTGCTCCAGCAGGGGGCCGCCCATATCACGGTCTGCAACCGGACGGTGTCCAAGGCGGAGCAGCTCTGCCGCTTTGCCCCGGACCGGATGGAGGCGAAGGGGCTTTCCCCGGAGGAGCTGACAGAGGGCGTCCGCCACGCCGACCTGTTGGTGAACTGCACCTCCCTGGGGATGAAAGGCACAGGGGCGGACTTCGCCTCACTGGACTTTCTGGACGCCCTGCCCGCCCATGCGCCGGTGTGTGACCTGATCTACAGCCCCGCGGCCACCAGCCTGCTGGTGCGGGCGGGGGAACAGGGCCGCACCGTGATGAACGGCATCGGGCTGCTGATCTGGCAGGCCATCTATGCCCTGGAGGAATTCACTCAGACCTCCATCGACGGGGCGGCCATGGCTGCGCTGTTGGAGCCGCTGGTGCGGCAGTATCAGGCGTAAAATCAGCGCGGAAAGAAGTCAAAACACAGGTCGGCCTCCGCTCAATAGGACAGGGCCGATCTGCATATAATAGCAGCGGCCGTCCGGCGCGGAGGCCTCTGTAACAATGGGTAACAAATTGTAAGGAATTTCTTAAGATTTTGTTGCTAAATCTTAAGTTGATTTACTTTGCACCGAATGCTATAATATCGTGTGTGCAAAAAGTCGATTTTTGTCGCATGTCGAGCTGTATGAGGGGGTGCGGCCGGATGGTTTTTTCTGACCTGCTGTTCGTATTTGCGTTTTTTCCGCTGAATATGCTTTTTTATTGGCTGATGCCGGATATTCCCAGAAAAAACCGGGTTCTGCTGATTTTTTCCCTGATTTTCTATGCCTGGGCCGGGCCCATGTACCTGCTGCTTCTGGTGGGGATGGCCTTTGCGGACTATGTCGTGGCCCTGCAGGTCGAGCGCTGCAAAACAAGGCGGAGCCGCAAGCTGGTTTTGGCGGCGGGCTGCACCATCAACCTCACTCTGCTTTGCATTTTCAAATACCTGACCTTCCTGCTGGAAAACATCCAATTTCTCTTTGGCGTCCCGTCGGAGATCGTGGAGATCACCCTGCCCATCGGCATTTCCTTCTACACCTTCCAGCTGCTGAGCTACATGGTGGACGTCTACCGCGGCACGGTCCGGGCACAGCGGAAGTTTACCACGCTGCTGCTCTACGTCAGCCTGTTTCACCAGTGCATTGCCGGCCCCATTGTCCGCTATGAAACGGTGGAAAGGGAATTGACTTCACGGTCTGTTTCCAGCGACGATTTGGCCTACGGCATCCGCCGGTTCACCGTTGGGCTGGCGAAAAAGGCCCTCTTTGCCAACTACTGCAGCTCCCTGGCGGACACCTTCCTGGTGGCCACGGACGCGGCCGACGGCGCGGCGACCCTGGCGACCCAGCCCGCCCTGTCCATCCTCCTGGGCACCGTCTGCTACACCTTGCAGATTTATCTGGACTTCTCCGCCTACTCCGATATGGCCATCGGCATGGGGCGGATGGTGGGCTTTCACTATCTGGAAAACTTCCTGTACCCCTATCAATCCACCTCCATCACCGAGTTCTGGCGCAGGTGGCATGTCTCCCTCAGCTCCTTCTTCCGGGATTACCTTTACATCCCCCTGGGGGGCAGCCGCTGCAAACGCAGCCGTATCATCTTTAACACGCTGGTGGTGTGGGTGTGTACCGGCTTCTGGCATGGGGCCAGCTGGAACTATATGCTGTGGGGCCTCTTTTACTTTGCCATGCTGTGCCTGGAAAAGTTCGTGTTCCCCAACTTCACCCAGCGCATGCCCAGGGTGGCGGCCCACCTCTATGTGCTGCTGGTGGTGAATTTCGGCTGGATGCTGTTCCGCTGTGAGAACCTGAGCTGGCTGGGCATTGAGCTGAAAGGGCTGCTGGGGCTGAACGGCAACGGCTTCGTCAACTATGAGACGCTGACCACCCTGAAGGCGAACTTCATCTTCCTGCTGGCGGCGGCCCTGGCCTGCACACCGCTGGTGAAGCGGCTGGGGGAGCGGCTGACCGACTGGTGCCAGCGCAGCCTCAGGCTGGCCACCGTCTATCAGACGGTGCTGGCGGTGATTCCCGTCGCGCTGACCGTGGTGGCCACAGCCTGCCTTGTGGGGGACAGCTACAACCCGTTTCTGTACTTCCGATTTTAACAGGGGGAGGGCGAAACAAACATGAAAAAGAATTCCAATTCCAATGTCATCCATAAGAAGCGAGCGAAACTTGTGTCTGTTCTCGCCCGCGGCCTGTTGGATCTGATCGAATCCTGCATGGCGCTGTTCGGCAGGGGCCCGAAGGGGCTGGAGCGGAAGGAGCGTGTGCAGCAGAAGGAGCGGGGCGGCGCCCACCTGACGGTTTGGCTGGCAGGGATTTTCCTGACCGTCATGACGCTTCTGGCCCTGTGTATTCCGCTGCGGCCAACCTATTCAGAGCTGGAGCAGCGCGAACTTGCCACCTTCCCCACGCCGACGGTGGCAAGTGTGCTGAACGGTGAGTTTTTCACCGACGTCAGCTCCTGGTTCTCCGACACCTTCCCCCTGCGGGAGCGGTTCACCAATCTGAACAGCGCCCTGCAAAGCAGCTTTGGCATCCAGAGCACCCAGATTCACGGCACCGTTGAGCAGGGGGACGAGATTCCCACGGTACCAAACTCCACATCCGGGGATGACGGCTCCGGCGCAGCGTCCTCCGGGGAGCAGTCCGGCACCGTAGCGCCGGAACAGAGCGACACCGAGCCGGAGCAGGAGCCGGACAGCGCCACGGAGCCGGAAGAGGAGGAGAGCGTCACCATTCCGGAGCTTGACCCGAACGCCAAGGTGGAGACGCTGGGCGCCCTGCTGGTGATCGATGACGCCGGCTATGAGTATTACAACTTCTCCGCCGAACGGGCAGAGAACTATATCAAAGGCATCAACCGGGCGGCGGAGCTGCTGGACGGCATCGCCACCGTGTACAGCACGATCGCCCCCAACAGCATGGACATCTGCGTACCGGAGAGCGTCCGCAGCGGCATCAACACCTCCGACCAGTCCCAGGCCATTGAGTACTTCTACTCCAGCATGAACGATAATGTGACGACGGTAAACGCCTTCCACACCCTACTGGCCCATAACACGGCGGGAGAGTACCTCTATTTCCGGACAGACCATCACTGGACGGCCCTGGGCGCTTACTATGCCTACTGCGAGTTTGCCGCCGCCGCAGGCCGGACTGCGGCGAACTTGGAGACCGACTTTGTGGAGCATGTCTTTGACGGGTTCCTGGGCAGCTTCTACCGGGAGACCAACAGCTCCGCTATGGAGGCGAACCCGGACACGGTCTACGCCTATGAGCCGGTGGACACCAACGACATCACGATTCACTGGCAGGACGGCACGGTGAGTGATTATAACATCATCACCGATGTGTCGGACTGGTCGGCCACCAGCAAGTATTCCTCCTCGTTCATCGGGGGTGACAACCCCTACAGCATCATCGAAAACCCCAACATCACCGACGGCAGCTCTGTCCTGCTGATCAAGGAGTCCTACGGCAACTGCTTTGCCCCCTACCTGGTGGAAACCTATCAATATGTCTACGTGGTGGACTTCCGCTATTACTGCGATACGGAGAGCGGTACCCTGGTGGATCTGGTGAAGGAGGAGGGGATTCAGGACGTGCTGTTCCTGAACACGATCTCCACCACCCGGTCGGAAAACCTCATCACCCAGCTGCTGCAATTCATCGGCTGACACCAAAAACAACCTCTGACATAGAATGACATGGAAGGGTCAATTTCCGACCTTTCACCGTTATGCTATGAAGGAGGTTGTTTTATGCCCGAGTTCGATTATCAGGAAATTCGTGAGGCCACCTGCGTCCACACGCAGAAAATCTACGATTCCTGCCAGGCGAAGGACTGCGTGGAGGGGATACGGTTTTACCCCACCCTGCCCAGCGTGCCGGTGCTGAACGCCGCATCCTCGCTGAAAAATGGGAGGGCGGAGCTGCTGTATGTCTATCTGACCGTGGAACCTGTGGGTCTGGGCCGGGGCTTTTACACCATTGATATGCGTTTCTTCTACAAAATCACGGTTGAAGCGGTGGTGAACTGCACCCAGACGATTCCTGTCTGCGGCCTGGCGTTCTTTGACAAGCGTTCCGTCCTGTTTGGCAGCGAGGGGGGCGCAAAGACCTTTACATCTGCTGGCTCCTGCGCGCAGCTGGAGGACGGCGCCCTGTCCGCCGGGGACAATTTGCCCACGGCAGTGCTGGAGGCGGTGGACCCGATTCTGCTGGCGATGAAGCTGGTGGACGGGTACCGGCTGGCCCCCAGCCCCTGCGGTTGCAGCGCCGCTGACGCCTCCCTGGGTGAGGTCCCCGCCGCCATTCTGGCCGCGTTCGATGAGGATATCCTGCTGGACGACAATGTGGAGCGCCGCATCTACCTGACCCTGGGCCAGTTCACCATTCTGCGGCTGGAGCGGGACGCCCAGCTCCAGGTGCCGGTGTACGACTACTGTATGCCCACCAAGGAGTGCGTCTCCAACCAGGAGGAGGATGATCCCTGTGAGCTGTTCCAGCAGGTGGAGTTCCCGGCGGCGGACTTCTTCCCGCCCAGCTCCACCGGGGAGATCGACCCCATGAGCCGGCTGAAACGGGGCTGCTCCTGCCATGCGGTGAACCCCTGACCCCCCAGGCCGGCAGGCCGTGGTCACTCTGAACGACTGAACCGCAAAAACCGGACGCAAATTCTCTGCGTCCGGTTTTGTCGTATGAACTGGGGTTACAGCTCCACGCCCACCCCCGTCCGGAAGAACCACAGCACCCGCCTTGTCACGGGAACGCCGGTGATTTCCTCCAATGCGGCGGTGTAGACGTTCAGCTGGGTGCGGTATTCCTCGGCCCGCTGGGCTTCTCCGCCGGGGCGCACCCGGTCGGTTTTGAAGTCGATGACGGTGTAGCCGCTGGCGGTGCGGAAGCAGCAGTCGATGACGCCCTGGAGCAGCACTTCCTCCCCCTCCGGTGCGTCGGGATAGCACCGCCTTGCGTCCGTCAGAATGGAGAATTTGAACTCCCGCTCCAGCGTCCCGGACTGGGTGGCCTCCCGGCCCAGGGGGGATGCCCAGAATCCTGCGACCTGTCCGGCGTCGATGGCATCGCCCTGGGCGGGGGAGAGCCACCCCCCCTGCACCAGCCGCGCCACCTCCGACTGCACATCGGGGACGGTGGCGGCCTTCGTCAGGTCAATGAGCTGCATCACCGCATGGGTGGCGGTGCCCTTCTCGGCCGGGGTCAGTCCCCGGGCGGCCTGCTCAAAGTCCGGCCTGCGGAACTCTATGGGGCGGGGAGGACGGGCCGTTTCCTCTGCCGCCTCCTCGTCCAGCATCCGGCCCTTGAGCTGGGTGGCGGTGGCCTTGCTGGGCAGGTTGGCGAGAGATTCCCAGGGGTAGCGCCATTGCAGCGTCTCCAGAAAATGCTCCGGCAGGGGAGGGGGCGCCTCGGCCGCTGCTTCCTCCTCCTGTGAGGCGGCGGAGGGCCGCTCCAGCTCCTTTGCCATGGAAACCAGCCGAATGTCCCATTTGTCGTCGGCCAGAAGGTGGCTGTCCGGCTGGGCGGCGTAGCACAGCTCTTTGGCGTCGTGCCGGGCCAGCACCGGCAGCAGCAACCACTTGCCCATGCTGTCCAGCCGCAGCAGCGCCCTGGGGTCGGGATGGGGGCCAGCGTCCGGCATGAGGGCGGCCAGCTCCTTCTCCGCCTGGTCAAAGGTCATCACCAGAATCAGCTTCTCCCTGGCCCGGGTCATGGCCACGTAGAGGAGCCGCAGCTCCTCGCTCTTGTTCTCCCGCTCCAGCTGGAGCTTTACCGCGTTCCGGGCGATGGTGGGATACTCCACCCGACGCTTCCCATCCAGCGCCTTTGGCCCAATGCCCAGGGTGGGGTGGAAGAGCATGGGCTTCGTCTGGTCGGACAGGTTGATACGCTTCGCCAGGCCGGTCAGCAGCACCACCGGGTATTCCAGCCCCTTGGAGTGGTGAATGGTCATGAGCTGAACTCCGGTGGCGGCCCGTTTCAGCCCCGCCGGGCGTTTCTCTCCACTGCTCAGCATTTGGCGCACCCTGGTGACGAAGGGGAACACCCCCCGGTGCCCGCCGGACTCAAAGCTCCGGGCGTAATCATAGAAGGCCAGCAGGTTTTCCTGCCGCCGCTGCCCGCCGCTCATGGCGCCGAACACTCCGTAGAGGCCGATGCGGTCGTAGATCTGCCACAGCAGCTCCCCGCAGTTCAGGTCGGGCATGGCGGTGCGCAGGCCGTTCAAATCCTCCAGAAATTGCATACAGTGGGCGTCCCCTCTGTCCCCGCCCGCCTGGACGCAGGTGAAAAAGTCCCCCTGCCGCCGCTCCGCCCGGAGCGTTGCCAGCTCGTCGGCGGTGAAGCCGTACACCGGGGAGCGGAGCACAGAGATCAGCGGTACATCCTCGTGGGGGTTGTTCACCACCTCCAGGTAGGAGAGGGCCACCGTCACCTCGGTGGTGGCGAAGATGTCCTCCTCCCCGGAGGACTGCCAGGGGATGTTTTCCTCATCCAGGGCCAGGGTCAGATAGGGCTGCACCTGGTTCAGGGAGCGGTGCAGCACCGCAATGTCCTCCGGCCGCACCGGCCGCAATTCATCGCCGTCCGTCACAAGATACGGCTCGTCCAGCAGGCGGCGGATGCGCCTCGCCACAAAGCGGGCCTCCAGCAACTCCTTTGGCAGCTTGGCCTCGTGTTCATCCTGCTCCAGGTCCGCCAGGTCCAGTACATCCAGCTCCGTCCGGTCACCGTCGTAGTCCGGGTAGGGGAGGGAGGGCACCAGCTTTTGATCCTCCCCATAGTCCACGTCGCCGAACTGCCGGGTCATGATCTGCTCAAAGACGAAGTTGACGGCATGGAGGACGCTGGGGCGGGAGCGGAAGTTTCGGGTCAGCACCAGCCGCCGGGGCTGGCCCTCCTTCGCCCCTCCGGCGGGGGGAAAGCTGCGGTACTTCCGCAGGAAGATGCGGGGGTCAGCCAGCCGGAACCGGTAGATGGACTGCTTCACGTCTCCCACCTGGAAGAGATTCCGCCCGCCGTCGGTGATGGCGTCAAAGATGGCGTTCTGCACCTCGTTGGTGTCCTGGTACTCGTCCACCATGACCTCCACATAGCGGCGCTGCCACTCCTTTGCCAGGGGGGAGGGCTGGCCGTCCTTGTCCACCAGCACCTGGACGGCGAAATGCTCCAGGTCGCTGAAATCCAGCAGCTTGCGCCTGCGCTTCGCGGCCTGGAAGGCGTCCATGAAGTCCAGCTCCAGCCGGAACAGTTGGGTGACGGCCAGGCGGGTGTCCTCCATCTCCGCCAGCAGCTCCGCAGAGGTGGAGGCGAACCGCTCTTTCAGGGCGGACACCTCCTTTTTGCACTTTTCCCGGACGGCCTTCACCTTGTCCCGAATGACAGGGTTTGCCCCCTTCCGGGCGGAGCCGACCCTGGGGAAGTCGATGTCCGCCAGGGCGGCGGCGCTGTCCCAGCCGTGGCCGGCGGCGGTGATGAAGTTGTCCAGGGCGTCCATGGTGGCGCGGATGGAGTCGCCGTAGTTCTTCTGGGTGACGGGGTCCTCCTCCATCCAGTCCAGGGTGGCGCTGAGCCGCCGGAGCCAATAGTCCGCCAGCTCGGCGGAGTCCTGGAGCAGCAGCTCCCCCCAGCGTGTACGGCCAATATCCTTTACACCTCTTAAATCGAAGGCGGCCGCCTGCTCCCGGAGCCAGCGCTCCGGATTCGGATGGCTCTGGACCCGGCCGTGGATGTCCAGCACGATGTCCTTTAGCCTGCTGTCGTCCCGCCCGGCGGAGAAGGTGTCCACCAGGGTGCCGAAGCCGTTCTCCTGGATGTGGGCATACCGTTCCTCCAGCACCCGGTCCAGCACCGTGAGCCGCAGCAGGGCCACCTCCGTCTCGTCCGCCACCCGAAAGTCCGGGTCAATGTCCAGCAAATGGCCGCTCTCCCGGAGGAGTGTGGTGCAGAAGGAGTGAATGGTGGAGATCTGCGCCTGATAAATCAGGCTGGTCTGCCTGCGGAGGTGGGCGTTGGTGGGGTCGGCGGCCAGATGCTCCTTCACGGCGTCCAGAATCTTCACCCGCAGCTCTGCGGCGGCGGCCTTTGTATAGGTGATGACGAGGAAATCGTCCAGATTGCAGCCTTCCTCGTTGACCCGTTTCAGCAGCCGTTCCACCAGCACCCGGGTCTTGCCGGAACCGGCGGCGGCGGAGACCAGCAGCTCCCCGCCCCGGTTCTCCACCACGGCGGACTGCTCCGGCGTCAGATGCACACTCATTGGGCCTTCTCCTTTCCCTGGGCTTCGGCGGCGGCCTGCCAGAACTTTTGCCCCCGTACATTGTAAAGGTAGCGCTGGCAGTCGCCCCCCTGACCGTTTTCAAAGTGACAGGCGGCGGCGTAATCACACCAGTCGCAGGGGGTGCGCCCGGCGTGGAGGTAGGGGTCGGCGTTGATATTGCCGGCGGCCAGCTCCCCGGCGATCTGCCGCAGCACCTCCTGGATGTGGTTGTGGAGCAGCCCCCACTGGGCGGCGGAGGCCAGGTTGTCCCCGGAGATGCCGCCGGTCTTTTTCGAGACCCGGATGGGCAGGAACCGGGGGGACTGCCCCAGGGGAACGTGCTCCATGGCGTCTAGGACATCGAGGTCCTGGAGCAGCAGCCCGCTGCGGCGGAGCGCCCTGTCCGTCTCCTTCTGCACGTCCTCCTCCGTCATGTGGTGGGAGCCGGAGATCAACACCTCATGCACCTGGGCATACAGGATGCCGGCGGGAACGATTTCCTCACTCCCGAAAAAGTCCTGTCCCTCCTCCTGGAGGGTGAACAGATAGAGCAGCATTTGCATTTGCAGCCCGTGCCAAACCTCTGTCAAGTCAAATACCTTGCGCCCGCTCTTGTAGTCCACCACACGGAGGTAGAGCTTGCCGTCCTTCACCCAGCCGTCCACCCGGTCCACAAAGCCGGAGATCACCAGGGTCATGCCGTCCACATTCAGCCGCACCGGCGGCAGGTCCTTGCCCGTTCCGAAGCCCAGCTCAAAGGCGATGGGCTGGAACTCCGAACGTTTCAGCTCGTCCGTCAGGTTGGCCACGATCAGGTCAATGCTCTCCAGCAGGCGGAGGAACAGGTATTGGAACCGGGGGTCCTGCTTCTCCATCCCGCCCAGTTCCTGAGCGATGTACTGCTCCACGGCGGCCTCGGTCAGTTTTTTGATTTCCGGCTCCTCCAGCGCTTTGACCCCGCCCAGGGGCTTGGCCTGCTTCAGCAGGTATTCCAGCACATAGTGGATGAAGGTGCCCACCTGAGGGGCGTCGAAGCTGGCGGGCTTCCTGGCTTTGGCCCGGAGGCCATACTCCATGAAGTAGCCGAAGTGGCAGGAGCGGATATTGTTGATTTTGGAGGCGGAGATGCGCACCTCCTCCCCGTAAAGGCGGTTCACCGCCCGGCGGGACAGGCTGCCCCGGCTGGCAGACATGGCCGTGCGCAGATGGTCCACCCGGCCCCTCCAGTCCGGGAGGGACGCCATGGCGTCCAGCATGGCCCCGTTGTTGTGCCCCGCCCCATAGTCCAGGGCGGGAAGGGGAGCGGTGCATTTCAGCCCTTCCTCCTGACGGCGCACCCTCAGGTCGGGGAACAGGCGCTGCAAATCTTCCACAAAGCCTGCGCAGCGCACCGCGCCCTCCCCGCCGTCACACCAGCTGATAATCAGGCGCTCCGTGGGGAGGCACACCGCGTCGTAGGCCAGGGACAGCTCCCGGTCCATCCGCTGCTCCGGAGAGGGGGTCAGGGCGCAGCCGCAGGCGGCCAGCAGCGCCCGATCCTCCTGGGTCAGCAGACCGGCGGTCTGCCCCACCAGCGGGAAGTGGGCGTCGTCCGCCCCCAGCAGAAAGACCACCTTGGCCTCCTTGTGGGCGGTGCGCAGAATGTCCCCCACAGAGACCCGGTCCAGCGACACCGGAATGGTGGCCACGCTGTACTGGCTCAGCACCAGCTGGAACAGCTCCGCGAACTGCCTGAGCCGGATGGGCTGCTCACTCATCAGGGCGGCGCACTGCTCCAACGCCCCCACCAGAATGTCCCACAGCTGGCGGTATTCCTCCGCCTGCCGCAGCTCGCCCCGCTGGGTCAGCAGGGTGGCCCGCTCCTCCAGACGCTGGGGCAGGGCGATTTCTTCTAAGAAGCGATACAGCGACCGGGCCAGAGAGGCCCCGGAGGCGTCCTTCGTTTTTCGCAGCGTTTCCAGCGGCGCGACGATCTCCCGGCGGAGCCTGTCCAGCCCGGCCACCAGCGCCCGGTTTTCCTCCGTCCAGGGCTGGGCGTAGCCCGCCGGGTTCCAGCCCCAGTCACTGGCCTGATGCCACTTACTGCCCCGAATGTCCCATTGGAGGACATAGTTTTCCAGTGCGTCCACGTCCTCCAGGGACACTCCGGTGAGGCCGGTTTTCAGATAGCGGAACATATCGTCGTATTCGTAACCGTCAATGGCGTCCAGGGCGGAGGTCAGCAGGGTCATGATGGGTTTTTCCAGAATGTTCACCTGCCTGCCCAGGAACACGGGGATGTTGTACCGGGCAAAGACGGTTTCAATCAAATCATCGTAGCCCTCCAGCGTCCGGGCCGTCACCGCAATGTCCCGGTAGCGGTAGCCCCGTTCCCGCACCAGGGCCAGAATCGCCCCGGCGGCCTGCTCTACCTCATCATAGGGCCGTTCCATGCTGTAAAGCTGAATTGCCTGACAGGCTCCGTCATATGGCTGCGGGGCCGTGTCGAACAGGTGCCGCTCCAGATAGGCCAGCTCCGCCGGGGCCTGGTCGGCGCGGCCCTCCAAGGTGTCATAGGAAACGCCGACGTGCTGTGCCCGGGCCAGGGCAATCAGTTCCAGCGCCGTTCGCCGGGCCGGGGCGAAGATGGGGTTGCCGTCGGCGTCCAGCGTGTCGCAGGTCAGGGCCACGGTGACGCTGTGGCCGTCCCGCATCAGGGCGGAGAGGACGGCCTTTTCCTGTGGGGTGAAGTCGGTAAAGCAGTCGATGTAAAAGTCCCTGCCCCGGGCGTAGCCGCTTTCCGTCAGCTTTTCCGCAAGGCGGGTCAGCCTGTCCCGGGGGTCTGCGGCCCGCTCCGCCACCAGCTTATCGTAGGCGGTCAAAATCAGCCCCAAATCATGAAGCCGTCCCCCGGCCTCGCCGTCCTGGGCCCCTCCCGCTTCAAACAGCCGGTCAGGGGGGACGCAGTAGCTTTTCAGCTCATCGGCGGTGGCCAGCAGGTTTTCCAGAAAGGCGGCCCGCTTGGAGTAGTTCCGATAGACCTTCAGGCTCCCGGCGGATTGCTGCACCGCCTCGTGCATTAAGAGCAGACGCCCGCCGCCGTCCAGCACAGGCTCCGCCAGCCCGCCGGTGACGGTCAGCACCCGGTTGTGGAGCCGTGTAAAGGATAATACTTCACAGTATTGGGCGGTCCTGTTCCCGCCCAGGCTGCACAGCCTGCGCTCCGTCTCGTGAGAGTACTGCTCCGGCACGATGAGGATTTGCCTGCGCCGGGGGCCGTTTTCCGAAATGGCCCGGAGCAGCGCGGTGGATTTTCCGGTTTTTGCCCGGCCTAATATCAGGTTCAGCATGGCGGGTCTCCTTTCCCATGTGTTGGCGTGATTGTCTGCCCTCATTGTAGCGAATCCCCTCTTTTTTGTCAACTCAGTCAAAGCCACGCCAGAGAATCCACAGCCTGAGGAAAAGGGGACCGCTCCGGAGGCGGAGAAAAATCCACAGGTTGAGGATAAGCAGTTTTGGGAAAGCCTGTCCCTGCAAACGGAAGCGCATTCCTCCAAATTTTTTGTAACAATCCCGCCCCTGGCGGCTCTTATTGACAGAACAGGGAAAACGCAGCGCCCCACGCAGAGGGCGCGTTCAGGAAGGTGAAAGAGGTGGCAGGTTTTTCCAAATTTTATGAGGAATATGAGCAGCCCCTCTATCGCTTTCTGCTGGCGCTGAGCCGGGACAGCCACACGGCGGAGGAGCTGACCCAGGAGACCTTCTATCAGGCGTTCCTCCACATCGACCGGTTCGAGGGGCGGTGCAGCGTCTTTGCCTGGCTGTGCCAGATCGGGAAGAACGCCTACTTTAAGGAGTGCCGCCGCAAGCGGCGGGAGGTCAGCGTCCAGGACGTGCCGGAGGGGACAGCCCCTTCCGGCGGCGACCCGGCGGAGGCCGTCGCAGAGCGGGAGCAGGCTTCGCGGCTGCGGTGGCATCTGGCCCATCTGCCGCCGCCCTACCGGGACGTGTTCACCCTGTGGGTCTACGGGGAGCTGAGCTTTCGCGAAATCAGCCAGCTCTACGGCAAGACGGAGAGCTGAGCCAGGGTGACCTATTATCGGGCCAAGGAAAAGCTGTTGCACGCATTGGAACAGGAGGACGGACTATGAAACTGGAATGTGGAATTGCGCGGGATTTGTTGCCGCTGTATGTGGAGGGCCTTTGCTCCGAGGAGAGCCGGGCTGCGCTGGAGCAGCACTTGCAAGAGTGCGAGGACTGCCGGGCATGCTGTCAGCGCATGACGGCGGAGAACACGGAGGTCGCGCCTTCGCCGCCGGCGGGGGAGGAGTCCACCCGTTTCCGTCGGGGGATGCGGCGGGTGCGTCGGCGCTGGGCCCTGTCTCTGGTGGCGGTGCTGGTGGCCGTCCCGCTGATTGTGATGACGGTGGCCCAGGTCCGGGGGGACGGCCTCTGTTTCACCAACCTGATTCCAGTTGTAAAGGGTTATCACTTTCTATCCCTTTTGCAGGAGGGGAAGTATGAGGATGCCTATGACCTGCTGGACACGGAGGAAATTTGGGAGAATTTGACCGTCTATGACAGCGACCGGCTTGACGCGCTGGAAACCTATCAGGCCGTCACCATTGACGGCACAGTGTGGATGCTGACGCCGGAGCTTGTTGAGGACTATTTCGCCGGAGACCCCGCCGCGCTGGAAGGGGAGGAGGCCCTGGCGTTCTGGGAGACCGTCTATCAGAACAGCCAGATGGGCGGAACGCTCTTTATGATTCCTGCGGCAGCCTATGAGACGCTGGAGGAGCAGGGCCGCCTGAATACTTTGGAGGAAGAAGCATGGGATGGAGATGTCTCCTATTCTGACAGCATACTGGTGGAGGACAGTCAGGGCAGCGTCTACTATGTGGGCTACGCGGACAGCCTCATTGCCGTGCTGGGGGAGCTGGACGCCGACGATTACCTGCTCTATGACTACGACTGTGTGCCGGAGCTGATTTGGGAAACATGGAAAGAGAATCTGGAGGCCGAGCAGGCGGCGTTTGAAGCCCAGGCGGAGCCGTACCTCGATATGGGCTATGACGCCTGGCGCACCGCCTCCAGAGAGCAGTTCGCCTCTGCCATGGAGCAGTGGACGGAGGAAAACGGCAGCATCACCCGGTTCCGCTTCTCCAACGCCTATGCAGGCTCCGGTGAGAACGGCAGCTGGTGGCAGCTGGAGTTTGACCTGTGGTTCACAGGGGACGAGGTCAGCGGCGGGGGCATCACCCTGTTCTCCGACGGCGGGCTCACCTTCGGAGGCGGCTCCGTCAGGGCGCAGGGCAACAAGACGGATCTGTTCCTGGATGCGTTTTCGGCGGCACTCTATCTGGAGATAAGCTCGGAGGCACTGTACTATGGGACGGGAGAAACAGAAGAAGCCGGTGATTAAAAAGCGGGCGGCCTATCTCTGCAACGTGAAGCTGTTCCTGCTGGTGTTGGTGGTGCTGGGGCACAGCATGGAGCAGGCTGGTATGAAGGGGGATTTACTTTACAGGACGATTTACCTCTTTCATATGCCGCTGTTCGCCTTCGTGTCCGGGCTGCATCTGAAAACGGTGCCCTCCTGCCTCCGGCAGGCGAAGTCGGCCCTGATGCTCTATCTGCCGATTCAGGGGGGAATTGCCCTGGTTGTCCGGGGGCAGACGCTGACCACCCCTTACTGGCACCTGTGGTACCTGCTGAGCCTGTGCTGGTGGTTGCTCCTCTGCGGAGGCTGCGCCGTGGTGCTGAAAAGCGGAGAAAATAAGTGGAAAGCAATTCTCCTTGCCATCAGCGTGGCGACCTCCCTGGGCTGCGGACTGCTGCCGATTGGGCGGTTTCTGTCCCTGTCCCGGACGGTGGTGTTTTTCCCCTATGTGCTGATGGGGATGCTGTGCCCGGTGGAATTACAGGAGGGCCCGGACAGGCGGACGCAGCGGCGTCTGCTGGGCCTCTCCCTGTTGGGGGCTTTGCCGGTGTGCCTTGTCCTCCGGGAAGCGCCCTACGCATTTCTCTATCAGGCGGACGGGTACCGACGCTATGGGATGACGCCATCGGAGGGAATCCGCCTTCGGCTGCTGTGCTTTGCCGCCGCCGTCGGCCTGGGGCTGTTTGTGCTGGCACTGATACCTGCAAAGTGGTTTTACTTTACAAAAATAGGCGGGGATACGCTGCCGGCATATCTGCTGCATGTGTGCCTTTTGCCGCTGGTGAACACGCTTTGGCTGGAGCCGGGGGCGGGTGTGCTGACGCTGTTTTCCGTGGCGCTGGTCTGGCTGCTGTGGGAGCTGCTGCGCTGGGTGCGGCCTCCCTGTGCCATCGGGCAGGGGAAACACCTCATGTTCCCTTTGACAAAGGCAGGTTTTCCCTTTATAATGAGAATATCGACCGGGCCGGACGGCCCACAGGGAGGAAACAGTTATGCCAGAACGCACAGCGTCGGTGAAGCGCAATACGAAAGAGACGAAAATCAGCCTGACCCTGAACCTGGACGGAACGGGAAAGAGCAGGATTGAGACGAAGATCGGCTTCTTCGATCATATGCTGGAGGGCTTCGCCCGGCACGGCCTGTTTGACCTGAACGTGACCTGTGACGGCGACATCGGCGTGGACTGCCACCACTCCATTGAGGACACCGGCATCGTTCTGGGCACCGCCATCCGGGAGGCCATGGGCGACAAAAAGGGCATCCGGCGCTATGGCAGCTGTATCCTGCCCATGGACGAGGCGCTGGTGCTGTGCGCGGTGGATTTGAGCGGGCGGCCCTACCTGGTGTATGATGCGGCCTTCACCAACCAGAGCGTTGGCGGGATGGATACCCAGATGGCGAAGGAGTTCTTCTACGCCATCAGCTATGCGGCGGGGATGAACCTGCACATCAAGGTCTTTTACGGCGAGAACGACCATCACATCATGGAGGCCATGTTCAAAGCCTTCGCCAAGGCCCTGGATGCCGCCACCCAGTTTGACCCGCGGATTCAGGACGTGCTGTCCACCAAGGGCAGCCTGTGATACAGTTCTACAACAAATTCACAAAAAGCACAAGCCGCGAACAGCACCGTTCGCGGCTTGCGCTCTGTCTGGATGGGGTCAGCGCTGATAGGCGGCCCGACCGGTTTTGTACAGGTTCCCGCCGTGGCAGTCAATGGCGACGGTCAGGGGCAGATCCTCGATCTCCATCCGTTTGATGGATTCGCAGCCCAGGTCGTCAAAGGCGATCACGTCGGCCTTTTTGATGCAGCGGGCGATCAGCGCACCGGCGCCGCCCACTGCGGCGAAGAAACAGGCGTGGTTCCGCTGCAGGGCGGCCTCCACCTCGTCACTCATCTGTCCTTTGGCGATGATGGCGCCCAGCCCCAGATCCAGCAGTTTGGGGGCGAAGGCGTTCATTCGGCTGGCGGTGGTGGGGCCGCAGGCCCCGACGGCCATGCCCTGCTGGGCAGGGGTGGGCCCGGCATAGTAAATCACGGCGTCCTCCAGAGGGAGGGGCAGCGGTGCGCCCTCCTCCAGCAGGGCGAAGAGCCGCTTATGGGCGGCGTCCCTGGCGGTGTAAATGGTGCCGGACAGGAGAACCCGATCCCCGGCGCGAAGGGTCGGCTGCCAACCCCGCAGGGCCTCGGTGGAAATATGGTAGGTGGCGGACATCGTCATTCACCAACGGAGGCAGGCTCTTCGGCAATCTCGTCAAAGGCGACAGAGGCCGCGTTGAACGTGTCGTTCAGGTCCAGCAGCATACTGCGCAGCCGCTCCACCTCTGTCAGCGACTGATTGATGGATTCCCCCACAGTTGCCTGCATGGTTTCGTACTGCTGCTTGCTTTCGGCAAACATGGCGTCGGTCTGCTGGCGGATGTCGGCCTTTCTGTCCTCGGCAGATAAAATCTGTGCCTGGGTTTCCGCCAGCATTTCATCGCAGCGGGCCTTTGTGCTGGCATGGAGGCTGTCGGCGTCTGCCTGTGCCTCGCTGCGAATGGCGGCGGCGTCTTCGTTTGCCTTGGAGATAGTCGCATCGGCAACCCGCTCCGCATTCAGCAGGATACGGCCAGCCTTGTCCACCAGCGTGTTATAGCCCTCGGCGTCCGCCTGGTATTTCCGGAGGGTCTCCTCCATTTCCGCACGCAGCGCATCCTCTGCGGCGGCCTGTTTTGCCGCTGCCCCCGCAAGCTCAGCCTCCAGCGCGGCAATGCGCCCGTTGGCCTCATCCAGCAGGATCTCCGCATCGCTCTTGTGGGCCACTGCCTCCTGGAGGACATCCCGCTCCCGCGTCATATCCTCCAGCTGCTCCTGGAGGAGGCTCTGCTGGCTCTGAGCCTCCTCCAACTCGGTCCGCACCTCATCCCGTGCGGTTTCCACCTCAGAGAGGGCCAGTTCCTGTTCCCGTGTCATTTTTGTGATGTACTCCATGACGTCCTCGCGATTAAAGCCATGCAGTGCGCTGCGGAATAAAGTATTTTCGTCCATCGCTTCGTGACCTCCAGCCTTTCATCCGTAAATATCAGCCTGTGTTGCATTGCGTCCCCCACAGGAGGCCGCCGGAAGCCGGTTTGACATCGGCCCCGGAGGTATGGCAGGATCATTCCGCCGCCCCTGTCTCAGAGAAAAGGAAAAGATACCCAGTTTTCCCGCCCGGCCGGAGCTTTCCGAACCGGTGCAGGCAGCAACAGCGCCCCGGGACGCAACCTGTTGCTATTATAGCATAAACTTCCACCCCTGACAATAAAAATTCAAAATTGCAGGAAAAAACCCTTTACAAATTTTTGAAACTCTGCTATAATAAATGCCGTTGAAAGCGTATGCACCCGTAGTTCAATGGATAGAGCGTCAGATTCCGGTTCTGAATGTTGGGGGTTCGAGTCCCTTCGGGTGTACCATTTAAATCCAGTCGATTTGTTTTAAAATCGGCTGGATTTTTTTATTTATGCAGAAAATCCGCTCGTAAAGTTCAACCTCTACGAGCGGGTGCACTGGCCATCACTCTGGTACGCCCTGAGTGGAAGTCCATCGGATACCTGCGCGCCGTCTCACGCCCTTGTCCTCGATACCAACCCCCTGCCCCGTGTTGGCTCTACCGATAGCGGGAGGTGGCGGCGGATAATGGCGGTTCCCTTCCGGGCGACCATTTCCACACAGGAGGGGAATACTGAATTACGCCGATGTTCCGGCAGAGGAGACCAAGGGCTTCCACAGGATCACGCCGAAGGGCAAAAATGTGGGTAGGGTTGAAATTAGACAGGGAATAATTGTTTGAAAATCCAGCTACTTTATGTAAAAATTCCAACAATTCAGCACAGGGCTGCGGTTTAATACAAACTTTTTAAAAATCAAAAATTTCATTTTCTTATAGGGAGTGTTCCTTTTAGCCGCAGCCAACGCAAAAATAAGTATAGTTTTTTATCAGCAAAAGCGCCCCGTGCGGAAGAGAAAGGCGGCGAAAATCATGGAGCCAAACGCCCAACGCCCACCTCCATAGCAACTATTTAGCCATGGAACAAATAAACCTTTCAGAAACGGAAAGGAAGATTCTTTATGTTTGATTATCGGATGGATGCTTATGGTTCCGGTTTCGTTTCTCTGCCCCCGCCGGATTGCAGCAGGCATTGCGGGAGAGACACCGGCTCGAAATGAAGGTGAAGTCTCTGGAGCACGCTGTCAAGTGTGGGGACCCTGAAAAGTTTGACGCCCGGATGCAGGAGTTGGATAGCGCGCACGAAAGGATGTGTGAGTAAATGGCACAGAAAACGAATGTGAAAGTCATCCGCATAGTGAGAGGAAAGGCAGCGGCCGAGCCGGAGAGCATGGAGAATAAGAAAATCCGTGTGGCGGCATACTGCCGTGTGAGTACGCTGAACGAGGAGCAGGAAGAATCCTTTGAGACACAGAAAGCGGCATACGAAAACCTGATCGACAGCAGCCCAAACATGGAGCTTGCGGGCATCTACGCCGACCACGGGATTTCCGGAGGAAGCATCAAGAAGAGAAAACAGTTCCAGAGGATGATGCAGGACTGCCGGGACGGGAAGATCGACCTGGTGATGACCAAGAGCATCAGCCGGTTTGCACGGAACCTGGCGGACACGCTGGAATGTATCCGTGAGCTTAAGGGATTGGGAATCCCCGTACATTTTGATAAAGAGGGCATCGACACGATGGACCCGTCAAGTGACCTGACGCTTGGGATGCTGGCGGCGGTGGCCCAGGAAGAAATCAACAATATGAGCCAGAACATCAAATGGGCGCATAGGAAAAGCTGGGAACAGGGCAATCCAAAGCAGTGTGCAGCGTATGGCTATCGGATGTACATGGTTGGCGACAGCTGTGAATGGGGCATCTGCGAACCGGAAGCAGAGCGCATCCGGCTGGCTTTTGACATGGTTGAGAAAGAGGAAAAGTACTGGAAGATCCTCAGCGCCTTGCAGGAGCTGGAAGACCGCGACGGGACGGGAATCGTGTGGAATCAGCAGAGGCTGCACCGGTACCTGATTGATGTTTCCTATATCGGAGACCGGATCACGGGAAAAACCGTGAGTGTGGACTGCCTCCATGGTAAAACGATACGGAACAAAGGCGACTACCCCATGTACTACCTGGAAGGGCATCACGAGCCCATTGTGAGCAGAGAGCAGTTTGAACGCACACAGGAGATCATGAAATCCGGCAGGCTGAAAGGGGATTGGACACAGGAGAGACCCGAAAGCTACAAATCCGTAGCGTGGCAGCTGAAGAACGGGCGGATGAAACCCAACAACAACCAGGAGATTTTTGCACGGCTTCGCGGCTGCTGCACAAAAAGAGGGAAAGGAGCGATAAAGGATGGAGAAAAATGCTTATATGGCCGCTGCAAGTGCTACGGCTGCACAGAATCCGATGACTGAGGCTGCGGTCACTGTGGCGAGGAGGCCGAAGCGGAATGTGCGGGTCTTAAAGCGTGAGCAGGAACAGCTGCAGAAGACGGAAGTTGCGCCGAAAGTGGAGACAAAGCGTGTGGCTGCCTACTGCCGCGTCAGCACGGACAAGGAAGAACAGGAATCCAGCCTGCAGGTGCAGATGGAGTCCTTCCG
>JAJQBL010000100.1 GCA_021203325.1 Clostridiales bacterium | reverse complement strand
AGGCGGTAGACGGTGCTCTTGTGAATGCCCGTTGCCGCCGAGATATCGCTGGGCCACGATGAGGCAGGTAGTCCCCTTCAAATCGGTCTTGATTCTCTGCCGCAAAATGCGGTCGGTCTTGTAATCCAGCGCCGAGAAGGAGTCGTCGAAAATCAGGATCTCCGGTTTTCTGGCGATAGCCCTTGCAATGGACAGCCGCTGCTTCTGGCCGCCGGAGACGTTGGAGCCGCTCTGGGCGATCCAGCCGTCCTTTCCGCCGTCCATCTCCTGAACGAACTCGGTGGCCTGAGCGATGTCCAGGGCGTTGTCCACGTCGGCGTCAGTCATCGTGTGCCCGCTCTTACCAAAGGTGACGTTGCCCTCCACCGTGTTGGCGAACAGGGTCGCCTTCTGGGGGATGTAGCCGATTTTGTCGTAGAGCGTTTCAAAGCTGTAGCTGGAGACGTCCTTGCCGTCTACCAGAACGGTTCCGTCCGTCACATCATAGAGTCTTGCGGCCAGACCCGCCAGGGTAGATTTGCCGGAACCGGTAGCGCCGATAAAGGCCACGGTTTCGCCCTTCTTCGCCGAGAAGGAGATGTGCTTCAGACAGTCCTCGGAGGCGTCGGGGTAGCGGAAGGACACGTCCCGGAATTCGATGTTGCCGGTCTCCTCAGCGACGGTTTCCGTCCCCTCCTGCACAGCGATGTCGCAGTCGATGACCTCGTTGATACGGTTGGCCGACACCTGGGCGCGGGGCAGCATCATGAAGATCATCAGCAGCATGACAAAGGACATGATAACGTACAGCGCATAGGAGCTGAACGAAACGACCTCGCCCAGCATGACCGAACGGCCAGAGACAGCGGCCATGATCTCGGCCGCAGTCCCATTCAGCGGCACCTCAATGTCGTTGATGAGCCAGGCGCCCACATAATAGATGGCTACGCTGACACAGCTCTGAACGAACATCATAATGGGGGAAAGGAACGCCATCCCTCTGCCGGTGAACAGCTGGGTCCGCATCAGGTTGTCGTTGGCCGTCTCAAATTTGTCCTCCTGGTACTGCTCGGCGTTGAAGGCACGGACGACCCGGATACCACTCAGATTTTCATCTGTGAGCCGGTTCACATCGTCGATTTGCCGCTGGACAATACGGAACTTGGGAATCATGATCGCCAGCAGGACGATGAGGGATACCACCACGATGGCCACTGCCGCGGCTACCACGGCGGAGAGCTGCCAGCTCTTGCCGACGATTTTAATGATGGCCCAAACCGCCATGATAGGCGCACGGAGCATCATTTGCAGGCCCATGGAGATAATCATCTGGATCTGGGTGATGTCGTTGGTGGTGCGGGTGATCAGGCTGGCGGTGGAAAACTTTTTGATTTCACCGCTGCCCATGGCCGCCACCTTGTTAAACAGCTTTGCCCGGACGTCAAAGGAGAAGTCCGCCGCGATCATGGCCGCCAGATAGCCCACCACCACCGTCAGCAGAGCGCTGCACAGGGCGCAGGCCAGCATATTCCCCCCCTGCCACAAAGTACTGTGACAGGCCTGTGACCTCGCTGCTGATGAGCACCGTGATCTCCGCCGTATAGTCCGGCAGGCGCAAATCAAAATACACCTGACCGCAGACCAGCAGCACGCACAAAAGCGCCAGCCATCGGTCTTTGGTCTTCATATTACCGAAAATATGAATCATAGAAATGCCTCCTGTTATGAAATGGATACGTTGCCGGAATCCTGTCGGATTCCATGCGCGACATTTGTCGTGTTGTCACTCTACCACGCTTTCTGCTAATTATCAAGCGTCAGATTGCAACATATGTCGCACAATTAAATGAGGCTTCTTTTGAAAAGCAACCGGCTCTAAAACCGTTTTCACACACTCTGCATTTCAAGAAACGCAGAGATGAACGCCTTTGCGACATTTGTTGTATTATCACTCTACCACTTATGCTGCTAGTCATCAAGCAATAATTTTCAACAGGTGTCGCACCGAGCAAATTTTTACTTGTTACTCTGCAACAACTGTTGTATAATGAATCCACTGAGATGGAGCCGCAGATTCATTTTTATATGCGCTCAGGAGGGGGATGTATCTATGAAAAAGCAGCCGGAAATCACAGACGCCACCAGAGAGTCCTTTGTCAATGCGTTCTTTCAGATAGCGAAGACGAAAAGCATCAATCGGATCGCCATTCGGGAGATTGCTGCGCTTGCCGGACACAATCGCACGACCTTTTACCGCTACTTCGAGGACGTTTATGCGCTGGTGGAATACGCCGAGGATGCTTTTCTGGAAGGTGTACGGAAGGCGTTGGAAACACAGGGTACCCTGGAATCTATCAGCGAAGGTAAGTTTTTTGAGGTCATCATCAACTGTTTTCATGAAAACAAGGATTGCATTGATATCCTGATGTCAGAGCAAAACCGCTCTCATTTTTTGCGGAGGATTGAAGAAAACATCACCAATCACCTGCACAGGGAGCAGAACGATGCCCCAAAAAGCGTATCATTACGGATATTTATTTCTATGGGATTTTTCATGCCATATCGACTAATCTGCAAAGCAAGGATGCGCTGTCTGACGAAGATTTGCTGGACGTGATCCGAACCTTGTTCAACACTTGGTATTGGCCGGAGATGATGCGAGACGCTTGACCTTTTATTTGCGAGGCCGCTTCCGCCAGGAAGCCGACCTCGCTTTCTTTCTCGCCGCATCATTCTTTTTTGAATTCAGGAGCGTTGCATGAAGGTGAAGTGAGTGCTGTATAATGTGACGCTCGTTCGATTTTGTCCATTGACGAACTTCCCACAGGAGGGTATAATATAAACCGTGCGGTATGTGTCGCATGATAAATTGCTCTGGTCAGGGATATGCACCTGTGGAGCAGGCAGGGGGAACACGGCTATGATGGAACACGACAACCGATTGGAAAACGGCGTCAACGTCCTGTACTGTGGGGACAGGAACATAGAGGACGGCTTGATTCTGTCTGTTCTGTCTCTGCTGAAGCATACAACGGAGCCGCTGCATATCTTCGTGATGACGATGGAGCTGACTTTGGAGGAACGTCAGATTTTACCCGTCTCCCAGGGCACCGTCCAGTACCTGGATTCCTATGTCAGGCAGCAGAATAAAAACAGCAGCGTTATGCGAATTGACGCAACCAGTCGTTTCCAGGCAGAGCCGCCTGCGGCCAATCTGGGCACCCGCTTCACCCCCTGCTGTATGCTGCGGCTGTATGCCGATCAGGTGCCTGAACTGCCGGAGCGCATCCTGTATCTGGACAACGATGTGCTGTGCCAGGAGGACTACAGCGAATTTTATCATCAGGACATGGTGGGGTGCGAGTTGGCGGGCGTGCTGGACTATTATGGGAAGTGGTTTTTCCGGAATAGGTTGTTCCATATGGATTATGTCAACTCTGGAGTGCTGCTGCTGAACCTGAGACAGATTCGGGAGACGGGCCTGTTCGTCAGGTGCAGGGCTATGTGCCACGACAAACAGATGTTCATGCCGGATCAGTCTGCCATCAACAAGCTGGCCCATTCCAAAAGGCTCTGGGGCAGAGCCTACAACGAACAGCGTAAATTGCATCAAAACACCGTTTTTCAACATTTCACCACCAGCTTCCGTTTTTTCCCCTGGGTACACACCCTGACGGTAAAGCCCTGGCAGATCGAACAGGTGCATCAAAAGCTGAAGCTGCATGAATATGATGACATTTTTCAGGAATATACTGATGTCACCACGACAATGAAAGGATACTCGCAATGAAACAGGATGAAATCCCAATTTTCTTCACAGTGGACGAGAGCTATGCTCCTTATCTGGACTGCGCGATTCGCTCCATGATGGAAAACGCATCCAAGTCCCATACCTATCAAATCATCGTCCTCCATGAGGACTTGACTGAGGAGAGCCAGGAAAAGCTCTCAGCCCATGTAAAGTCTCCCTTCCAGATACGCTTTCTTTCCATGCAGGGAGCGAAGCGGAAGTACCGCTTGACGGTAAAAGACAAGCTGGCAGGCATCACGAACCGAGCCGAGAATAGATTGCGGTGCGATTACTTTACACTGACGATCTATTTTAGGCTCTTTATTGCCGATCTGTTTCCCGAATACGACAAGGGAATCTATCTGGACAGCGACATCGTGGTGCCGGGTGACATTTCCCGGCTGTTCCAGACCGAGTTGGGGGACAACGTCATCGCCGCCTGTCCTGACCGCTCCATCACGACCGTGCCTGAGCTGGTGGAGTATGTGGAGAATGCCGTGGGCGTCCCCATCGACCGGTATATCAACTCCGGTATTCTGGTGATGAACCTGAAAAAAATGCGGGAGATGGGCTTCTCCGGGCATTTCCTGCACCTGCTCCAAACGTATCACTTTGACTGCCTCGCTCCGGATCAGGATTACTTCAACGCCATGTGCAGCGGGGAAATCGTCTACCTGGACGAGAGCTGGGACGCCATGCCGCCGGAGGGTGGCGGAACGGGTGCGATATTGGAGCATCCCAATCTGATCCACTACAACCTGTTTCAGAAGCCCTGGTGCTATGACAACATCCCCTATGAGGAATATTTCTGGCGCTACGCAAAGGACTCCCCCTTCTATGAGGACATCCTGCGGCACAAGGAGACTTATTCTGAGGAACAGAAGGCATCCGACCGCACCTGCCTGGGCAATATGGTGCGCAAGGGGCCGGAAGTGTGCAAACAGCCCATCACCTTCCGCAAAATGAACGAAAAAGGAGAGCAAATTCGTGTATGTTGATCGGAGGCAACAAAGAGCAGGTAGTCGCCAATATGCGCGCTGCCACAGAGCGGGGCGACCTGAACTGTAAAGTCGAGGTGGACGACCCCGCCCTGTCCAAGGAGGAGCGGGAGGCCATTACCCAACATTTTCTGGACAATTACAAGACCTTTGGCTATCGGTTCTGCAACATCTGCGCCAGGGCACTGACGGACACCGCTACCAGGTATCTGAACCGGGACACCAAAATCGAGGGGCTGGAAAATCTGGCCGGGGTTCACGGCGGCGTTATCGTGACCAGCAATCACTTCAGCCCACTGGACAATACTGCGGTGCGCAGAGCCATCAACAAGGCCGGCTGGCAGCGGCTTTTCATGGTCAGCCAGGAGACGAACCTGGCCATGAAGGGGTGGATCGGCTTTTTAATGAATCACGAGGACATCATCCCTCTGTCCAGTAACACCACCTATCTCCGCAAGCACTTTGGCCCCATGCTCCATGAGCGGCTGGAACAGGGACACGCTGTGTTGATCTATCCGGAGCAGGAGATGTGGTTCCACTACCGGAAGCCCCGGCCGCCCAAGCGGGGGGCGTATTACTACGCCGCTGTCAACCACGTCCCCATTGTCTCCTGCTTTGTGGAGATTCGGGACTTACCGGGGCTGGAGAACGATCAGTTCCACAAAACCCGGTACGTCATGCATATCCTCCCGCCCATCTATCCCGACCCGGCCAAAAGCGACCGGGAAAACAGCGAGGAAATGATGGCGCAGGACTACCAACAGAAGGTGGCCGCCTATGAACAGGCCTACGGGAAAAAACTGACCTACGACTTTGACGAGAGCGATATTGCCGGTTGGATTCCACGGCCGCCAGAGGGCGAATAACCCCCACAGAAAGGAAGTGTCGTTGTGGAAGAAGCAGGAAAAACCCTTCGTCTTGGGATAGACGTGGGTTCCACAACCGTCAAAGCGGTCGTCACTGACCAGGAGACCGGGAAAGTGCTCCACGCGCGCTACGTGCGGCACAACGCCAGGCAGCAGGAGACAGTGAAGAAGCTGCTGTGGGAGGCGGCGGAGCAATTCCCCACAGCGCAGCTCCGGGCGGCGGTTTGTGGCTCCGGCGGCAGACCGATTGCGGAAAAGCTGGGCGTTCCATACATACAGGAGGTGGTGGCCAATTCCGCCGCTGTTCGGGCGCTGCACCCCAACGTAAAAACTGCCGTGGAGCTGGGAGGACAGGACGCGAAGGTCATATTCTTTCACTACGACGAACAAAAGGGGCAGCTCCAAACCTCGGATATGCGGATGAACGGCAGCTGCGCCGGGGGCACCGGCGCATTCATCGACGAGGTGGCGGCGCTGCTGAACGTGGAGCCGGAGCAGTTTGAAGCTCTGGCGGAACGGGGAAACACGGTTTACGACATCTCCGGCCGGTGCGGCGTGTTCGCCAAGACAGACATCCAGCCGCTGCTCCTATCTGGAGCAAAGAAGGAGGACATTGCTCTCTCCACCTTCCACGCCATCGTGAAGCAGACTATCGGCGGACTGGCTCAGGGGCTGGAGCTGAAAGCCCCTATTATTTTTGAAGGCGGCCCCCTGACCTTCCACCCCACTCTGGTGCGGGTCTTTGCCCAGCGGCTGCACCTGACGGAAAACGACATTGTCTGCCCGGAGCATCCTGAGACCATCGTGGCCTACGGCACGGCCATCGCCATCGACCAGCTCTTCCCCAATGAGGAGGACGCAGTTACCCTGGCGGAGCTGCTGGCGCGGCTGGCACAGTCGGAGGACTCTTCGGGCGCAGACGAGGATGTGCAGAAGCCCTTTTTCCCTTCTCTGGAGGAACAGCAACGGTTTCAGGCAAGGCATGACCGGGAGCTGAAGGATCTCTGCCCGCCGACGCCGGTGGACGGGGAGCTGCGGGTCTGGCTGGGTATCGACTCCGGCAGCACTACCTCCAAGTTCGTCCTGCTGCACGAGGAGGAGCGGGTCATTGACCGCTTTTACGCGAATAACAAAGGGGAGCCTTTGCTGGTGGTGCGGGACGGGCTGAACGCCATCAAGCGGAAATATGACGCCCAGGGCATCAGGCTGACGGTCCTGGGCCTGGGCACCACAGGCTACGGCGAGCAGCTGCTGGCCCAGGCATTCGGTGCGGACTACCACACCGTGGAGACGGTGGCTCACGCCATGGGCTGCACCCAGTACTACCCGGAGGCCACCTTCCTGCTGGACATCGGCGGGCAGGACATGAAGGCCATCTGGCTGGAGGACGGCATCATCACCAACATCATGCTGAACGAGGCCTGCTCCTCCGGGTGCGGCTCCTTTCTGGAAAATTTCGCGGTGAACCTGAACCTCCCGGTGGAGGAGATCGCGGAGGCGGCGTTCCGCTCACAGGCTCCGGCTAAACTGGGCAGCCGCTGCACCGTGTTTATGAACAGCACCATCATTAACGAGCAGCGGCAGGGCAAAGGCCCGGACGACATTATGGCTGGGCTGTGCCGCTCCATCATTGAGAACGTGTTCACCAAGGTGGTGCGCATTTCCAACACTGCCCAGCTGGGGAACTGCATTGTGGTGCAGGGCGGCACCTTCCGCAACCGGGCGGTGCTGCGGGCACTGGAGGAATATCTGGGCGCAGAGGTGAAGCTGGCTCCCTACCCCGGCGAGATGGGCGCCATCGGCGCGGCTTTGGCGGTGAAACGGCAGGTGGCGGAATCCGGCTATCAGAATGGCGTCTGTTCCTCCTTCATCGGCTTTGACGCGGTGGAACGCTTTGCCTATGAGACGCAGACCGGCGTTCCCTGTCTGGGCTGCGGCAACCGGTGCAGCTGCACCATCGCCCGTTTCTCCACCGGCAGGCAGTGGATCTCCGGCAACCGGTGCGAAAAAGGGGCGGCGGAGGCGCAGGACGGCTCTACGCCGGAGAAACCGGCAAAGGAAAAACCGGCGGACCTGTTCGTGGAACGGGAACGACTGCTGTTTCAGGACTACCCGTATCATCAGACCGCCCCGGACAAGGGCGAGGTCATTGGCCTGCCCAGAGTGCTGGAGTTCTGGGACAGTATGCCCTTCTGGAGTACCTTCTTCCGGGCGCTGGGCTACCGGGTGAAGTTCTCCCACAAAAGCTCCCGCAAAATGTATGAGCAGGGGCTGCAATATGTGGCCTCTGACACGGTCTGCTTCCCGGCCAAGCTGGTACACGGCCACATCATGGATCTGGCGCAGGCGGGGGTCGACCGCATCTTTTTCCCCTACGTGATGCACATGCCCCCGGAGGGGGTGGACAAGCTCAGCCCCTATGTCTGCTCCGTCCTCCAGGGCTATCCCATGGTGGTACGAAACTCACAGGATCCGGAGCGGGGCGGGAAGGTCGTCTTTGACACTCCCGTCTTTCACTGGTTTGCAGAGAAGAACCGGAAAAAGCAGATTTGCCGCTATGCCGAGGAGACCCTGAGCGTCACCAAAGAGGAGGCGGAGTCCGCCTTTCAGGATGGCGAACGGGCATTGCTCACCTTCCGAAATACGCTGACCGGGCGAGGGGAGGAAGTGCTGCGTCAGGTGCATGAAAACGGCTCCTATGCGGTGGTGCTGGCGGGGCGGCCCTACCACACCGACCCCTTCATCTGTCATGACATTTTCAAGCGGTTCGAGGAGCGGGGTGTGCCGGTGCTGACGGTGGACAGCCTGCCCCACCTCAGTGAGCAGGACTTGAAAAACACCACCATCGAAATCACCAACAACTTCCACACCCGGATGCTGGAGGGCGCTATGGTGGCGGCGAAGGACCCGTCGCTGGAGTATGTGCAGATCGTCAGCTTTGGCTGCGGTCACGACGCCATTTTGTCCGACGAGATCAGCCGCATCCTCACCGAGAGCGGGGGCAAGTCCCCGCTGATCCTCAAGGTGGACGAGAGCGACGCCACCGGCTCCCTGGGGATTCGTATCCAGTCCTTCCTGGAGACCATTGAAATCAAGCGGAGGGACGCCCGACTGCGGGAGGCAATGCTGCACTGTTACAGAGCGTTGCCAGAACCCAGCCCGACCAAATTCTACAAGCAGGACAAGAAAACCCGCACCATCCTGGTCCCCAATATTTCCGGGGAGGTGTCCGTCCTGCTCTCCGCCATCATGGAGAAGGAGAACTATAAAGTTCAGACATTGCCCATCGGAGGCCGGGAGCAAATCGCGCTGGGGAAAAAATACGTCCACAACGACATCTGCTTCCCCTGTCAGATGGTGATCGGAGAGCCGATCAGCGCCCTGCAGGAGGGCCACTACCGGCAGGACGAGGTGGCCGTGGCGATGGTGAAGTTCCAGTGCGACTGCCGGATGTCCCACTATGCGGGGCTACTCCGCAAAGGGCTGGACAGAGCCGGGTTCACGGAGGTGCCCATCGTCACCACGGACATGGGCGACACGAAGGAGATGCACCCCGGCGTCGCCGTCCTTGGGGTCAGCGCAGTCTGGGAAGCGGTCTGGACGTTTATGATGCTGGACATCCTCACCGACCTCTGCCGGAAAATACGCCCCTATGAGCTGCATCCCGGCGAGACAGACGAGGTTTACCAGAACTGCGTTGAGCAGATCGCAGAGGGTATCCGCAGCGGCGTAGGCAGCGCCAGGCGTGCCTTTGCCCGCTGCATCGACCGGATGGGGCAGATTCCCTACGACCGGAGCCACCTGAAACCAAAGGTGTTCGTCACCGGTGAGCTGCTGGTGACCTATCACCCCGGCTCCAACTTCAACATCGAGCGGTACCTGGAGGCCAACGGCATGGAGACGGCCTTCCCCAGAATCACCGACCAGCTGCGGAAGGATTTTCGGGCGTCGGAGTGTGAAATCAGGGACTACCACGCTAACACCCCGCCCTATCCCCAGCTGGTGGAGGGCCTGTTTGACTATGTGCAAAGGCAGCTGGAGAAGGTCGCCATCCGGCACCCGCTCTATGAATACGCGAAAAAACCGAAGGAGCTGTATCAGGAGGTCAGCGACATCATTCCGGAGACGCTGAGCTGCGGCGAGGGCTGGCTGATGGCGGCGGAGATTGCCCACAATGCAAAGAAAGGGGTCAAATCCTTTATCATTTTGCAACCCTTCGGCTGTCTGCCCAACCATGTCTGTGGCCGGGGCGTCATCAAGCGGCTCAAGGAGGAGTACCCGGACATCTCCATCCTCCCCCTGGATTTGGACCCGGACACCAGCTACGCCAACGTGGAAAACCGTCTGCAAATGCTCATCATGAATCATGGGGCACAGGCAGGGAGCGAAGCGGAAGTGCCGCTTGACGGCGGAGCAGGCGGCGCAGGTTGCCGTCCGTTGAGGAGGCAGCGTCCCTTCTGAGCTTCTACCCTTCCAGGCGAAAACGAACGGGCGGGAACTTTCTTCAAGGAAGTCCCCGCTCGTCAGAAAACAAAGGCCAGACCGCCGTTCAGGGGGTCTGGCCTTTGTTCGTTAATGACGTTCAGGTGGAGCAGGGGAGAGGTCACTCGTCGTCCTCCTCATCCTCCTCCGGAAGACGGTCCTCCAGGACGGCCCGCTCCTCCTCGCTGAGGTATTTGGGGAAAATGCGCTCCAGGAACAGGGAGAACAGGAACGCTGTCACCACCGGAACAAAGAGAATGGGCCACCACTGCTCCAGCACGAAGATCACCAGCTCCACCACCAGCAGCACCAGGATAAAGGTGGTGGGCAGGTGCCGGAGACACAGGGCAAAGGAGGTGCGGAACAGCTCCTTCAACGACAGGTCGAACCGGCCCATGATGGGGAACAGATAGCAGAACAGTCCGATGGGGACGACCAGGGCCACATAGAAGGCCACAAACATGACCACCCCCAGGTCGCTGGTGGCGTTGGCGTACATGACCGAATAGCCATAGAAGATGAGCAGGAGGACCGGAATGAAGATCAGAGTGGCGGGGACGCCCCGGCGAAGGTTCTGCACAAAGGCCCTTCAGTAGATGCCGAAGGCGCCGTCCTCCCCGTGGCGGAAGGTCTTGACCACCGTGTAGTACAGGGCGGCAGTGGCGGGGCCGACGGTGACGATGGGAAGACTCAGAGCTACCCAGAAGATGCTCAGCCCCACAAGGTCCACACACCTGCTGATAATGCGCCAGAATAGGTTATTGGGATCGAATACTTGTCGGAACATGGCTGTCTGCCCTCAGTGTAACGTTGGTTTTCAAGTGGCCCGAACGAGGGTCAGAGATGCTTCTCGGCCAGAGCCTCGGCGATGAGCTCCTGGTTTTTCCGGGCGGTCTCCGGGTCCCGGCGGATGAATTCATTGTAGAGCACGTCCACCACATACAGCTGGGCCATCTCCGCCGGGATGCTGCTGAGCTGGAGGGGCCCTTCGAAGGAGCCGCACTGGAGCACCACGTCGGCCCAGGCCGCTCCGGGGGATTTGGCAAAGCGGGTGATCAGGATGATCTTGACGCCCCGTTTTTTGGCCAGTCCCATCAGCTCCGAGATCTCCTTGGTGGAGCCGGAGTAGGAGAAGAACAGAATCGCATCCTGCTCGGTGAGCAGGGCGGCAGCGGTGGCCTGGAGGTGGGAGTCCTGGGAAAAGTGAAACTTGGAGGAGACGGTAGAGAGCAGATGGGCAGCCTGCCAGGACAGGATCAGAGAACCGCCCTGACCCATGCAGTAGACCCGCTGGGCGTTCCAGAGCAGATCCACCGCCTGGGTCACCGCCTCCGGCCGTATGAGAGACATACTCTGCCCGATGGCAGCGGTCTGGGCGGCGTAAATCTTGCGGCACAGCTCGGACAGACTGTCATCCGGGCCGATATTTCCCTCCTGGCCCTCCAGAACGGAGGCGATAGCGCCCTGCTCGGCCACGGTGGCCTTGGCCAGAGCAAGCTTGAAGGTGTTGTAGCCCTTCAGCTTCAGTTGCCGGCAGAATCGGGAGACGGTGGCGTCCGCCACGCCGCACTCCTCTGCCAGCTCTGAGATAGACATATACTGAACCTCGGTGCTGTGGCTGAGCACATAATCGGCCACCTTGCGCTCTGCTGTTGTGAAGTTGTGATAGCTGTTGCCGATATGGGCGAAGATGTTGACCTCTGCTGTCTGCTGCTGTGGCTCCATTGGATACCTCCTCCGTGGGTAGATAGACTTCCTTTGAGCGGAACGGTAAAATTACCAGCTTGCCTCGATCTCATCCATGAGCTTGTCCAGGGTGGTCAGGCAACGGGGCACATGGAAGGGCCCCTTGAAGGTGCTGCCCTTGCAGGCGGGCGTGGTGGGCAGGCCGTCCCGGCGGAGATAGCCGTACCACTCGCCGTACTCCGGGTCGGCAAAGTGCTGCTCGGCATAATCGGCGGTCCTGTTGAACCAGTCCAGATACTGCTCGTCCCCGGTGTCCCGGTAGAACATCATGGAGGCGATCAAGATCTCGTTGTGGGGCCACCAGAGCTTCATGTCATGCTCATAGGCCTCCGGGGGACAGCCCATACAGTCGATGAAGTAGAGCAGTCCGCCGTATTCCTCATCCCACCCGGCGTTGATGGCGTTGTGGAAGATATTCCGGGCCACCTGGCGGAGGGAATCGTCGTCGGTGTAGTTGGCCTGCTCCTCCAGGAACCAGCTTCCCTCGATGTCGTGACCGGGATTGACCACCCGACCGGCGGTGGTGTCGGTTTGCAGCTCGCCGTTGACGCCCACCGTCTCCAGCACGCACTTCAGCTCCGGCTTGTAGTGGCATTTCAAAATCTCGTCCACGCACTCCTGAGCCCGCCGGTCGTAGAGGTCCTTGTTCTCCGGGTCGCAGCGGCGCATGATGGCGGTGACGTTCAGATAGATCATGGGGTCGCCAAAGGCCCGGCTGGAGCGGGTCTCCGGAATGGTCTTGGGGCCCAGACCGGTGGGGTCCTTGATCAGACCGTGGTTCAGGTTGTAGACCATTTCATAGGCCCGGCGGGCCCGCTGGATGCGGACGACGTCGCCGGTGTTGGCGTAATACTCGGCGTTGGCGATGGTGTAGAAATTCTCGGAATGGCAGTAGCGGCGCTGACGCAGGGGCCTGCCGTCGCCGGTGACGGTGAAGTAGAGCCGCCCTCCGGCGTCGTGGTTGACGCAGTGCTCCTCCAAAAAGTCCAGGCAGGAGCGGGAGGCCTCCAACCACTCGGGGCGCTGGCCGTACTGAGTGCAGAGATAGGCGTAGATCCAGCCGCACCGGCCTTGCATCCACACGCTCTTGTCGGTGGAGTAGATTTTTCCCGTCCGGTCAATGCAGGTATATACGCCGCCGTGCTCGTGATCCATGCCGTATTTGAGCCAGAAATCTACGCTGCGCTTCAGCTCGTCCCTGACCCACTGATGCCGTGCCAGAAATGCGTTTTTGTCCATGTTGACCTCATCCTTTCGTTTGTTACTGCGTGCCGCTGAGCAGCGCTGCCCTTGTGACATGCCGCTCCGGATGGTTAAACCTATTATAACATTAGTGAAAAACTTTTTCAATCATAGAGCAGGAAGATTTTTCTTTTCTGAAAATTTTCTCCGTAATTGAAAATAATTTTAATTTGCCCCTTGCATCCGGCCCCGTTTTTGCGTATGATATAGGTACGACAGAGGCAAGGCGAATTTTCCCTTGGCTCCCTCTTTGAGGGAGCTGTCGCCGCAAGGCGACTGAGGGAGAACGAAAGAAGTAAAAAGCGAACGTTTAGCGGATTCGTCGAAAGGAGTGGCCTGTATGCGCATCACCAACGCCAAAATATTCCTGGACGGTGCCTTTGTGGATGGCGGCGTGGAGTTTTCGGACAGAATTACCGCCGCAGGCCCCGCCGTGACCGCCCCGGCGACGTGGACGGGGAGGGCGGCTATGTCATCCCGGGCCTCATCGACATCCACTCCCATGGAGCTGTGGGGGAGGACGCCAGCGACGGCAGCCCGGAGGGGATGGCCGTTCTCTCCCGGTACTATGCCGCCGGAGGGGTCACCGCCTGGTGTCCCACCACTATGACACTCAGGGAGCCGGAGCTGACCCGGGCCATGCACGCCATCCGGGACTTCGACCGGCCCGAAAACGGGGCAAAGGTGGCGGGAGTGAACCTGGAGGGGCCGTTCCTGTGCTATGCCAAGCGGGGCGCTCAGAATCCGGACAACCTCCACGCCCCGGACATTGAGATGTTCCGCCGGCTCAACGACGCCAGCGGCGGCCTGGTCCGCCTGGTGACGGTGGCCCCGGAGGAGCCGGGGGCGCTCCCCTTTATCCGGGAGGCGTCTCAAATCGCCACGGTGTCCATTGGACACACCGCTACCGACTACGACACAGCCATGGCGGCCTACGATGCCGGGGCCAGCCACGCCACCCATCTGTTTAACGGCATGCCCTCCCTCCACCACCGGGAGCCGGGGGTCATCGCCGCCGCCAGCGATGCGGGAGCCACGGTGGAGCTGATCACCGACGGGCTGCACATCCACCCGGCAGTCATCCGGCTGACTCATCGGCTGTTTGGAGACAGACTGACCCTCATCTCCGACTCCCTCCGCTGCGCCGGGATGCCGGACGGGGACTATGTCCTGGGAGGGCAGGCCATCACCGTGAAGAAGGGCAGGGCCACCCTCTCCGGCAGCGACACCCTGGCCGGTTCCTCCATCCACCTGATGGACGGGCTGCGCCGGGCGGTCTCCTTTGGCGTGCCTCTGGAGGCGGCGGTCACCGCCGCCACCCTGACCCCGGCGAAGGTCATCCGCCGGGAGGACGAGCTGGGCACCCTCGCCCCGGGGAGACGGGCCGACCTGGTGCTGCTGGACAAAGCGCTGAACCTGAAAGCCGTCTACATCGACGGCAGACGAGTAAACGAATGAATCACAGGGAGGACTTGTCATGAAAATCATTTCCGCCAGAGATTATGACCACATGAGCCGCCAGACGGCCAACATCATCTCCGCCCAGGTCATCCTCAAGCCCGACTGCGTGCTGGGCCTGGCCACCGGCTCCAGCCCCATCGGCACCTACCGCCAGCTCATCGACTGGTACCGGAAGGGAGACATCGATTTCAGCCGGGTGCGCACGGTGAATCTGGACGAGTATGTGGGTCTGGATGCCGCCAACGACCAGAGCTACCACTATTTTATGCGCCACAACCTGTTCGACCACATCAATATCGACCAGGCCAACACCAACGTCCCCTGCGGCGCCAACCGGAACGCGGAGGAGGAGTGCACCCGGTATGATGCCGTCATCCGGAGCATGGGCGGCATTGACCTCCAGCTGCTGGGGCAGGGGCCCAACGGACATATCGGCTTTAACGAGCCGGACGACTGCTTCTCGAAGCACACCCACCAGGTGGCCCTGACCGATGCCACCATCCAGGCCAACAAACGCTTCTTTGAGAGAGAGGAGGATGTGCCCCGGTTTGCCTACACCATGGGCATCGGCGACATTATGAGCGCCCGGCGGGTGGTCATGGTGGTCTCCGGCAGCGGCAAGGCCGGTATCGTGAAAGAGGCCTTTTTCGGACCCATCACCCCCCGGGTACCCGCCTCTATCCTCCAGCTCCATCAGGATTTCACCCTGGTGGCCGATGCGGCGGCCCTGTCTCAGATTTAAACAAAATGCACTCCGGAAGCTGCTGAACAGAACCAGTAAAAACGGACAATAGACAAACACCCCCTGATGTAGGATAATAACTATAACAGGGGGTGTCGTTATGAGCAAGAGAAACTACACGCATGTTCAAGAATTGTATTCGGAAATCCAAGCAATGATCGAGTCCGGCTGCACGCAGCGTGAAGTTGCGGAACACTTCGGCTTCAAAGACAAGCGGGTGGTTCATAATCTGCTGAATCGCGAGAGGCGGAACAAAGAGAAGCTGGATGCGGGTATTACACCACGTCCAAAAGGCCGCCCAAGGAAGAATGCTGAGCCGAGAAACGTCTTTGCAGAGCAAGCGTATGAGATACAGCGGCTGAAGATGGAGAATAAGCTATTGCGGGATTTTCTGCAATCCACAGGAAGGAAGTGAGGCCAAAAGCAAAGTATGCAGTTATCCACCGCCATCGACAGGAATATCCTGTATCCGAAATGTGTAGTTTTTTTGAGATGTCCAGAAGTGGCTACTACGACTATGTGAAGCGCTTGGGCATGCCGGAAAAGGATGCACCTCTTGCGGCAGAGATTGCCCAAATTCAAAAGAAATGCAGGAATACATATGGATATCGCAGGATGCAGATAAGTTTGGAAAACAAGGGAATCCATAGAGATCCTAAAACAATTTTACGGGTAATGAAGAAGTACGGCCTGCTTTCTGAAATACGCAGACGGCGCAAATGGGTGCAGATGGGGCAGCATATACACAAGTATGAGAACCTGCTGAACCGTAACTTTGCAGCCAGCAGACCAAACCAGAAGTGGGTCACGGACATTTCCTATATCCACACCAAAGAGGGCGTACTATACTTATCCGTAATCAGAGATCTGTTTGACAACAGCATCGTAGCCTACAAGACAGGCACAGAGCAGACGGTCAATTTAGTGCTGGATACGATTAAGATGGCGATGAAGAAAGAGAAAAAGACAGTCGCTGCGGAGTTGCATCTACACAGCGACCAGGGCTTTCAATACACTTCCCAAGAGTATTTTAAGCTAACACAATCATACGGCATAACGCCTTCAATGTCAAGACGTGGTAACCCTTATGACAATGCCACGGCTGAAAACTTTTTCTCCATTTTGAAAACTGAGTGTATTTACAGGCAGAAAATCGCCACGATCCGGGAGGCGCAGCTTCTCATAGATGACTTCATTGATTTCTATAACAAGGAGCGCATCCAGATAAAAACTGGACAGGCACCGCTCTCGCAACGCCTGTCCGCTTAACTAAATATTTCCTACATAGGGGGCTTTTTTGTGCTGTCCGTACAATCTGGGGCTGGTCACTGCCTTCCGGAGTGTTTTTTGGTATGACAGCCGATACAGCCGCCTGTGGTCAGCGCAGTCCGGCATGAACAATGTTATGTCTACTTCTCACCGGAATAAACAGCCCCCTCAGTGCAGTCCCGAGCCTTTTGCGTCTTTCGGGTGTCTACACTGAGGGGGCTTTATCAGTTCTTATGCCTGGCAGAGGGATGTTCTGGCGGAGCGGAAAAGCGTCTCACAGGAAGGTGTAGCCCATGAGATACTCGTCCACGTCCCGGGCGCAGCCGCGGCCCTCGGCCACGCCCCAGACCACCAGGGACTGGCCCCGGTGCATGTCGCCGGCCACAAAGACCTTTTCCACGCTGGTCTTGTACTTTCCGTCCTCCGTCTTGACGTTGGTGCGGGGATTCAGCTCCACGCCGAAGGCGTCGGTGACGTACTTCTGACTGCCCAGGAAGCCTGCGGCGATGAGCAGCAGCTGGCAGGGAAGGGTCTCCTCGCTGCCCTCTACCGGCACCATCATCCGGCGGCCGGTCTTTTCGTCCGTTTTGGACTCCAGATGGACGATGGTGACGGCGCACAGGTCGCCGTTCTCGTCAGCGTGGAACTTCTTGACGGTGGTCTGGTAAATGCGAGGGTCGCTGCCAAAGACGGCGATGGCCTCCTCATGGCCGTAGTCCGTCTTTTTCACCAGGGGCCACTGGGGCCAGGGGTTGGAGGCCTGCCGGGTCAGGGGCGGCTCCGGCATCATCTCCAGGGCGGTGATGCTCTTGCAGCCGTGGCGCATACAGGTGCCGATGCAGTCGTTGCCGGTGTCGCCGCCGCCCACCACGATGACATCCTTGTCCTTGGCGGAGATGAATTTTCCGTCGGTCAGGCCGGAGTCCAGCAGGCTTTTCGTGTTGGCCCGGAGAAAGTCCACGGCGAAGTGGATGCCCCTGGCGTCCCGGCCGGGGTTGTTCAGGTCCCGGGGGTTGGAGGCCCCGCAGCAGAGCACCACGGCGTCATACTCGTCGATGAGCTCCTGGGCGGACTTGTCCACGCCGATGTTGCAGTTGGTGACGAACCGGACGCCCTCGTCTGCCATCAGATCCACCCGGCGCTGGACGATCTGCTTTTCCAGCTTCATGTTGGGGATGCCGTACATGAGCAGGCCGCCGATGCGGTCAAACCGCTCGTAGACCGTGACCCAGTGGCCCCGGTGGTTCAGCTGATCGGCCACGGCCAGGCCGGAGGGGCCGGAGCCCACCACCGCCACGCGCTTGCCGCTGCGCACCTTGGGAATCTGGGGCTGAATGAGTCCGTTGGCATAGCCGTACTCGATGAGGGCCAGCTCGTTCTCCTTCACCGTCACCGGGGAATCGTGGAAGCCGCAGGTGCAGCCCGCCTCGCACAGGGCGGGGCAGACCCGGCCGGTGAACTCCGGGAAGTTGGAGGTCTTGCGCAGCCGGGACAGGGCGTGTTCCCAGTTGCCCCGGTAGATCATGTCGTTCCACTCGGGGATGAGGTTGTGCAGGGGACATCCGGTGTACATCCCGCCCAGCTGCACGCCGGACTGGCAGAAGGGCACGCCGCAGTCCATGCACCGGGCGCCCTGCTCCTGCCGCTCCTCCCGGGGGAGCATGGGGTGAAACTCGTTGAAGTTTTTGATCCGCTCCAGCGGCTCCACAGCGGGGTTGCCGGTGCGGGCATATTCCATAAAGCCTGTCAATTTACCCATGATAGACGCCTCCTTTACTGGTTGACCGTTGCATAGAATGCGTCGATCTCCGCCTGCTCCCGGGTCATGCCCTTCTCCTCCCGCTGGGCGATGGCCTGGAGCATCCGGTTGTAGTCCTGAGGCATGATCTTCTTGAAGTTGGGCAGATAGGCGTCGAAGCTGAAGAGGATACGCTTACCCAGCTCAGAGCCGGTCGCCTGGACGTGCTTCTGGATGAGGGATTTCAGCTCCATAATGTCGTGCTTTTCCGTGACCGTCTCCATGGCTACCATGGATTTGTTCACCCGCATATAGAGGTCCCGCTTCATGTCCAGCACATAGGCGATGCCGCCGGACATACCTGCCGCAAAATTCTTGCCCGTGGGACCGAGTACCACCGCCCGGCCGCCGGTCATGTACTCGCAGCTGTGGTCGCCGACGCCCTCGACCACCGCCGTAGCGCCGGAGTTGCGGACGCAGAACCGCTCCCCGGCCACGCCGGAGATGTACGCCTCGCCGCCGGTGGCGCCGTAGAGGGCCACATTGCCGATGATGATGTTCTCCTCCGCCTTGAACTTGCTGCCCTTGGGCGGGTAGACAATGATTTTGCCGCCGGAGAGGCCCTTGCCCAGGTAGTCGTTGGAGTCGCCCTCCAGCTCCAGGGTCAGGCCCTTGGGGATGAACGCGCCGAAGGACTGTCCGCCGCCGCCGTTGCACTTGACCACATAGGTGTCGTCCGGCAGGGTGTTGCGGTACAGACGGGTGATCTCCGAGCCGAAGATGGTGCCCAGAGCCCGGTCGGTGGAGGTCACGTCGATCTCAATGCGCTGAGGCTTGCCCTTGGCCAGATTCTTGCCCATCCGCTTGAGCAGCACCGACTCGTCCAGGGTCTTTTCCAGCTGGAAGTCGTACACGTCCTCGGGGACGAAGTGCTGGGGCCTGGGGTCGTCGATCCAGGGGTTGTTCAGGATACGGGAGAGATCCACAGTGGCGGCCCGGTCGGTGACCATGTGCTCCCGGACCTTGAGCAGGTCGGAACGGCCCACCATCTCCTCTACCGTGCGGATGCCCAGCTTTGCCATAATCTCCCGCAGCTCCTGGGCGATGTAGCGCATATAGTTCTCCACATACTCCGGCTTGCCGATGAACCGCTTGCGCAGCTCGGGATTCTGGGTGGCGATGCCCATGGGGCAGGTGTCCAGGTTGCACACCCGCATCATGACGCAGCCCATGGCCACCATGGGGCCGGTGCCGAAGCCGAACTCCTCGGCCCCCAGCAGACAGGCGATAGCCACGTCCCGGCCGGTCATCAGCTTGGAGTCCACCTCGATGACGATGCGGGAGCGGAGGTCATTCTGAATGAGGGTCTGGTGGGTCTCCGCCACGCCCAGCTCCCAGGGAAGACCAGCGTTGTGGATGGAGCTCTTGGGGGCGGCTCCGGAGCCGCCGTCATAGCCGGAGATGAGCACCACCTGAGTGCCGCCCTTGGCCACGCCTGCGGTGATGGTGCCTACCCCCGCCTCGGAGACCAGCTTCACGTTGATACGGGCGTTCCGGTTGGCGTTTTTCAGGTCGTAGATCAGCTGGGCCAGGTCCTCAATGGAGTAGATGTCGTGATGGGGCGGGGGAGAGATCAGGGGCACGCCGGGGGTGGAGTAACGGGTCTTTGCCACCCAGGGATAGACCTTCTTACCGGGGAGGTGTCCGCCCTCGCCGGGCTTGGCTCCCTGAGCCATCTTGATCTGAATCTCGTTGGCGCTCATCAGGTACTCGCTGGTGACGCCGAACCGGGCGGAGGCTACCTGCTTGATCTGGGAGTTTCGCTCCGTGCCGTACCGGTAGGAGGGCTCGCCGCCCTCGCCGGTGTTGGACTTGCCGCCCAGCCGGTTCATGGCGATGGCCATGCACTCGTGGGCCTCGGCGGAGAGGCAGCCGTAGCTCATGGCGGCGGTCTTGAACCGCTTGACGATGGATTCCACCGGCTCCACCTCGTCGATGGGGATACCGCCGTTCTCATCGAACCGGAAGGCCATCAGGCCCCGGAGGGTGTGGAGCTTGTTCTCGTCGTCCACGGCGGCGGAGTACTTCTTGAAGGTGGCGTAGTCCGAGTTCCACAGGGCCTGCTGGAGCAGGCTGATGGTGACGGGATTGTACAGGTGGTCCTCTGCGTCGTAGCCCGCCCGGGACTTGTGGGCGCCCACAGAGTCCAGGGTGGTGTCGGTGGTCAGGCCCAGAGGGTCGAAGGCATGGTTGTGCCGCCACTCCACCACGTCGTCGATCTCTTTCAGGCCGATGCCCCCCACCCGGGAGACGGTGTTGGTGAAGTACTTGTCGATGACCTCCTGGTTGATGCCCACCGCCTCGAAGATCTGGGCGGACTGATAGGACTGGAGGGTGGAGATGCCCATCTTGGAGGCGATCTTCACAATGCCGTTGAGGATGGCCTGGTTGTAGTCGTCCACGGCGGCGGAGTATTCCTTGTCCAGCAGATTCTTGTCGATCAGCTCGCCGATGCGCTCCTGGGCCAGATAGGGGTTGACGGCCGCCGCGCCATAGCCCAGAAGGGTGGCGAAGTGGTGGACCTCCCGGGGCTCGGCGGACTCCAGAATAATGGAGAGGGAGGTGCGCTTCCGGGTGCGGATCTGGTACTGCTCCAGAGCGGAGACGGCCAGCAGGGAGGGGATGGCCACATGGTTCTCGTCCACGCCCCGGTCGGAGAGGATGATGATGTTGGCCCCGTTCCGGTAGGCCCGGTCCACCGAGACGAACATCCGGTCAATGGCCCGCTCCAGGGGGGTGTTCTTGTAGTACAGCAGGGAGACGGTCTCCACCTTGAAGCCGGGGACCTTCATGTTCCGGATTTTCATCAGATCGATGCTGGTGAGGATGGGGTTGTGGATGCGCAGCATCTTGCAGTTCTCCGCCCGCTCCTCCAGCAGGTTGCCCTCCCGGCCCAGATAGACGGAGGTGTCGGTGACAATCTCCTCCCGGATGGCGTCAATGGGGGGATTGGTGACCTGGGCGAAGAGCTGCTTGAAATAGTTGAACAGAGACTGGTGCTCCTCCGACAGCACCGCCAGGGGAATGTCCACCCCCATGGCGGCGGTGGGCTCGGAGCCGGTCTGGGCCATGAGGAGGATGGAGTTTTTGACCTCCTCATAGGTGTAGCCAAAGGCCTTGTACAGCCGGTCACGGTGCTCCTGGTCGTAGCTGGGCACCTTCTTGTTGGGGATCTTCAGGTCGGAGAGATGGATCAGGTTCATGTCCAGCCACTCGCCGTAGGGCTGACGGACGGCGTAGCCCTCCTTCAGCTCGTCGTCGGTGATGAGCCGACCCTGGACGGTGTCCACCAGCAGCATCTTACCGGGCTGGAGCCGGGACTTTTTGACCACCTTCTCCGTCGGGAACTCCAGCACGCCCACCTCGGAGGAGAGGATGAGCTGGTCGTCGGAGGTGATGTAGTACCGGGAGGGACGCAGACCGTTCCGGTCCAGCACGGCTCCCACACAGTCGCCGTCGGAGAACAGGATGGAGGCGGGGCCGTCCCAGGGCTCCATCATGGTGGCGTAGTAGCGGTACATATCCCGCTTGGTCCGGGACATATTCTTGTCGTTCACCCAGGGCTCGGGGATGCACATCATCACCGCCATGGGCAGCTCGATGCCGTTCATCACCAGGAATTCCAGAGTGTTGTCCAGCCGGGCGGAGTCGGAACCCACCGGGTTGATAACGGGATAGATCTTGTCCAGATCGTCCTCGCTGAGGACGTTGGACTTCATGGTCTCCTCCCGGGCCAGCATCCGGTCCACGTTGCCCCGGATGGTGTTGATCTCGCCGTTGTGGAGGATGAACCGGTTGGGATGGGCCCGCTCCCAGGAGGGGTTGGTGTTGGTGGAGAACCGGGAGTGGACCATGGCGATGGCGGACTCATAGTCCTCGTCCTGGAGGTCGGTGTAGAACTGCCGCAGCTCCGCCACCAGGAACATACCCTTGTAGACGATGGTACGGCTGGAGCAGGAGACGACATAGGTGTTGTCGTTGGACTGCTCAAACACCCGGCGGGCGATGTACAGCTTCCGGTCGAAGGCCAGACCCTTCTTCACTCCGTCCGGGCGGCGGATGAACGCCTGCTCGATATAGGGCATGCAGGAGACTGCTTTCTGCCCCAGCACCTCCGGATGGGTGGGCACGGTGCGCCAGCCCAGCAGCTCCATGCCCTCCTTATCCACGATGATCTCGAACATCTTCTTGGCCTGGCTCCGGGCCAGGGTGTTCTGGGGGAAGAAGAACATGCCGATGCCGTAGTCCCGCTCCTCACCCACGGTGAAGCCCGCCTGCTGGGCGGCCTTCCGGAAGAATTTGTGCCCGATCTGGAGCATGATGCCCACGCCGTCGCCGGTCTTGCCCTCGGCGTCCTTTCCGGCCCGGTGCTCCAGCTTTTCCACGATCTTCAGGGCGTTGTCCACCGTCGCGTAGCTCTTCCGGCCCTTGATGTCCACCACACAGCCGATGCCGCAGGCGTCGTGCTCAAAGCTGGGGTCGTAGAGGCCCTGGGCGGGCATGGTGCTCTCCGTTCTCACTTGTCCCATCTTTCTCGTTCCCCTTTCCAGAAAAAAGTGCCTCAGGCAGCCGAAAAAGGGTGCAAAATCTCCTCTTTGCGGCCTCCCCATTGAGGCACTTTTCTGACGTTGTTGTCTGTATTTATTTGCTCAGCAGCTCCTGGATGCGGCGGACCGCCTCCCGGGTGTCGTCGGCGTCGCCAAAGGCGGTGAGCCGGATATATCCCTCTCCGCTGGGGCCGAACCCGGCGCCGGGGGTGGTGACCACGCAGGCCTCGTGGAGCAGCTTGTCAAAGAACTCCCAGGAGCCGTACCCCTCCGGCGTGCGGAACCAGATATAGGGGGCGTTCACTCCGCCGTAGACGGTGAGCCCGGCGGCGGTCAGGCCCTCCCGGATGACCCGGGCGTTGTCCAGATAGTACTGGATGGTCTCTTTGATCTGTGCCTGGCCCTCCTGGGTGAAGGTGGCCTCGGCGGCCCGCTGGATGACATAGGGCACGCCGTTGAACTTGGTGCCCTGGCGGCGGTTCCACAGCCGGTTCAGGCTGACCCCCTCCCGCACCAGCTCCTTGGAGATGACGGTGTAGGCGCACCGGTTGCCGGTGAAGCCCGCCGTCTTGGAGAAGGAGCGGAACTCGATGGCGCAGGTCTTGGCGCCGGGGATCTCAAAGATGGAGTGGGGGATGCCCGGTTCGGAGATGAACGCCTCATAGGCGGAGTCAAAGAGAATGACCGAGCCGTGCTCGTTGGCGTAATCCACCCAGGTCTGGAGCTGCTCCCGGGTGGCGGCGGCCCCGGTGGGGTTGTTGGGGGAGCAGAGGTAGATCATGTCCGGGACCCGGTTCCCGGCGGGGAGATCGGGGAAGAAGCCGTTCTCGGCGGTGCAGGGGAGATAGACCAGGTCGGTCCACTTCTCTCCGTCGTAGTCCCCGGCCCGGATCATGAATGCCGCCTCTGTAAACAACTCTCAGATAAATGCAATCATATACGGCGGCAGCGTAATGATACGATCTGTGCTCTCACCTGTGTTTCCGTCTATCAGCTTATACCCATAACAGATATCTTTATGGCTCTTCATAAGTGACCGAAGTGAGCCTGCGCGTGCATTTCCGCTCTTGACTTCGATCGGAAGTACCTTCCCGTCTTTCTGAATGATTACATCAATTTCTTTTTTCGTTGTCTCATTTTTATAAAAGTATAATGGATACCCTTTTTTATAGAGAGCATCCGCGATGGCACATTCAAATATGCCTCCTTTGTAGTTTCCCGTCAGGGTATTTTCCACAATGTGCTGTTTTAACGAGAAATCCTTCATCGCCATCAACAGTGACAAATCTGTCGTATAGGCCCGGAAGAAATCGTCCCTTGCATAGTCATCCAGATCAAACCTGATGTCGGTCACACGTCTGCACACATGCACGATATCTGCGCGGAGCAGTCACTCAATACTCGAAAAATATTTTTGTGCCATGCCGCCATGCTCAACTTCTTTGTATTGAAATTTATGATTTTCTTTATCCAGCAGCTGCTTTGCAATGGAAAGGTAACATTTCTCTGCTTTGGTCGATTGTAAAATGAAGTTGAACACCTAAAAAATCCATAGCGATTGAAT
>JAJQBL010000119.1 GCA_021203325.1 Clostridiales bacterium | reverse complement strand
TTACTGTCCTTGGCCTTGCCAAATCAAAATTGTCCTTGACTTGGGGAGCACTTTATTTTCCGAAAAACTACGACAAAAACTACAACCTTGCCTATTTGGCCGCCTCTTTGAGTGCTTCCCGAAAGATGTTATTGGCCCGTTTCCGGCTTTCCTCATTGGCGTGGGAGTAGGTGCGCAGGGTGATGGCGGTGTCGGCGTGGCCTAAAATCTCAGAGACAGAAACCACGTCGGCCCCGTTGGTGATGGCGATGGAGGCATAGCTGTGGCGGAGCTTGTGAGGGTGCAGGTTCTTGATGCCGTAACGCTTCCCGAAAGAACGCAGGTAGCGGTTCGGGCTGTCCGGGTGCATGGGGTTGGGGGTGCCGTCCTGGGTGAACACGTATTCCGAAATGCAGCGTTCCGACTGTTCGGCCCGGAGCTGGCGGAGCAGCTCAGCAAGGCCGGGGGAGATGTCCACGATACGGGACTTGCCGGATTTTGGCGTTGACCGGTAGACCCCCGCCTCCGGCGTGTAGCCGATAGAACCATTGATGTCCATGACCAGGTTGGAAAAGTCGATGTCCTGCCAGCGGACGGCCAGACCCTCCCCCCGGCGGCAGCCGGTTTCACAGAGAATGGAGGTGTAGCATTTCCATTTGAGGGGTTCCCGCTCCAAACACTGGAGAATGTAAACTTCTTCCTGTTCGGTGTACGCCTCCGGCCCCTGGCGCTGAAGCTCGTCTTTCCGTGGTTCCGGTTTGGGTACCCTGTCCATGGGGTTTCGGTCAATGCTCTCGTCCATATAGGCCATTTTGAAGAACGTGCTCAGAATGGCGTGGAGCCTGTCCACAGATGCGTGGGCGGCCCCGGTGGCCTGGAAGTTCAGCAGGAAGGCGGTGAGCTGTGCGCTGGTGATCTCCGTGAGCTTGCAGCTTCCGAAGGCGGGGTTGATGTACTTGTCAAATGTCCATTTGTAGGTGTACGCCGTCTTTTCGGCCCGGTTGACCCTCTTTGCCGGGAGAAAGACCTTTTCCGCGTACTCCTCCACCGTCAACAGCTTTGCCCGCTCGGCGGCCTCAGCGGCCTCCTGGGCGGCTTTTTGCTTTTTGGTGACGATTTTCCCGGCCCTGACCTCCTCCTCTAACCGATACCACTCTTTTTCGGCGGCCCTGTCCTGATTCTTTCGGGAGAGGCCCTCAGGGGGTGTATACCTCCGAACCAGAGTGCTGCCCCGCCCCTGTGAGAAGCGAAGCTCATAGTAGGGGCTGCCGTCCTTCCTTTCTTTCCGAATAACCGATGCCATAGCAACCTCCCTCCATGGGAAAAATGAAAAATAGAATCTCCTGAAAAACTGTCACTAAAATCACTAAAATCCCTGTCTGCCCCAAAATGCAAAATTCAATCCTACCAAAAACAGGGACAAAAGGGACAAAAGCCTCAGGTGGCGTTGTCGTCGGTGGTGTCCTGTTCGTCCGGGGTGTCCTGCTGTTCCGGCAGTGCAATGGGCTGTGCGGCCAGCGCTGGCATGGCGGCCTCTACTGCACGAAACAGCGATTCCTCAATGGCGGCTTTTAAGTCTCCCCTCACGGACCCGCGGAACGAACTGTATGCGGCCATAACATCGAACATCGTTTGCAGCCCCGGGTGATCGGAACCGGCGGTATAGGTCAGTGTGAGCGTGTTCAGCTTCTCCCCGTCCGGGGTAACTGATGATTCTGTGCTGGCGGTGAACCCGGCGCAAAACAGCGAAACGCAGGCCCTGACCAGATCGGCCTCTGTCTCACAGATGGGAAACTCTGTATCGGGTGTATAGAAGTAGTCGGGCGATACCTGGAAATAGTCCGCCAACTTCTCAGCAGCCTCCGGGGAGGGTGTGCGCTGGCCTCCCTCAAGTTTCTGCAAGAGGGACACGGAAAGCCCTGTGTCCTCTGAGAGCTGGCGAAACGTCTTTCCCGCCCCCTTTCGCAGCTGTTTCAGGCGCTGTCGGTTAAATTCCTCCATGTTGTGCTCCTCCTGTGTGTGTAATTCTCACAGTAAGAGCATACAACATTTTAGGCCCTCTGTCAACAGGAAAAACGCACAAACGGACGGGGACAGACCGACACGGCGGCAAAGTTTGGCAAAGTCGCTGTATTTATGCCTTTTTTCAGTGTTTGATTTGTTCAATAGGGAGAAGCTTGTGCTGTCCGCTTGCATTTCGTGTGCTGCTGTGGTATACTCAGAGTGAACATCAAGTGAATAAACCACACAAATGTGAACACAGAAAGGATGATTATATGAAAGCAAACAATTCCGACAAGCTGACCTTTGGGGAGCTGCGAGAGCTGCCCTTCCTGAAAACCAACGACTATGCGAAAACCCGTGGCCTGTCCATCGGATACGTCCGCGGCCTTGTGGATGCCGGGACGCTGCCCATGCTCAAGAGCGGGCGCTGTGCGTACATCGACGCGGCGGCGGCGGACGTGGTGCTGCATGCGCTGGCGAAGGACTGAACAAAAAAGTTGCCTCCCTGCCGGACGGAGCAGGAAGGCAAAAGCGAGGATGAGAAAATGAAAAAACCTCTAACAATGTTAGTTTACACCTAAACAACGGAAAAGTCAATACTTTTTCCGAGAATCTCTTCCATGAGGTAAAGCGGCGCGTCACTGTGCCGGATGCGGCCCGGCTGTACATCGGCGGGGAGAAAATCCGGCGGGGCGGGAAAATCTGCTGTCCGTTCCATAACGACCGGACGCCCTCCATGCAGCTGAACGGCGATTATTTCTACTGTTACGGATGCCACGCCCACGGGGATGTCATTGCGCTGGTGGCGAAGCTGTATGATCTGGAACCGCTGGCCGCTGCGAAGAAGCTGAACCGTGATTTCAACCTGGGGTTGGATGTCGGCAGGCCACTGACAGAGGGGGAGCGAGACCATATTGCACTGAGGCGGGCGATGGCCGTGGAAGATGCCCGGTTCCAGCGCTGGCGGACGGATACGGCGAACCGGCTGGCCGGTGCCTGGCGGACGTGCAACGAACTTTCCAGGATTGACCCGGACGCCCTGACCCCTCAGCAGCTGAAGGCCGTAAAGGTGAAAGACCGGATTGACGGCTTTCTGGACGCCCTGGAGGATGATATGGAAGCCAAAAACCTGTTTTATGAGCAGCGGCCCGTGATGTCCGCCCTGCTGACCGTAAGGGAGGCGATGGTGGATGAATGACGCGGAGCGTGGCCGGATGGAAGTGATTCTCCGCTATATGTCGGCGGAGGACTACCAGGCCCTGATTGACGAAGGCCACACACAGGAAAGTATTTTCGGTCAGTGTGTGGCGCTGGAGACCTTTGCACTCCCACAGGCCGCCCCCACCTCCGGCCCCGGCCCGTGGCCGGAGCTGACCCCCTTCACGAAGGAGACCCCGCTGCCGTCCTTCCCTACTGACCGGCTGCACGCCCCGCTGGATGTCTTTGTTGAGGAACTGGCGGCAAGCCTGCAGGTGGACGAAGTGCTGCCCGGTGTGCTGGCCCTGGGGGTGCTGGGGACGCTGTTTCAGAAGCGGTACCGGCTGCACGTAAAAGGCCAGTGGTGGGAGGAGCTTTCTATTTACGCCGTGGTGGTGGCGAAACCCTCCACGAAGAAAAGCCCCGCCTTCTCTCAGCTGATGGCCCCCATTCGGCGGTATGAGGCGGCCCGGCGGCAGGAGGAGGCCCCGGAGGTAAAGGCCAGTCAGTCAGAATACCGGATGCTCCAGCAGCGGCAGGCCATGTATGAGAAGGCCCTTGCAAAAGAGGACACCAAAGACAACAGGGAGGCCCTTGACCAGGTCAACGATGAGCTGGCCCACTTCAAGCCCCGGCTGCCCTATCGGCTGACCATCGACGACACCACCCCGGAGAAGCTGGCGGACCTGCTGACACAATACAACGCCCTGGGCCTGGCCGCCCCGGAGCCTCAGCTGCTGGATATTCTGCAGGGACGGTATGACAAACACAGCACCGGCCTGGATTACTATTTGAAGACATGGGCAGGGGAACAGATTCAGATTGACCGAATCGGCCGGGATGGCGGTACCGTGGAGCGGCCCCGGCTGTCCATGATTCTGGCCTGTCAGCCGTCCGCCATGAACGGCATGATGGAGAACGGAACGTTCAAGGGGCGGGGGCTGTGTGCCCGGTTCCTGTACGGGATAGCCCACCCAAAGGTGGACAGCAGGAACCCCGATGACCCCCCGGACGTGGAGGAGGCTGTGGTCAATGACTATTCCGCTTTTGTGATACGTGCCCTGCACGATGTGGACGGCCCGGAGGTGGATCTGGAGCTTTCCCCGGAGGCACAACAGGAGCGGGTGCGGTACAATGGCGAGGTGCGGCGGCTGCTGGCGGATGAGCTGGAGTTCATGGACGATTGGGGCGGCAAGCTGCTGGGCACCACCCTGCGGCTGGCGGCGCTGTTTCATTGCGGGTGGTGTATCCACAACGGGGAAAGCCCGGCGGATTCCCCGGTGAGCGCGGACAACCTGAGGGAGGCGGAGGCCGTTATGGCCTGTCTGTCCGACCACGCGGCGGCGGCCTATCGTGCCCGGCCCGGAGACCCGGACGAAGATGCGGCGCGGTACATCTGGAAGCGGCTGCAAAAATACGGCAAGACAGAGGTTGAGATGCACAAGTTCCATGAGCTGACCCGGAGCAAGCAATTCAGCTGCCCGGAGGACAAGGAACCGGCGTTGGAGCTGCTGCAGGCCCGCGGCTATATCCAGCAGCGGACGGGGCAGACCGGGAAGAAGGGCAGACCGCCCAAAACCATCTATGTCAATCCGGCCGCCCTGAGCATGGGAAACTTGTAACTTTAATCACTAAAATCAGGCCAGGCAGTATTTTA
>JAJQBL010000159.1 GCA_021203325.1 Clostridiales bacterium | reverse complement strand
ACTCTGTTATACACCCGCTGTCAAGTGTGACACGTTTTTTGATGATTGCTATAAGAATCCCTCTCCTGTTCCACTGGGGCTTCGCGCTGTCCAATCTATAGGCGGTCTGTCAGGCAACAGACGAAGTAACTTTCAGGTGGTGAGACTGCCGCCGATGGCGGCTGGCGGGGATTGCCGCCTACGTTCCTGCCTGTGGCGGAACGGGCGGCAATTTTGTTATCCTTTGGTCGTGGAAATCTGACTGTCCCGCTACGTTTTTCCTCTTAGAGGAACGCACAGCGGCCCCCGCCGCCACTGACAGCTAAGGAACCTCTGAACAAATGCACTTCGGCGTCTTGCGGTAAATTTGCGCCATAAATGCGTTGCAAAATCTTAAAATCCGTCAGGATTCCCGCGATTTTGCGCCTTTTTCTGACGCAAATTTCCTCGCAGTCCGCTCTCGTCCATTTATTCAGAGGTTCCCTAACAGCCAACAGCTAACAGCTCCCACCCCTACCCCACGCACTCCAGATACACCGCCGCCGCGGCCTGGGCGAACAGCCTGGCCCCGGCCAGGGCCTCCTGGAGGGTGTTGCCGCTGGTGCCCACCTCCACCAGCACGGAGCCGGTGGTCAGGTGCTGGTTGAACCGCTGGCTCCGCAGGTCGATGTCCCGGGCCAAATCGGGGGCCAGAGAGAGCATGGCCGCCTGGAGCCGGACGGCCACCGCCATGTTGTCCGTCCAGTTGGGATGCTCCAGGCCGCTGTCGTTGGTGCCCACCACCAGCATGACCTGGGCCACCGATTCCCCATCGATCTCTGTGGTGGTGGCGTAGGCGGTGCCGTCGCTGCCGATGAGGGCGTCCCGGTGGACGTCCAGCACCACGGCGATGGTGGGGTATTCCTCCAGATACGCCTGAATCCCCGCCAGAGAGCGGCCATAGCTGCCGTTGTAGCTGGGGTAGTCATAGGTGGTGGTGTCGTGGATGACGCTGAGGCCCCAGGCTTCAAAGACGGCCTTCATCTCCTCCCCGATGCGCACCATGTTGTACTGCTCGTCGGTGGTGCGGCTGGTGTCCGTTTCGGTGTACACGTCGTCCCCGCTCATGGCGTAGGCCTCGGTGGTGTGGGTGTGCATGATGAGGATTTGCGGCCCCGCCTCCGCGCTCTGGAGCTTCAGGGGCATCTCGCCGCTGAGGAGGGCGGAGACGTCCACGGTTTTGCCGCCGGTGTCGTTGTCCACCCCGATGTCGTCGGCGGAGACGCCGGACCAATCCACCGCCAGGGTTTCCACGCTGTCCTCCTCCGGCGTCAGTTCGGAGGACGCCGCTTCTGACTGCGCTTCGTCGGAAACGGCGGAATCTTCGGCCCCGTCCGCTCCGGCCTCCCCTTCCGGTTCCTCCTCCGGGAGGGTTTCGCTTTCGGCGGAGGTTTCCGCTGTGTCCTCCGCCTCCTCCAGCCAGGCGGCCACCGCATCCCCCTGCGCGGCCAGCTCCGGGGTGTCCTCCACCGCCAGACGGAGGACGCCCTCCAGCCCTGCGGAGGAAAGGGGGTCCTCCGTCTCCCCCAGGGCGGCCTCCAGCAGGGCCGTCACCGCCGCCTCTCCGGCCCGGAGGGAGGAGAGCGTGTCCCAGGCCCCGGACAGGTCCGCCGTTCGGGCCGTCAGCCACACCGCCGCCCCGGCGCTGACCAGGGCCACCCCCCGGCGGAGCAGCTTCTTCCATTCCTTCATTGGTATCACCCGCCCTTTCCGTCAGGGGAGTGTATGTCCCGGCGGGGCGGGATATGCGGGAAGGGGGCAATCTCTGCTTGTAATTTTTGCCGGGACAGGGTAGAATAGACGGAGAAGTGAAGCCCTGAAAGGCAACGGCAGCAGCATGGTCGTGGAAATCTGATTTCCTGTTCGGACAGGCTGCCATCCTTGGGAAAACCGTAGGGGCGCACAGTGTGCGCCCGGCCACCGTTCCCCGGCGCTGCGTTCATAAAAGCGGATAAATAGTTTGGGTGTTGCTGAATGTCATCCTGTTGGTACAGCGGGGCAGTAACAGGGAATCTGTCGCAGAACAGAGTGTCCCGCCTATTTGGCAGCGGTTTAGGAAGCCCTGGCAGCGGGCGCACACTGTGCGCCCCTACGGAGAACCGGAAACGGCAGTCAGGCCCTGCCCTGACAAGGGCAAGCCCTATTTCCCTTATCTTTTCATATCCAGAGAATCCACCCCCTAATAAATGAATCCCGCCCATCCGGGCAGACAGAAAAGGAGACCGTGCCATGAAAGACGGATTTGTGACCGTGGCCGCCGCCACCCCCAAGGTGCGGGTGGCGGACTGCGCCTACAACGCCCGGAAGACCATCGCCCTGCTGGGGGAGGCCGCCCGCCGGGGCGTCAAGGTGATCTGCTTCCCGGAGCTGGGGCTCACCGGCTACACCTGCGCCGACCTGTTCCTCCAGCCGGTGCTGCTGGACGGGGCGCTGCGGGCCCTGGAGCAGGTGACGGAGGCCACCAGAGGGCTGAACCTGCTGGCGGTGGTGAGCCTGCCCCTCCGGTTCCCGGAGCGGAACGCCCTGTACAGCTGCGCGGCGGTGCTGTGCAACGGGGAGATTCTGGGGGTGGTGCCCAAGGTGAACATCCCCAACTACACCGAGTTCTACGAGGGCCGGTGGTTCGCCTCCGGGCGGGACCTGTCCCTCACCGCCACCCTCTGCGGCCGGGAGGTGCCGGTGGACCCCCGGCAGATCTTCCGCTGCCGGGAGCTGCCGGAGCTGTGCGTGGGGGTGGAGCTGTGCGAGGACCTGTGGGTGCCCGCACCCCCCTCCAATGACCTGTGCGCGGCGGGGGCCACGGTGATTCTGAACCCCTCCGCCTCCGACGAGATCGTCTGCAAGGACGCCTACCGCCGGAGCCTGGTCACCGGCCAGTCCGGGCGGCTGGTCTGCGGCTACGTCTACGCCGACGCCGGGGAGGGGGAGAGCTCCACCGACCTGGTCTATGCCGGCCACGACCTGATTGCGGAGAACGGCTCCCTGCTGGCGGAGCGGCGGTTCGCCACCGGCCTCACCGTCTCGGAGGTGGATGTGCACCGTCTGGCCTTCGAGCGGCGGCGGATGTCCACCTATCCCCCTGACGGGGAATGCTGCGTGGAGGAGGTGCCCTTCTCCCTGACGCCGGAAAAAACAGAGCTGACCCGGTACGTGGCCCCCAACCCCTTCGTCCCCGCCGACCTGGGGGATCGGGCCGCCCGGTGTCAGGAGATCTTCACCCTGGCCTCCTGGGGCCTGCGGAAACGGCTGGAGCACACCCACGCCCGGACGGCGGTGATCGGCCTCTCCGGCGGGCTGGACTCCACCCTGGCCCTTCTCATCACCGCCAACGCCATGGAGCTGCTGGGGCGGCCCAACACTGACATTCTCTGCGTCACTATGCCCTGCTTCGGCACCACCGACCGCACCCGGGACAACGCCACCCAGCTGGCCCGCTGTCTGGGCACCTCCTTCCGCCGGGTGGACATCGGGGAGAGCGTCATGCGCCACTTTGCCGACATCGGCCACGACCCGGAGGACCGCTCCGTCACCTATGAGAACTGCCAGGCCAGGGAGCGGACCCAGGTGCTGATGGACCTGGCCAACCAGTCCGGCGGGCTGGTCATCGGCACCGGCGACCTGTCCGAGATGGCCCTGGGCTGGTCCACCTACAACGGCGACCATATGAGCATGTACGCCGTGAACTGCTCCATCCCCAAGACCTTGGTGCGCCACCTGACCCGGTGGGTCAGCGACCAGAGCCGGGAGGCTGACCCCGCCCTCTCCGCCGTGCTGGACGACATTCTGGCCACCCCGGTGTCCCCGGAGCTGCTGCCCGCCGTGGACGGCAAAATCAGCCAGGAGACGGAGAGCCTGGTGGGGCCCTACGAGCTCCACGACTTCTTCCTGTACTACGGCATCCGCTTCGGCTTCCCGCCGAAGAAGGTGTACCGTCTGGCCCGGTACGCCTTCCGGGGCGCCTACGACGGCGAGACCATTTTGAAGTGGGAGAAGAACTTCTACCACTGCTTCTTCGTCCAGCAGTTCAAGCGCTCCTGCATCCCCGACGGCCCCAAGGTGGGCTCCGTCACCCTCAGCCCCCGGGGGGACTGGCGTATGCCCTCCGACGCGGCGGCGGCGCTGTGGAAGGCGGAGCTGGAGGAGCTGTAATCCATCCGCCCTGTGCAAAATTTCGCCCCATAGGAAATATTTTGCTTTACAATCGGGCAAAACTGTGGTATGCTTGATACGCTTGAACTGCAAGCCCCGCCCGGCCCCGAGCGGGAACCAGACACACTCCCACAGCTCAGTGAAGGGGCCTTTCGCGGCGCACCGCCGCAGCCACCAGCCCTCACTTAGCCGGTCGGGACGATTTTCAGAAAGGTGGAACCTACCATGATCCGCAAGGACGAAAAGACCGCAATCATCGAAGAGTACAAGACCCACGAGAACGACACCGGCTCCCCCGAGGTGCAGATCGCCATTCTCACCGCCCGCATCAAGCAGCTCACCGAGCATCTGAAGGAGAATCCCCACGACAACCACTCCCGCCGTGGCCTGCTGAAGATGGTCGGCAAGCGCCGCAAGCTGCTGGACTACCTCATCAAGGTGGATGTGGAGCGGTACCGCGCCATCATCGCCAGGCTGGGCATCCGGAAGTAAATCCTTCCCCGCTGCAATCCCAATTCGTCTCTGACAGGGCGGTGGAATCCTCCGCCGCCCTGCTTTGATTCCTTCCAACGCTTTCACCCAGGCAACGCAAAACCCGGCGGACAGGCAAATCCCCTTTTTAGTATTTGAACCAGCTGCGGAACTGCGTTCCGCGTCCGTTTCAAGTGCTAAAGAGACGTGTCCTGTCCGCCCAATCCAAAGGAGGATATTCATGTCTTATTCAACCATTATCACCCATCGCACCTTCCCCAACTACCGGGAATACAAAATGGACCTGTGCGGCAAGCCTCTGACCCTGGAGGTGGGCAAGGTGGCCGAGCTGGCCAACGCCGCCGTGGTGGTCA
>JAJQBL010000052.1 GCA_021203325.1 Clostridiales bacterium | reverse complement strand
GCCGGATGATTTTTAAGGGGGCCGCATTTCTTTGAAGCCCATCGTGGGACACGGGACGGTTCTGTTTGAATCCACAAGCGTTCCCCTCTTGCAAAAGCGGCCCTTTTCCCCTATAATAGAGGAGAGATTGAGAATGAGGAGTGTGCTCCATGACTGAAAAGAACGACGCCATCATGTCACAGAATTTTATCCACGACTTTATTGACGAGGACATCAGGGAAAACGGCCGCTACGCTGGTATGACCGTCCACACCCGGTTCCCGCCGGAGCCCAACGGCTACCTCCACATCGGCCACGCCAAGGCCATCTATGTGGACTTCGGCACCGCCCAGAAGTACGGCGGCCAGTGCAACCTGCGGATGGACGACACCAACCCCACCAAGGAGGATGTAGAGTATGTGGACGCCATCCAGGAGGATATCAAGTGGCTGGGCTACGACTGGGAGGACCGCTTCTACTACGCCTCCGATTACTTTGAGCAGATGTACGGCTACGCCGTGGAGCTGATTCAGAAGGGGCTGGCCTACGTCTGCCAGCTCTCCCCGGAGGAGATGGCCGCCAGCCGCGGGGACATCAACACCCCCGCCACCAGCCCCTACCGGGACCGTCCCATTGAGGAGAGCCTGGACCTGTTTGCCCGGATGCGGGCCGGGGAGTTCCCCGACGGGGCCATGACCCTGCGGGCGAAAATTGACCTGGCCTCCGGTAACTTCAACATGCGGGACCCGGCCCTTTACCGCATCAAGCACCAGAGCCACCACCGCACCGGCGACCGGTGGTGCATCTACCCCATGTACGACTTCGCCCACCCCATTGAGGACGCCATTGAGGGCATCACCCACAGCCTCTGCACCCTGGAGTTTGAGGCCCACCGGCCCCTGTACGACTGGGTCATCGCCAACATCTCCGCCCCAGCCAAGCCCCGGCAGATCGAGTTCGCCCGGCTGGGCATCGACCATACGGTGATGTCCAAGCGGAAGCTGCGTCAGCTGGTGGAGCAGGGCTTCGTCTCCGGCTGGGACGACCCCCGGATGCCCACCATCTGCGGCCTGCGGCGGCGGGGGTACACCCCGGCCTCCATCCGGGCCTTCTCCGAGCAGGTGGGGGTGGCCAAGGCGGACTCCACGGTGGAGTATGCCTTCCTGGAGCATTGCCTCCGGGCCGACCTGGACGACACTGCCCAGCGGGTCATGGCGGTGCTGCACCCGGTGAAGCTGACCATCACCAACTACCCGGAGGACCGGCACGAGACCTTCACCATTGAGAACCACCCCAAGCACCCGGAGATGGGCAGCCATGAGGTCTCCTTCTCCCGGAACCTGTATATCGAGGCGGAGGACTTTTTGGAGGAGAAGGCCCCCAAGTATAAGCGCCTCTTCCCCGACGGGCCGGAGTGCCGGTTGAAGGGGGCCTACCTGATCCGCTGCACCGGCTGCGTCAAGGATGTGGAGGGCAATATCACCGAGGTGCTGGCCACCTATGACCCGGACTCCGCCGGGGGCAACCCCGCCGACGGGCGGAAGGTGAAGGGGGCCACCCTGCACTGGGTGGACGCCGCCACCGCCGTGGACGCCCAGGTGCGGCTCTACGAGAACCTGTTCGACGACCCCAACCCCGACGCCGCCGGGAAGGACTTTCTCTCCGCCCTGAACCCCAACAGCCTGACTGTCCTCACCGGCTGCAAGCTGGAGGCGATTCTGGCTGAGGCCGCCGCCCCCGCGTCCTATCAGTTCATGCGGCTGGGTTACTTCTGCGTGGACAGCGGGGACTCCCGGCCCGGCGCGCCGGTCTTTAACCGCAGCGTGTCCCTGAAGGACGGCTACAAGCGCTGAGAGAAAATAAACAAGCAGCAACGCAGCAAAAAAAGCGTGGCCTTTCACAGGTCACGCTTTTTTGTGTTTCAGAACCGTTCCCCCCGCTTCACCTTGAGCCGGTTCATGGCCCTGGCCAGGTTCCGCTGGGTGATCTGGTACTCCTGCATGCTCTTGCGCTGGCGCAGCTCCTCCTGGGCCTCCTCATAGGCCCGGCGGGCCCGGTTCTCGTCGATCTCCTCCGGACGCTCCGCCGTTTCCACCAGAATCCACACCCGGTCCCGGTTCACATGGGCGAAGCCGGCGCCCACGGCGCCGACCCGCTGCTCCGGCTCCCCCGGCACCTGGAAGCGGATCATTCCAGGGTCGATGGCCGTCACCAGCTCGGAGTGGCCCGCCAGAATCCCCAGCTCCCCGTCCAGGGCGGGGATGGTCACGTTCTCACAGGGGCCCGCGTAGAACACCCGGTCGGAGGCCAGCACCTCCAGATGAAATTCAGCCGCCATCTCACTTGTACCCCTCGATGGCCGTCATGTTGTGGGCCTTTTGAATGGCGTCGTCAATGGTGCCCACGTTGAAGAAGGCCGCCTCCGGATAGGTGTCCATGTCGCCGCTGAGAATGGCCTGGAAGCCCCGAATCGTCTCCTTCAGGGGGACGTAGGTGCCCCGGACGCCGGTGAAGTTCTCCGCCACATGGAAGGGCTGGGACAGGAACCGCTGGATTTTCCGGGCCCGGTTCACCGTCAGCCGGTCGTCCTCCCCCAGCTCATCCATGCCGAGGATGGCGATGATGTCCTGCAGCTCCTGATACTTTTGCAGCACAGCCTGCACCTGGCGGGCCGTCTCATAGTGTTCCTCTCCCACGATGTCCGCCTCCAGAATACGGGAGGCGGATTCCAGGGGGTCCACGGCGGGGTAGAGGCCCTGCTCCGCGATTTTCCGGCTCAGCACCGTGGTGGCGTCCAGATGGGCGAAGGTGTTGGCCGGGGCGGGGTCGGTCAGGTCGTCCGCCGGGACGTACACCGCCTGCACCGAGGTGACGGAGCCGTTCCGGGTGGAGGCGATGCGCTCCTGCAATTCGCCCATCTCGTTGGCCAGGGTGGGCTGATAGCCCACGGCGGAGGGCATCCGCCCCAGCAGGGCGGACACCTCAGAGCCCGCCTGAACGAAGCGGAAGATGTTGTCGATGAACAGCAGCACGTCCTTATGCTCCACATCCCGGAAATACTCCGCCATGGTCAGACCGGTCTCCGCCACCCGCATCCGGACGCCGGGGGCCTCATTCATCTGGCCAAAGACCAGCGCCGTCTTGGACAGGACGCCGGACTCTTTCATCTCGGTCCACAGGTCGTTGCCCTCACGGGAACGCTCTCCCACGCCGGTGAAGATGGAGTAGCCGCCGTGCTGGGTGGCGATGTTGTGAATCAGCTCCTGAATCAGCACCGTCTTACCCACGCCGGCGCCGCCGAACAGGCCGATTTTGCCGCCCTTGGCGTAGGGGGCCAGCAGGTCGATGACCTTGATGCCCGTCTCCAGCACCTCCTGAACGGGGTTCTGGTCGGCAAAGCTGGGGGGCTCCCGATGGATGCCCCAGCGGGGGGCGTCTGTGACCGGGTCGCCGCCGTCCACGGGGACGCCCAGCACGTTGAACAGCCGGCCCAGGGAGGCCTCTCCCACCGGTACGGTGATGCAGTCGCCGGTGGCGGTGACCGCCTGGTCCCGGTACAGCCCTTCGGAGCCGGACAGCATGATGCAGCGCACCGTGTTGCCGCCGATGTGCTGGGCCACCTCCATGACGCAGCGGCTGCCGCCCCGCTCCACCTCCAGAGCCTCTTTCAGCTTCGGGAGGCAGCCTGCCGGGAACTCCACGTCCACCACCGGGCCGGACACCTGAACTATTTTTCCCTGATTCAAGTCGATACGCGCTCCCTTCATGATACCTGTTTCTGCTTTTGCGCCCTGGCACCGCCGGACACCTCGGTGATTTCCTGGGTGATAGCGGCCTGACGCATCCGGTTATAGCTGACGGACAGCTCCGCCAGCATCTCCTCCGCGTTCCGGTTGACCGCGTCCATGGCCATCATCCGGGCGTTCTGCTCCGCGCAGTAGGAATCCACCAGGGCGGAGTAGATGTACCCCGCAATGATGTCCGGAATCATACGGTTCACCAGCTCGGTCAGGCTGGGCATGAACTCGCAGCTCTCACCATAGCCGTCCTCGTCCATCTCCATGGGGCGGAAGTAACCCTTTTCCAGGGGGGCCAGCTTGAAGAACCGGGGGGTGGCGGTGACGCTGTTTTCCATGTCCGTATAGGCGATGTAGATCTCATCCAGGACGCCGGTCCTGTACCGCTCCAGCAGAACGGAGGCGATATGCCTGGCCCGGTCAATGGTGGGGTTCTGGGCGGTGTAGTGGAAGGTCTCCTCGATTTTGTAGCCGTGGTGCTGGAAGAACTGCCGTCCGCACTCGCCCACCACATACAGCTCCCAGGGCCCGGCCATGGCCTTGATCTGCCGGAGCACCTCTTTCTGGATGTTGTTATTGTAGGCTCCCGCCAGCCCCTTGTCGGCGGTGATGACCAGGTAGCCCCGGCGCATCACGCCGTCGTCGTTGTAGTTGCCGGTGCCGAGATAGATGCTCTCCACCTCCGGCATGTGCCGAATCAGCCGGGACAGGGCGGTTTGCAGGGTGTTGAAGTAGGGCCGGGTATCCTCCAGGCTCTGCTTCGCCTTGCGCAGCCGGGTGGAGGCGATCAGGTACATGGCGGTGGTGATTTTTTTCGTGTCCTGCACGCTTTTGATGCGGGACTTGATTTCCCTTGCGTTTGCCATAGGATTCCTCCCCTTACGCCTGGGGGTTGGCCTGGTCCTGGAAGAACTCCTGTACCAGGCCCAAAATCTGCTGCCGCAGGGTGGGGGACAACGCCTGACTGCGCTCCAGCTCCCGCTGAATCTCCCCGTGCTGGGTGCGGAACCAATCCAACAGCCTGGTCTGGGTCTGCTTGATCTCCTTCAGCGGCACCGGCAGGAAGGCCTGGCCCAGGGCGGCCACCAGGGTAATGACCTGGTCGGTCATGGTCAAGGGATGGGACAGGGGCTGCTTCAGCAGCTCCATCAGCCCCTCGCCGTACACCAGCTGTCGTTTGGTGGTGTCATCTAGGTCGGAGGAGAACTGGGTGAAAATCTCCATCTCCCGGTACTGGGCCAGGTCG
>JAJQBL010000001.1 GCA_021203325.1 Clostridiales bacterium | reverse complement strand
CTCCGCGCCCACCCCGTGGGTGGCGACGTCGTATGGGTACTGCGGGGCGGGGGCCGCCGGGGGCGCCGCCTTCGGCGTCGGTGCGGCGGGCAGGGACGGGCCGGGGGCGGCCACCTGCTCCACAAAAAAGCCCCGGCGGTCCTCGCTGCGGAGGTAGCCCTCCGCCGTCAGCTGGCTGTAGGCCCGCTCCACCGTCATCACGCTGAGTTTGGCGCTGCTGGCCAGGTTCCGCTTGGAGGGGAGCTTTTCCCCGGGGGCCAGGGCGCCGTGTTCAATTTCCCCCCGCAGGTAATAGTAGAGCTGCTCATACAGGGGCTGCGGGCTGGTGCTGTCCAGTTCCGGGGTCAACATAGGTATCCCTCCCAGGGGTTTGGCATGGTTTGCTGCCGGTTTCCCTTCCGGTTATATTTCCGGTCAATGCGTGCTGTCGTACTCCGCCAGTGCGGCGACAGCCTCCTCCAGCAGGTCGTAGTTGCTGACCAGGGCCCTGGCGCTGCTGCTGAGGGCGTTATAGGCGGCCTCCGCCCACCGAATCCACTTGGACATCTTATAGTAGTTGCCGGAGGTGATTTCCCCCTGCGCTGTGATCACCTCCAGGGCGTTCACAAGGCCGGAGGCGATGTCCTCATTGCTCTGGCTGGTGGTGGTGCCGCTCTCCGTGCCGCTGAGCTTGTAGACAATCACCGCCGTACCGGCGTCCATGTTCTCGTAGAGCAGCTTCGCCACCTTGATGGGCAGGTTGATGCAGCCGTGGGAACCGTTGGTCTTGTAAATCGTGCCGCCGAAGCTGGTGCGCCAGGATGCGTCGTGGAGGCCCACCCCGTCGTAGAAGGGCATCCAGTAGCTGACGGGGGAGGAGTAATTCTCCCCGTTCAGGGTGGCGTACCGCTCGCAGTACTGAATCCCGTAGGTGCCGGTGGGGGTGGCGTCGTTCTTGCCGGAGACAAAGTCGGACTCCACCACCAGCACACCGTTCTTATAATAGTAGAGGTGCTGGGCGGTCAGGTTGATCTCCACATAAGTATTGCCGTAATCGCCGTCGGCGCCCACGCCCAGCACAGCCGCCGTGCCCTTCCACACCGGCTCCCGGGTGCCGCTCTCCTGAGCGAGAATCTGCTGGGTCAGTTCCTCCACCTCGGAGGACTGATTCATCCACCAGCCATAGTCGCCGCCCTCCACGGTGACGGTCTTCCCATAGCTTGTGGTGAAGGTTCGGTCGGAAAAGATGGTGTTGTAGGCGGAGGCCAGATTCTTCACAAAGGAAGTGACAGCGTCCTCATCCAGGGTAACGGTGCCGTCCCCGTTGTAGGTGAGCCAGTCGATCAGGGTGCTGCCGTCCAGGACGACGGTGTCCTCCCCCATCGCATAGGTGACGGTGACGCCCAGGTAGCCGTTCAGGGTCTCCGCCTCCAGCACCAGGTCCGGGTCGTCGGCGGTGACGGTGGGGGCGACATAGCATCCGGCCTCGTCCAAATCCAGCGCCGTCTCCATGGCGTCCACGGCGGCGACAATGGCGGCGGTCAGGGTTTCTTCCTCCACCAGCGTCCCCTGGGTCTCCGCCACAATGACGACGCCCTCGGCCTCGCTGTCGTAGCCAGAAATGTAAGCGTCCGTGGGCCGGACGGCGGAGGCGCTGTCCAGGCAGGTCAGGGCGGCGATGGCGTCGGAGGGGGCGTCGCTGTCATAGACGAACCCGGCCTCCAGCGTGACCGCATCGCCCCGCGTCCCCAGGGCATAGAGGGGCCACAGCCAGCCGTTTTGCGCCTCCAACAGCTGCTTCACGGAGTCGCCCAAATCCAGCGCCATCCCAATGTCCGCGCCGCTGATGGTCTCCGTTTGGTCGTTCCGCTCGCTCAGAGTGAGGGTGTAGTGGTTCAGGCTGTCATCCAGGGTCTGCTCCGCCTCGTCCACCGTCAGCCCGGAGACGTCCACCCCGTTGATGGAGGTGCCGGGGAGAAATTTCTCCCCATAGCCTGTGGCCTGCACCACATATACAACTCCGGCGATGATCAGCGCCGCCAGCAATATCACGATCGGCAGAGAAATTCTGCCCTTTGGATTTGTAGCATTTCCGGTTGTCAAAGTACCACTCCTCTCTGCGGGTGTCAGGTTCCAAATTCAGCCTGCGGCTCCGCCCCGGAGCCGTCGGCGGACTGTACAGACGGCTCTGCCGCCTGACCATCCTCCATCAGCAGGAACAGCGCCTGTGCCCGGAGGGCCTCCCTGCCGTTGGTGGTCACAAGGAAGGGGAGCCCGCCCACGTTGATGGACTGCTGAAGGAACACATTGATGGCGTCCGTCAGCGTCATGCCGCAGGCCGCATAAATCTCCTCCACCTGCCGCTTGATCTCAGGGTTCATGCGCATCTGAAACGTGCCGGTTTTCGGCGCGGTGGCAACAGACAGCGTCGTATCCACTCCAAATCAGTCCTTTCTTCGGATATCGTACAGTATACCATGTTCCGGGGGCTGCGTCAATACAACGTAATCACATTCGCAAAAAGGGGAACCATCCGGCCAAAGGGAACGGGCAGGCAGGGGACGCGACGCCCCTGTCTGCCCGGTAACCCTTAACTTTCCATATGCCGCCCCAGGAACCCGGAGGCGGTCTGGGCCAGCTTAAACTCCGTCTCGCCCCCCGGCGCGGCCCCGTCCTGGGCGGCGAACACCACGCAGCCCATCACGTCGCCGCCGGTGAGGATGGGGGCCGCCGTGGCCACCTGGAGGCTGTCGCTGTTCTCCACAACGGGCAGGCGGTTGCTGCCCTCCCGGTACTGGTAGATGCTGCGGCCCTCCATAATGCTCTCCAGGGGCGCGGAGATGTGCTTCTCCAGTGCCTCCCGTCTGGGGATGCCGGAAACGGCGATGACCGCATCCCGGTCGGTGATGAGGGTGGGGCAGCCGGTGGTTTTGTACAGGCTCTCGCACAGCTGCACCGCGCACTCCGACATCCCGCCCATCAGGGAATACTTCTTGAAAATCACTTCGCCGTCCCGGTCTGTATAAATCTCCAGGGGGTCGCCCTCCCGGATACGCATGGTTCTCCGAATCTCCTTGGGGATGACCACGCGGCCCAGGTCGTCAATCCGCCTTACAATACCCGTCGCCTTCATAGCAAGCTCCTCCATTTTCTGTCTCTACACAGTTCTTTCCTGCCCTGACTGCTGAACGTATTCTCTGTAAAATGGAGGAGTTTATACATTTTTCTGCGTTTGCATCAGGGATGGAGAGGCGCCTCCGGCCCGTGCAGTTCCACGATTGTGAAACGGGCAAATGCACCCGTTCCGGTTCACCCGTATTCCATAAACCTCAGCAGCCTGCCGGTTGGTCACAGACTGCTTGACCGCTTTAAATAGTTCATACCTGTAAAACCTCTTTTCCCGGTATGTACATCGGCATTCGGGCAACAAAAAAAGCACCTGACTTTCATCAGATGCCTCGCCGGTAATGCAGGAAGCCCAGGCGCTCATTGCTGAGTGCCTGGGCTTCCTGGCTTTTATCATGTATTCAATTTTCAGCTAGACAAATGGGAAGTTGAGCATTACAGCCACTCTTATTCTGCCGGCAGATAATATACTTTTCCATCCTTTGATATTAACTGGACATCCTCTGAGTACAGATCTGTTATATCGTAAGGATGGTCATTAACTTCCCCGGACGCTTGATCTTTTATCATGCCTACTGTCCTTTTGCTAATCGCTCTGAATTTGAAATCGTCATTAAACAATCCTGGAATTAAATGTATAGCTCTGTCAAGCCCATTTCTTTCTCGCCTTATTTCTTCTAGGTCAATCTTCAAACGTGTTATGGTGGATTCATGCCATTCTGCAAGACGAGTCTGAGCTTCCTCCACCTGTTTTGTATATGTTGGGAGCAATGTAACACACTGTTCTCTCGAAACAGCTCCCATATGAAGTGTATATCTTAAATCGGAAATTTTATATAAGACATCTAGTAATGCTTTCTGATACGCATACCAATTTTGTGCCTCTTTCAATTCTTTCTCATATGCCTCATAATTCAATTCCTCCTTCTTCGCATAGCCCACCAACGTCAAATTCACCTGGCCTAGTAATTTCGTACATTCTTCTTCCAAACTATCGATTTGTACAATTTTTGACAGCCTTAATTCATCATTTTCAAGGATCTCCACCTGAAAATCAGCAATCTTTTTGACATGCGCAATAAGTGAAAATACTCGGCTTCGAAACTCATTGTCCTGAAAATTTGATATCTTTGAAATTCCATCGCTTATCTCTCTAAGTTCAGCGTTGATTTGTGTCATATAATATTGACCAACCACCATTGAAGCGACACCCATAGCAGCTACAGCAGTATTGGCAGCCATGGCTGTCCCTTTTTGTGCTTCATCGGGTATAAAATTGGCGTGCCCTTGAATACCATCTGCTCCATGGTAAATACCACGAACTGCACCTTCCATCGCTTTTGAATTAGAAAGTTTCGCCCCATTCGGAATAATAGCCCTGTACAAAACTTCACCTTCGGTTTTTGCAGCTTGAATTGCATTGTTCCCTGCAACCCCAGCCTGTGCGAACCCGGGGACAAGATTATCTACATGAGCCAGAACTTTGCTATCTGTTATCTCTACCAATTTCCCTTCATCTGGGATTGCCTCTGCAGGGATCATTTCCATTTGAATAACAAGTTCATCCTTGTTCCTATCAGGTTGAAGCAAAGTGTTCTCATGTTTCGGTATTAAATTACCATCCTCTCGTTCAGATACATGTTCAGTACATTTTGCTTTCATTTTCTTATATCCTAGCAGAGCAATGATAACAACTATTATTACAATGCATATCCCAATAACCACTAGCTTCATACGTGAAATTTCTCCTCCAAGTTCCGATTTGTCTATTGGACACACTCATTATACATCACCCTGTTTTCTTTGGATAGTTGGCAATCTGACAATTTTGAGAGAAGTGCAGGGCAAACGCGCCGCCCCGCACTTGCTCCGTTGTCTCTATGACCTATCATCTCACCTCGGTGTTTGTTTTCTGTTTCTCCTGCGTTTGCGCTTCCGGCTGGATGACACGGTTCACGCAAT
>JAJQBL010000030.1:14719-25264 GCA_021203325.1 Clostridiales bacterium | reverse complement strand
CTCTTTCCCCCATTTCTCGGCGGAACGAGAAATGGGGCCCCCGGAGGGAAACCACCTATTTCCTTTCTCAACCCTTATCAAAGGAGAGCAACCCCTCCGGGACAGATGAATCCCGCACATTCAGCGTCATGACACCGGCCTGACCACAAAGGTCTCCCGATAGGCGGGGGCCAGCACCGTGGCGGCCTGCCGGGCCCCCTCCTCTGTCTCGAAGATGCCGAACACGGTGGGGCCGGTGCCGGACAGGCAGGCCCCCAGGGCCCCGGATTCGATGAGGCTCTGGCGAATCTCCCGGATGGCGTTCCCCTGCTGGGGCAGAAGGACGTCCTCAAAGACGTTGTACAGCCGCCGGGCCACCCCCTGCAGGCTGCCCTCCTCCAGGGCTTTCAGCATCCCGGCGGTGTCCGGGTGGCAGCGGAGCTTAAAGCTGTCAATGCGGTGGAACAGCTCCGGCGTGGAGACGGCGAAGGAGGGCTTGCACATCACAATGGCGCAGTCCGGCAGGGCGGGGAGGCGTTTCAGCCGCTCCCCCCGGCCCTCGGCCAGGGCGGTACCCCCCAGCACGCAGTAGGGCACGTCGGAGCCGACGGCCTCCCCGATTTTGGCCAGCTGCTCAGGGGTCAGCCCCGTCTCACAGAGCCGGTTCAGCCCCCGCAGCACGGCGGCGGCGTCGCTGCTGCCGCCGGCGGTACCGGCGCAGACGGGGATATGCTTCTCGATGCGGATACGCAGGCCGCCCACGTCCACGCCGGTGGTCTGCTGAAAGGCGTTTGCGGCCATGACGGCCAGATTCCGCCCGTCTGTGGGCAGGAAGGAGAAGTTGGTGGCAAGGCGAATCCCCGGCTCCTCCGTCAGGGTCAGCACGACGTCGTCATGAAGGGAGACGCTCTGCATCACCATCCGCAGGTCGTGAAAGCCGTCCGCCCGCCTGCCCAGCACGTCCAGGGTCAGGTTCAGCTTGGCCCAGGCGGGCTCGGTCAGCGGGGCGGTCACTTGATTCTCCTCGCTTCCAGGTAGAACCGTTTGTCCTGGGCCTCCCCCATGGAGAAGGTCTTGCGGGGCAAGGCTCCGTCGTGGATGACCGTCTTAAAGAGCTGGTCCTTGCCCATGGCGGGGAGGAGGAAGGCGATGTTCCCCGGCTCGGCGCCCAGGCCCTCCGCCACGTCCCCACCGTGGACATAGTCAATGCTGCTGCCCACATGGGCCCGGAGCCAGCCGTCCAGGAAGGTTTGCAGGGTGCCTACCGCCAGCTGGGCTTTGGGGTTGGGCACGGTGATGATACCCTGCTCCCCGGCGGCGACATACTGGAAGCTGTGGCCCTCCCCCGCGCCGTAGTGGGCGCCGGGATAGAAGGCCAGCAAATCGTCCAGCAGCTGTTTGGGGTCGATGTGGAACACCACCCGGTGAATGGCCTCAAACTCCAGCGCGTCCTCGTGGAGGTTCTCCAGCTCCACCAGGGCGTAGCGGGAGAGCAGCGCCGTCCCCTCCGGCGCGGCCAGCTTCTCCTCCTCGTACAATGCCTTGGCGGAGGCCAGGGAGTGGTTGCCGTCCCCCACGGCAAAGAGCAGCTGGGGCAGCCCCGCCGCGTCGTAGCGTTGGGCGAAGGCTTTCTCGTCCCGCAGGCCGTCGATCATGGCCAGCACCTCCTCCTGCTGGGCAGGCGTCAGCAGGTAGCCGGTGATGTGGCCGCCGTCCGCCATCAGGTCAAAGTCATAGAGCTGTTCCATCTCGCCGGTTTCGGCGGTGAGATGCTCGATGATCTGCCGCTCCGGGTCGTCCATCAGCATGAGGATGTGGGGCAGCTCAATGGGGGCGTGGCGGCGCACCGCCACCCTGGGGGGGATGCGGCTGAGGACGGTGCCCTCGGTGGCGCGGATCAGGGTCTGGGAGCCGGCGGTGTAGTCGTACTGTTCCAAATCCACGGCCCCCACCAGCCCCCGGCGGAGCTTGCCATTGGACAGCCAGCGCTCCACATAGATCAGGGCGTAGGGAATCGTCCGGAACACACCGGCGTCCAGGTAGCGCTGCATGGCCTGGGCGATCTCCAGGTCGTGGAGGCTGGTTTTCCCATCGCTGAGGAAGGCCTCCGGCAGCATCAGCCGCAGGGTGGAGGGGGCGTCCCCCAGGGAGCGGTGGATGCGCTTCCAGTAGTCCGGCTGGGAGGTGTACTGGTCGCAGGCCACAACGCTCCATTTGGTCATGTCGCAGTCTTTGGGCGGCAGGATGTCCGCCGGGACGAAGCAGGGGGCGTCAGGCAGATGGCTCATAATCGTTCTCCTTCTCAAATAGTCGGCTTCGGCAGCGCCGCCTCTCTCAGCGCGGCGGGGCCAAAAGGTCAGTCCATGGCCCTCCGGATGGCGGCCAGCAGGTCGTCAAAGGACTCGTAGGCGGCCAGCTCCGGGTGGTCGGCCTGAATCTGGGGGGTGCTGCGGAAGAGGAAGCCCGCCTTGCTGGCCTGAATCATGGCCAGGTCGTTGTAGCTGTCGCCGCTGGCGATGGTCTCGTAGCCGATGGACTGGAGGGCCTTCACGGTGGACAGCTTGGACTTGGCTACCCGCATGTGATAGCCGGTGATCTCGCCGCTGGGGGCTACCTCCAGCTGGTTGCACATCAGGGTGGGATAGCCCAGCTTCTTCACCAGGGGCATGGCGAACTGCTCAAAGGTGTCGCTGAGCACCACCACCTGGGTGAAGCTCCGCAGCTCGTCCAGGAACTCCTTCGCGCCGGGCAGGGGGTCGATGGTGGAGATGACGGCCTGAATCTCCGGCAGGCCCAGGTGATGTTCCTTCAGGATGTCCAGACGGTAGCGCATCAGCTTGTCGTAGTCCGGCTCGTCCCGGGTGGTGCGCCGCAGCTCAGGGATGCCGCTGGCCTCGGCAAAGGCAATCCAGATTTCGGGGACCAGAACCCCCTCCATATCCAGGCAGGTGATGTACATCATAATAGCTTGTTCTCCCTCATTCAATTTGTTCGTTCGGGAATTACCGATGCTTCAGGAAATGCTCCAGCCGCTCCAGAGCGGTGGCCAGCTCCTTCATGCTGGCGGCGTAGCAGCAGCGGGCGAAGCCCTCTCCGCCGGGGCCGAAGGCGGAGCCGGGGATAATGGCCACCTGCTCGGCCTGCAAAAATTGGGTGCAGAACTCGTCGCTGGTCAGGCCGGAAATTTTGGTGACGTTGGGGAACATATAGAAGGCCCCCTTGGGCTCAAAGCACTCCATCCCCAGGGTGCGGAACCCGTCCAGCAGGAACCGCCGCCGCCCGTTGTACTCCGTCCGCATGGCCTCGATGTCGTTGTCGCCAAATTCCAGGGCCTCGATGGCGGCGTACTGGCTGACGGTGGGGGCGGACATGATGCCGTACTGGTGGAGCTTTACCATCTGGCTGCAAATCTCCTTCGGGGCGCACAGGTAGCCCAGCCGCCAGCCCGTCATGGAGTAGGCTTTGGAGAAGCCGTTGACCACGATGGTGCGGTCGTACAGCTCCGGCAGGTTGGCGGGGGAGACGTGGTGGCCGCCGTAGGTCAGCTCCGCATAAATCTCGTCGGAGACGATCATGATGTCGGTGCCCTCCAGCACCTGGGCGATGGCCTCCAGATCTGCCCGTTCCATAATGCCGCCGGTGGGGTTGCAGGGGTAGGGCAGCACCAGGGCCTTGGTTTTGGGGGTGATGGCGGCTTTCAGTTCCTCCGCCGTCAGGCGGAACTCGTTGTCCGCCTTCGTCTCCACAAAGACGGGCACGCCGCAGGACATACTCACCAGCGGGCTGTAGCACACGAAGGAGGGGGTGGGGACGATAATCTCATCCCCCGGCTCGATCAGGCAGCGCAGGGCCAGGTCGATGCCCTCGCTGCCGCCCACGGTGACGAGAATCTGGCTCATAGGCTCATAGGTCAGGTCGAACCGCCGCTTCATGTAGGCGGAAATCTGCCGCAGCAGCTCGGAAAAGCCCCGGTTGGGGGAGTACTTCGTCAGCCCTTTCTCCAGGGAGTAGATGCCGGCGTCCCGGATGTGCCAGGGGGTGGGAAAGTCCGGCTCCCCAATGCCCAGGGAGATGGCGTCGGGCATATCCTCCAGCAGGTCAAAGTACTTCCGAATGGCGGAGGGGGGCACGGCCTGAATCCGCCGGTTCATAATCGCGCTGTAGTTCATACGAAGTAAAACCCTTCCTCCTGCTTTTCCGGAGCTTTGAAAATCAGGTGATTCTCCTTGTATTTTTTCAGGATAAAGTGGGTGGCGGTGGCCTTCACCGCGTCGATGGCGGACAGCTTCTGGGAGACGAACATGGCCACCTCCTGCAGGGTCTTGCCGGAGATGATGACGGTCATATCAAAGTCGCCGCTCATGAGATAGCAGGCCTCCACCTCCTCATACTGGTAGATGCGCTCCGCCACACGGTCAAAGCCATCCCCACGCTGGGGCTCCACCTTGACCTCGATCAGGGCGGTGACGTCCTCCCGCTTCACCGCGTCCCAGTCGATGACGGCCTTGTAGCCCAGGATGATGTTTTCCTCCTCGTAGCGGCGGATGGATTCCCCAATCTTCTCCTCCGAGGTGCCCACCATGGCGGCGAGTTGTTTATGGGACAGGGTGCAGTCCCCCTCCAAAAGCTGTAACAGTTGATCCATATCGCAGTTCCTCCTTGCAACACGCGGCGGAGGTTTCCGCCGCGCAAAAAAACCAAAAATCGGGGATGCAGGGAAGGTTTGCAAAACTTCCGCGCACCACCAATTTTATTATAGCTTGTTTTTTCCACGAATACAACCCTCATTTTGCAGGAAGGATTGCGGAAATGGGGAGGGCGGCGGGGGCGGCCCTGCAGAAAGGCGGAACCCCGTCAGGAACCGGCGGCGGTCAGCCCCCGCCCCGGCAGGAATAAAAAATCAGGACGGAAATTTAAGCTGGTTTTAAAGTTGCCGCGTTATAAAATAGAATAGAATTTCCGCACAGGGGGAATCGTGATGAATACGAAAAGTAAACAAAAAGGAAAGTCGAACCGCCGGGCCCGGCGCATCCGCAATGTGATCATTGTGGTGGTGATCGTGGCGGCCATCCTCACCGGCCTGGTGCTGTACGCCCAGCGGATGGTGGCGGAGAACTTCGCCACCACCGACGACACCATCGAGAGCGCCGAGGTGACGGTGGGCAGCATCAGCACCACCGTTTCCGGCTCCGGCACCCTGGCCAGCGAAGGGGTGGAGGACGTGACCTTCCCCAGCTCGGTGACGCTGGACACCATCTATGTGGAGGAGGGGGACACCGTCAGCGAGGGCGACCTGCTGGCCTCTGTGGACGCCGCCTCCGTCCTCTCCGCCATGGCGTCGGCCCAGGCGTCCCTGGACGCGTTGGATGAGGAGATCGAGGCGGCCGCCGAGGATGAGGCGGACGAGGAGGTCACCACCGCCCTGGACGGCCGGGTGAAGGTCATCTACGCCGAAGAGGACGACGACGTGGCCACCGTCATGTATGAAAACGGAGCGCTGCTGCTGCTGAGCCTGGACGGATACATGGCCGTGGACGTGGACGCCGGCGACCTGGCCGTGGGGGACAGCGTCACCGTCACCGACTCCGACGGCAACGAGTATGACGGCACCGTGGACGCCGTGGCCTCTGTCGCCACCGTCCTCATCGACGATGACAGCGCCGCCTACGGCGACACCGTCACCGTCACCGACTCCGACGGCAGCACCGTGGGCACCGGCACCCTGTACATCCATGAGGAGTTGAAGGTCACCGGCTACGCCGGCACCGTAGAGGAAGTGGAGGTGGATGTGGATGACGCCGTGGACGCCGGGGACACCCTGCTGACCCTGACGGACACCGCCTACTCCGCCAACTATGATTCCCTCCTGAAGGAGCGGGCTGAGCTGGAGGAGACCCTCCAGGAGCTCATCGCCCTCTACAAGCAGGGGGCGGTGTACGCCACATTGTCCGGCGTGGTGGACAGCATCTCCTACTCCACAGGCAGCACATCTTCCTCCATGGGCAGCACCTTTGACACCGCTTCTGCCACGACCGCGTCCTCCTCCGACGGCGGGGAGACCACCCTGCTCTCTATCGCCCCGGATGAGACTATGACCGTCTCCCTCAGCGTGGATGAGACGGACATCCTCTCCCTGGAGGTGGGCCAGGAGGCGGCCATCACCATTGACTCCATCGGCACCGACAGCTACACCGGCACCGTGACGGAGATCGACACCACCGCCACCAGCTCCGGCGGCGTCACCCAGTACACCGTGACGGTCACACTGGACAAGACGGACAGCATGCTCTCCGGCATGAGCGCCTCCGTCACCATCACCATCGAGGGGGTGGAGAACGCCCTGCTGCTGCCTGTGGACGCTGTGACCCAGACCAGCTCCACCGCCTACGTCTACACCAGCTACGATGAGACCACCGGCGAGCTGGGGGACATGGTGGAGGTCACGGTGGGCCTCTCCAACAGCAGCTACATTGAAATCACCGACGGCCTCAGCGAGGGGGACACCGTCTACTATGACGCCTCCGGCAGCAGCGACAGCTCCGACTTCAGCTCCATGTTCGGCGACATGAGCAGCAGGGGCGGCGACATGGACTTCAGCAGCATGGGCGGCGGCAATGACACCAGCGGCTTCAGCGGCGGCGGAGACACCGGCGGCTTCAGCGGCGGCAACGCCGGCGGCGGAATGCCGGGCTGAGGAGGCGGTACACCATGATCGATTTGAAAGAGGTCTCCCGCATATACCAGGTGGGCGGCGAGAAGGTGTACGCGCTGGACAAGGCCAGCCTCCACATTGACGACGGGGAGTTTGTCAGCATCATCGGCCCCTCCGGCAGCGGCAAATCCACCCTGATGAACATCATCGGCTGCCTGGACATCGCCGACTCCGGGGAGTACCTGCTGGACGGCACCCCCATCGAGGACTATACCGAAAACGAGCTGGCCCAGATCCGCAACCGGAAAATCGGCTTCGTGTTCCAGAGCTTCAACCTGATCTCCAAGCTCAACAGCGAGGAGAATGTGGAGCTGCCCCTGATTTACCAGGGGGTGAAGGCCGCAGAGCGCCGGGTGCGGGTGGCGGACGCCCTGGAGCGGGTGGGGCTGACCAAACGGGCCAAGCACCTGCCCACCGAGCTGTCCGGCGGCCAGCAGCAGCGGGTGGCCGTGGCCCGGGCCATCGTCACCCGGCCCTCCCTGATCCTGGCGGACGAGCCCACCGGCAACCTGGACTCCAAAACCAGCGTGGAGATCATGCAGCTCTTCCACGAGTTGCACCGGCAGGGGAACACCATCGTCCTCATCACCCATAACGAGGACATCGCCCGGCAGGCGTCCCGAGTCGTCCACATTCTGGACGGCCATCTTTCGGAGGTGCAGCTATGATACAATCCTTTAAAATGGCCCTCAAGTCCATTTCCGGCAACAAATTCCGGGCCTTCCTGACCATGCTGGGCATTATCATCGGCGTCATGGCCCTGGTGATTCTGGTGAGCCTGGTGAACGGGGCCACCAGCACCGTCACCGACACCATCTCCAGCCTGGGCAGCGACCTGGTCAGCGTCACCGTCTCCGACGACAAGGGCTCCCCTGTCACCCTGGACACCCTGGACGAGTGGATGGACGAGGAGGGCATCGGCCTGGCTGCCCCCTACGGCTCCGCCAGCGTCACCGGCAAGTATGACGCCACCAGCGACACGGTGACGGTGTACGGCACCACCCCGGCCTATGCCGACATTCAGGGGCTGTCCGTTCTGCTGGGCCGGTTCCTGAAATCCACCGACGTGGACAACAACAACTATGTCTGCGTCATTACGGAGACCACCGCCACCACCCTCATCGGCTACACCGACTGCGTGGGGGAGGAGCTCTCCCTGGACGGCCTGAAATTTACCGTGGTGGGGGTGCTGGAGGAGGACGATTCCTCCCTGACCTCCTCCCTGATGGGGGATTCCCTGACGGCCTACATTCCCTACACCACTCTGATGCGGCTGTCCTCCACCGTGTCCTCCAGCATCACCAGCTTCTATGTCAGCGCGGAGGACGGCTCCGATATGGAGACCGCCGAGGAGGCGGTCACGGCGCTGCTGCTGGAGCGGTTTGAGGAGGACGAGGACGCCTTCACCGTCACCACCAGCGACGTGCTGGAGGAGGCCATGAGCAGCGTCACCTCCATCCTGGCGGTGCTGCTGGGCGGCATTGCGGCCATCTCCCTGATTGTGGGCGGCATCGGCATTATGAACATCATGCTGGTCACCGTCACCGAGCGCACACGGGAAATCGGCATCCGGAAGGCCATCGGGGCCAGCCGGGGGGTCATCTTGCAGCAGTTCCTGCTGGAATCGGTGGTGCTGTGTATGCTGGGCTGCGCCATCGGCATCTTCCTCTCCTGGGGCGTGCTGCAGGTCATCTCCGTGGTGGTGTCCAGTCTGAGCCTGAGCTTCAGCATGGAGATGAACGTGGTGTTCATCGCCGTGGCGTTCTGCTTCGCCATCGGGGTCATCTTTGGCCTGTATCCGGCCAACAAAGCCGCAAAGCTGCCGCCCATCGAGGCGCTGCACTATGGCGGCTGACGGGAGGTGCGTACTATGACAGCGACAAAGAAAACCGCACAGGGAATGGTCACACTCAGGCCGAAGCGCACATTTGTTTACATCATTTTGATTGCCCTGTTCACGGCGGTGCTGTGCCTTGACGTGGTCAACTTCGCCACCTTCCCCGCCGTCTCCACCGGTATGGCCGGCATGACCGGCCAGTTCACCATAGAAACGGGGGATACGGACGCCGATACCAGCGGCGCAGAGGCCGAGTTCGGCGGGGGCATGACCAGAGACTTCTCCGACGCCGACACCAGCGGCACAGAGGCGGAGTTCGGCGGCATGGCCGGGGGCTTCTCCGGCGCCCCCGGCGGCGACATGGGAGATATGGCCGACCAGAGCGGCGTCACCGCAGAGATGCCCTCTGACGGGGAAATGTCCCGGGGGGGCAGGCGGCATGGGCCAGACCGGCGGCACAGCCGACGGGGACCCCTCCGATACTGCCGGTGAGGAAATGACCCTGCCGGACGGGATGTCGGACAGCGCCTCCGCCGGGAGCGTTGGGGCGCTCTACACCGTCCGCAGCGCATTGCGGACGGCGTGGATTCCCATCCTGATCGTCTGTATTCTGGGGGACGGGGTGTGCATTTTCCTGCTGCTTCGGGCCCGCCGGTACAACCGGCAGCTGCTGGCAGCTTCTGATGCCGGGCCGGAGGCGGAAGACGAGGACGGGGAGGAGGATGAGCTGTCCCCCCGCCGCAGGAAGCGCCGCCTCTGGATGATTCCCGTGGCTCTGCTGCTGGTGGTGGCCCTGGTGCTGGGGCTGCTGCCTACCCTCAGCACCTCCGCCTCCAGCTCCGTCACCGTGGACACGGAGATCCTCTCCGGCACCGTGGAGACCGGCACACTGGACACCGTTCTCTCCGGCACCGGTACTCTGGCGGAGGAGGACGCGGTGGAGATGACCCTGCCGGACACCGTCACCGTGGAAACCTACTACGTCTCCAACGGCGACACGGTGGAGGAGGGCGACCTCATCGCCACCGTGGACAGCGTCTCCGTGGCGGTGGCCATTGTGAACCTCCAGGCCGACCTGGACGCTTTGGATGAGGATTTGGCGGAGGCCGCCGAGGATACCCTCAGCGACACCGTCACCGCCACCGCCGCCGGCCGGGTGAAGGTGATCTATGCGGAGGAGGACGTCAGCGTGGTGGATACCATGGACGAGTACGGCGCGCTGATGCTGGTCTCTCTGGACGGGCTGCTGGCGGTGGATGTCTCCGCCACGGACAGCCTGACCGTGGGCGACAGCGTCACCGTCACCCTGTCCGACGGCACCGAGGAGGACGGCCGGGTGGCCCAGCTGCTGGACGGGGTGGCCACCGTCACCGTCTCCGATGAGGACACCGACTATGGCGACAGCGTCACCGTCACCGACGCCGACGGTAACGAGCTGGGCACCGGCGCACTGTATATTCACAGCGAGTTAAAGGTCACCGGCTACTACGGCACCGTGGCGGACATTGAGGTGGACGTGGACGACAGCGTGGACGCCGGGGACGACCTGCTGACCCTGACCGATGTGGGCAGCTCCGCCGATTACCTGAGCCTCCTGTCCCAGCGGGAGGACCTGGAGGCGCAGATGCAGGAGCTGTATCTGCTCTACATGGACAACAGCGTGTATGCGGAAACCGCCGGTGTGATCTCCGGCCTCAGCGACAGCGCCGCCTCCACGGACAGCGAGGACAGCGACGATTCCGAGGACAGTGACGACAGCACGGATTCCACTGACAGCGCCGATTCTGCCGACAGCACCGACAGCACCGACTCCTCCGGGACGACAGCTTCCGAGACCGCCGCCTCCGCTGTGTCCTTCGTGCTGAACCTGCTGACGACCGCCGACACCGCGGACCGGACTGCGGCGGAAAGCGTGACCCTCAGCGAGACGGAGCTGACCCTGACGGAGGGGGAGAGCGTGCAGCTCACCGCCGCCATCTCTCCGGAGGATTGGAGCGGTGAAGTGACCTGGGCCTCC
>JAJQBL010000030.1:0-14619 GCA_021203325.1 Clostridiales bacterium | reverse complement strand
GTGGACAGCAACGGCCTGGTGACCTGGGTCTCTGCCGGCACCTGCACCGTCAGCGCCACGGCGGACGGCTGCACCGCCACCTGCCTCGTGATTTGCGAGGAGGAGACGGAGGCGACGAAGGGCGGCCAGAGCAGCACCCCCGGCGAGGACAACGCATCGTCCTCTGACGGGAACGCTGAGAGCGACGCCGCCCCCGACGCCGCCGACGGCACGGAAACCGCAGGGGACGCCGCCGACGGCATGGCCGATATGACCGACAGCACCGGAACGGAGGACGCCACCGGCATGACGGAGGATATGACCGGTCTGACCGACAGCGCCGATACCGCCGACATTGACACGGAGGCCCTGTACGAAAGCGCCCTTGAGGAGGCCGCCTCCAGCCTGGCAGACGGCACCTCCGACACCTCCGACACCTCCGACGGCTCCGGCACCGCCGCCGCGGCGGAAGAGGAGGGCATCGGCACCTACTCCGTAGGGGAGCAGACCATCCTCTCCATCACCCCCCCCAGGACACCATGACCATCTCCATCAGCGTGGATGAGCTGGATATTCTCTCCCTGACCGAGGGGCAGGAGGCCGTCATCACCCTGGACGCCCTGACCGGCCAGTCCTTCAGCGGCACCGTCACCGCCCTGGACACCAGCGGCACCAACAGCGGCGGCAACACCAAGTTCACCGCCGAAATCACCATGGAGCGCACCGGGGATATGCTGGTGGGCATGAACGCCTCCGTTCTGATCACCCTGGCCACCACGGAGAATGTGCTGATTATCCCCGAGGCCGCCCTGGTGGAGGAGGGCAACACCACCTACGTCTACACCAGCTATGACGCCTCCGATGAGACCCTGGGCGACCTGGTGGAGGTGGAGACCGGCGTCTCCGACGGCACCAACGTGGAGATCTGCTCCGGCCTGTCCTCCGGCGACAGCTACTATTACAGCTACGCCGACAGCCTGAGCTACACCTTCGTCTCCGGCATCAGCGGCTTCTGGAGCTGACAACAGAAAAACGCGCCGAAGCCAGCCGCTTCGGCGCGTTTTGTTTGGCTCGGGCGCACTCACCCCAGCGCCACGTCCAGCACCATCATCAGGGAGAACCCCGCCGCGAACAGGATGGTGCCGATGTCGGAGTCGTTCCCCTCCGACTGGTCGGGAATCAGCTCCTCCACCACCACATAGAGCATGGCCCCCGCCGCAAAGCTCAAAAGATAGGGCAGTACGGCAATCAGCCACCGGGCCGCCAGAATGGTGAGGGCGGCCCCCACCGGCTCCACCACCCCGGACAGGGCGCCGTACAGGAAGGCCCGCCGTTTGCTCACCCCTTCGCCGTACAGCGGCATGGAGATGATGGCCCCCTCCGGGAAGTTCTGAATGGCAATGCCGATGGCTAGGGCCAGGGCCCCGGTCATGGTGATGGTGCTGCTGCCGGACAGCCAGCCGGCGTACACCACCCCCACCGCCATCCCCTCCGGGATGTTGTGAATGGCCACCGCCAGCACCAGCATGGTGGTGCGGGCCAGGTGGCTTTTGGGGCCCTCCGCCTGACTGCTGTTCCTATGTAAATGGGGAATCGCATGGTCCAGAAACAGCAGGAACAGGATACCCAGCCAGAACCCCACCGTGGCGGGCAGGAAGGACAGCGTCCCCATGCCCTCCGACTGCTCCAGCGCCGGAATCAGCAGGCTCCAGATGGAGGCCGCCACCATCACCCCCGCCGCAAAGCCGGACAGCGCCCGCTGGAGCAGGGGGTGGATGGCCCCCCGCAGGAAGAGGACGCAGGCGGAGCCAAGGGTGGTGCCCACCAGGGGAATCAGGATGCCGATGATCACTTGCAGATTCATTGTTGCTACCTCCGAATTGATTCGCTGCCCCGCTCCGGGCGGGGACACAGTATTCTATGCCGCATCCGACAGATTGCGCCGCACGGCTGCGCCGCCCCGCTGCCGTCACAGGGAGCCCTCCGGCTCCAGCTCCACCAGCACCACCTCGGTGGGGTTCCCCCACCGGGGCAGTCCGGCGGTGCTGTGGAGCCCGGCGGAGACCACCAGCCGCCCGCCGTCATACACGCCCCTGGTGTACTTCGGGAAAAGCCCCTGGCCGGGGGCGTAGACCCCGCGGCCCAGCAGCCGAATCTGCCCGCCGTGGGCGTGGCCGCTGACGGTCAGCTCGATGCCGGTGGGCCGCACCAGCGGCTCGTAGTATTCCGGGTGGTGGCACAGCAGGATTTTGTACCCCTCCCCGGCGGCGAAATCGGCGAGCCAGCCCTCATCCGGGCGGGTGGACAGCCCACCCAGACGAACCGCCATGCCGTCCCCGGCGTGCACCGTCACGGCGCGGTTGTCCAGCAGGACGCCCCCCGCCTCCGCCAGGTCCATGAAATCCCGGGGCCGGAGATAGAACTCGTGGTTGCCCAGGGAGAGGTAGGCCGGGGCGATTTGGGCCGCCTGCCGCAGAAAGTCCAGCCCGTGCCCCTCCTGGGGCATGGGGCTGCGCCTCTGCCGCAGGGCATCCATCCGGGGCCGCAGGCGGCGTTCCCAGGCCGGAAAACGGGCCTGGCGATACCGCTCCTGAATGTCCGACCAGGAAAGATCCGCCGGGGGGACGACGCGCTCCAGCAAATCCCCCGGCAGCAGAATCAGCTCGGGCTCCGCCTGCCGCAGCAGCTCCAGCGCCTCCTCCCCCGCCTCGTCGTGGAGGTCGGCCACCACCGCGATGCGCAGCCGGATGCCCCGGGTGTTGGGAATTGTATATCGTGTCAGTACCGGGCCGCCCATAAAAGTTCCTCCTGAAAAGCCGGAATGACTGTATTGTATCACGGCGCCCCCCTTCCGGCAAGGGGAACGGGGCGAAGGTGGGGCACAAAAGGGCGGAAAAACGGGGGGAGATTGGAAAATATCCGGAGAAAATTTTCAGTCTGCTCTTTACTTTTTTGTAACTTTGGGTTACAATATACTCATCGCAGCGTATCGCTCGCTGCCAGGCTTAGCCGATGGAGGTCCGATTCTTATGTCTGATCTTGATTACACGCGCCGCTTTAGCCTTTCCAATATGGAAGAGAATAAGACGCGCAGGGTGCTTTCAGAGGTATACACTTCATTGCAGGAGAAAGGCTATAATCCCATCAATCAGATTGTGGGTTATATTTTGTCCGAAGACCCTACCTATATCACCAACTTTAACAACGCCCGCACCCTGATTCGTCAGCTGGACAGGGACGAGCTGTTGCAGGAGCTGGTGCGCTATTACCTGGGGGTCTGAGCTTTGATGCGGTTTTGACAGATCAATAGGAGCCTTCCGTTGGGGGGACTCCTATTTTATTTGCCATCGGAAGCGATTTTCGTGCAAATTTTTTTGAAAAAAAGCGGGAATTGGGCGAAAATGGCGGCGATAAAAGATTGACAACGTGGAAACAATGTGTTACAATTTGGTTACAAGTTTTGAAGGAGGTACTTGAAATGGCGGATACAAAGCCAATGGCTCTGAACTATAAAGGCCGTCCACTGCGCAGAAAAGGTAATTTGATTTATTACGGAAGTATGTCTGATAAGTATATCATCATGTTCCAGGTGCTCGCCACGAAAAAGGTTGGCGATCTGGACGTTGCCACGAGGGTTGGGATTCAGTTACAGTTGACGGCGGCGGAGTTAAAGGGCCGCGACCGTATTGTAATTGTAAAGAAAGGCGAGCGGGGTAACCTCTACGCCGCCATGGATCTCGGCAGCGTCTGGCTGGAACGGCAACTGGCCCGAGGCTGAGCGATACGCGCCGGCCGCAGAAGGGCCTCCCGGATACGATAGATAAAATGGAGGTACCAATACACATGAAACGAGTGGCAAAATCACTGTTTTCCCTTATGCTTGCAATCGCACTGGCAATTTGTCTGGCGGTATCCGCTGTGGCGGCGGATACCGCGACCGTAAATACCGACGGCGTCCGCGTCCGGCGCAGCGCCAGCACTGAGTCTGATGCCCTGACCATGCTCACCGACGGAACGGTGGTGACGCTGCTCTCCGAGGCGGACGATAACGGGTGGTTCGAGGTTTCCTACACCGACGACAGCGGAAACAGCGGCACCGGCTATATCCTGAGCCAGTATCTGACCCTTGCCTCTTCCTCCGGGGAAGAGGAGGCGGCCGATGAGGCTGAGGAGAGCGCCGATGAGGCTGAGGAGGCGGAGGAATCCGCTTCCGGGGATGAGGACGAGACAGAGTCTGACGCCGAAGCCGAGGAGGAAGCCTCCGGGGAGGACGCGAAGGTCGGCAGCACCATCTCCACCAAGGTGAGCAGCACGGCCACCGTCAACGCCGACGGTGTCCGGATGAGAGCCTCCGCCACCAAGGATTCCTCGATGAAGACCACCCTCAGCGAGGGCATCATTGTCACCATTCTGGAGGAAGCGGACGAGAACGGCTGGATGAAGGTTTCCTACACCGATTCCGATGGGGAGGCCGTGGAAGGCTATATGCTGTGCGACTATCTGGATGTCAACGTCATCGGCAGCGGCACCGTCAACGTCCGCTCCCTGATCATCCGCGCCTCCGCCAATGACGAGGCCGAGATCGTGGGCCTGGCCGCCGAAGGGGACGCTGTGGAGATCTACGACGCTCTGGACGGCTGGTATAAGGTCGAGTGCGGTGAGTGCAGCGGCTATGTGGACAGCAGCTGCATCGATATGGACGAGACTTCCACCTGCGTGGGCTACGGCACGGTGACGGCGGATTACCTGAACCTGCGGGCAACCGCCAGCGAGGACGGGGAAAAGCTGACCACCATTCCGGCCGGTGTCACCTTCCAGATCACCAGTGAGGAAGAGAACGGCTGGTACAGCGCCATCTTCAACGGCTACAGCGGCTACGTCTCCGCAGACTACGTGGATGTGACGGACAGCGTTGACTCCGGTTATATCCAGGTCACCGCCAGCCAGCTGACCCTGCGCGCCGGCGCGGGCACCGAGTTCACCAAGCTGACCATGATCCCCTGCGGTGAGCTTCTGGAGGTAGGGGGCACCGTGGGTGACTGGTACCTGGTGACCTACAACGGCTTCACCGGCTATGCCAACGGCGCTTACGTCTCTGCCACCACGTCCAGCGGCTATCAGGCCTATCCGGATCGGGCGAAGATCACCGTCTCCAGCTTGTCCATCCGCTCCGACACCAGCACCAGCAGCTCCAAGCTGGGCAGCATTCCCCAGGGCGCTGTGGTGGCCGTCTCCGACATGGTGAACGGCTGGTACAAGGTCACTTATGACGGCGTCACCGGTTACATCGACGCCACCTATACGGAGGAAACCACCGAGAGCGTCACTGTGGTCACCCACACCAGCTCTTCTTCCAGCAGCAGCTCCAGCTCTTCCAGCTCCAGCAGCAGCTCCTCCTCCAGCAGCTCCAGCAAGTCCAGTTCTTCCAGCTCCAGCAAGTCCTCCAGCTCCAGCAGCAGCTCTTCCAGCAGCTCCAGCACGTCCAAGACCGGCGCGGCGGTGCTGGCCTACGCCCAGCAGTTTGTGGGCAACCCCTACAAGTGGGGCGGGACGAGCCTGACCAGCGGCTGTGACTGCTCCGGCTTTGTCAAGAGCGTGTATGCCCACTTCGGCGTCACCCTCCCCCACAGCTCCTCCGCCATGCGCAGCGTGGGCACCGCGGTCAGCGTGTCCAACATGCAGGTGGGCGACATCGTGTGCTACAGCGGCCATGTGGGCATCTACGCCGGCAACGGCAAGCTGCTCAGCGCTCTGGGCTCCAAGTACGGCATTACATACAATTCGGTTTACTACAAATCCATTTTGGCAGTCCGCCGCATCTTCTGATTCGAGCGGAACGCCTCAGAACCCCCGCCGGTGGGCGGGGGTTCTTTTTGCGCCAGCGGATTGCTTTTTGCAGGAAAATAAGGTATACTGTGTCAAAAGGGGCGGCCCGGAACGGTGCGCCTCCGAGGAGGCGGCAGGATGCAGATCATCTATGAAAAGGCGACCGCGGAGGATTTGGACGAGGTTTACGCAGCGTCGCGGAGCGCCACCGCCGCCATGCGGGCGGCGGGTATCGAACAGTGGAATGAATATTACCCCACCCGGGAGGATTTTCAGGCGGACCTGGCAGAGAACCGCCTCCATGTGGGGCGGTCGGAAGGGCGCATTGTCGTATTCTACGCCCTGGATCAGCGCTGTGAGGAGGATTACCGGAACGGCTGCTGGCAGGTGGACGGGCCCTATGCCGTCCTCCATCGGCTGTGCGTCCACCCCGACTTTCAGCATCAGGGCATCGCCCGGGAGACGCTGCGCCATATCGAAGCAGTCCTGAAGCCGACGCCCGTTCGGGCCATCCGGCTGGACGTGTACAGCGGAAACTTCTCCGCCGTCCGGCTGTACTGGCGGGCGGGCTACACCCAGGTGGGAGAGGTGAGCTGGCAGATGGGACAGTTCTACCTGATGGAAAAGGTGCTGTAATCCGGCAAAATGCGACAAAAATCCCTCCCGGCGAAAAACCGGGAGGGATTTTTTATGCTTGGGCGCTGGCCTCCAGCACCGCCTGAAATTTTTCGTGGAGGTCGGGCGCCTTTCGTTTCAGGTTGACGATACGGCCCTCCCGGTCGATGAAGCAGTGCTCGCTGGTGCCGGTGGTGCGCAGCTCGCCGGTGGCCGCATCCCGCACCTCGTAGCTGCACAGGAAGCGGATGCCGTTATACCGGGTGATGCGGAGCGGGATGGCCACCGTGTCCCCAAAGCGGGTCATGGTCTTGTACTCCGCGCTGACCCCCACCACCGGGATGATGAAGCCCCGCCCTTCCATGGCGGCGTAGTCGATGCCCGCCTGGGCCATATAGTCGATGCGGGCCTCCTCAAACCAGCGGATATAGTTGGAGTGATGGACGACGGCCATTTGGTCGGTCTCATAATACTTTACGTTGTGAAGATAGGGTTTCAGTTCCATCTCGTTTGCCTCGCCTTTCCTTTTTACAGTGCCACAGCCTGCTCCGTTTCCCCGGCGGTAACGGCGTGAACGGTGCCCGCCGTCACATCCAGAATGTGGGCGGCAAAGGATGTTTCCTGCTCCTCCGGCAGCAGGGCGTGGAGCACCACCTCCGCGCCGTAGTCCGTATCCGTCACCACGCCCCCGGCGGCGCTGACCTCCAGGGTCAGCTTCTGGAACAGGTGGTAGCCGCAGGCCAGCTCCACCTTCACCCACCGCCGCACCACGGAGATGCCCGCCGCGTCCAGCGCCAGCTTGGCCGTCCCCTGATAGGCCCGGAGCAGGTGCCCCGCCCCCAGCAGTACGCCGCTGAAGTACCGGGTCACCACGCACACCGCATCCGTCACCCCCGCCCGGGAGAACACCTCCAGCATGGGCTGACCGGCGGTGCCCTGAGGCTCTCCGTCGTCGCTGTACCGCATGACGCCGCTGCGGAGCAGGTAGCACCAGCAGTTGTGCCGGGCGTCGTAGTATTGCTTTTTCATGGCGTCGATGAAGGCCCTGGCCTCCGCCTCGGAGGCGACAGGGCGCACCTTGCCCAGAAAGCGGGAGCGTTTCTCCACATATTCCGCGTCGCCGGGGCCGGTGGGGATGTAGTATTCGGTCATGGTGTTCTCCTGTTGGATAGAAGGGATGGGGGTTCGGTAAGCCGATTATATCACAGTTCCCTGTTTTGAACAAGAGAAACGCAAAAAACTGCGGCGCAGTTTCCCGCGCCGCAGCATCTGTTATCTGTCTCTGGGTTTCAGGGCGAAGCCCAGCGCCCGGTCCAGGGGCACGAACAGCACCAGGGCCATCACGAAGTTCCCGACGCCGTGGGCCGCGTCAAAGGGCAGCCCTGCCAGCCACCAGCTGTAGGCCATCTTCACGCCCCCCATAACCACATAGGGGAAGGAGCAGAAGAAGCCGAAGGCCAGGCCGTACAGCCCGTTGACCGTCGCCCAGAAAAAGGCCCCGTGCCTGCGCCCCTTCCGGGACAGCAGCATCACCACGGCCCAGAGGATCGTCCACACATACAGGTACATGACCCACCAGATATGGAAGCCGTGCCATACCCCTTCCAGCAGGGCGAAGGCGTAGATGATGAACAGGGTTTTCGTCCGGAAGTGCAGGGTGTAGAGCAGAAACAGCAGGGACACCACTTCAATGTTGGGCAGGCTGGCCAGGGCGATTTGCAGGGCAAAGACCAGCGCCGTGGCCAGGGCCAGGGAGGTGACGTCCCGGACGGCAAGTCCGGGACGGAAGGGCTGCTTAGTAGACCTCATACACCAGGGCGAAGCTGTCGCCGTCGGCCACGGGCTGGCTGTCCACGCCGTAGGAGCCGTATGTATCATTGACGTAGATGGCCCAGTAAGCGCCGTCGGCGTCATAGTCGGCCTCCACCCCGTTGACGGAGGTGATGTAGAAGCCGTAGCTGCTCTCCTCGCCGCCAAGCTCCACGGTGGCATCAATGGCGTCCTTTAAATAGTCGGCCTCGGTGTCGATCTCGTAATTGTCGCTGCTGCCGTCGGCATAGGTGACAGTGAGGGTGATGTGCTTCGTCTCGGCGTCGGTGGCGCTGGACTCGGCCTCGGCGGCGCTGCTCTCCGCCTGGGCGGCGGATTCCTCAGCGGTGGCGGAGGATGCGGAGGCGTCCTCCGTGGCCACGCTGGAGGCGGCGCTGCCGGACGACTGGGAGGCGTCCGCACTGCTGCCGCCGCAGCCGGTGAGCAGGGCCAGGGACAGCATCAGGGCTGTGAGCAGGGACAGAATACGGTAGTTGCGGGTTTTCATGGGTAGTTCCTTCTTTCCATAAATTACGGAACCATGCGCGGCACAGGGAGATGGCACCGTTTCCGTATCTGGAAATTGGGAAAAGGGCGCAAAAACCCTCTGCCATGTCCTCCATCCCGGTTCCGGCAGGACAGAGATGCCCGGCGCGTATCTGACTTAGCGTCTCCGGGGACGCCTCACAGTGACCGACTCGCGGGGCTTCTGACCCCATTCCGCGCTGGTTCGGGCATACAACGGCATTATAACCGATGGGCGGCCAGGATGCAAGAGGAAAATCAAGAGGAAACTAAAGAGGAACCTCCGATGCCCGGAGGTCCCTCAAAGCCTGTTATGGGAAAGTCAGGCGTTCTTTGCGCCCGCCAGCAGCGCCTTCGCATCCTCCGCGCTGCCCTGGAGGAACCCGTCCTTGTCCACCAGCACCCTGGCCCCTTCCGTATAGGACAGCGTCAGGGCGTGCTTCGTCTCCCGGACTTCGGTGACCGCCTCATAGGGGATGGAAACCGCCTCCTCCGTCTCCGGCTGCACCAGCAGATGGTCCTCGTAGAACAGCAGCTCCCGGCAGGGGGCGCTGCCGCCGCTGCGGTTGACCATAGCCTGATAGGCCCGTTTGCACTCCATCCGGGGCAGGACAATGCGAATCCAGCCCAGAATCAGCACATAGAGCACCGCCTCCATGCCCAGGGCGGAGAAGCTGCCGGACATAAACCACATGACCACCGCCAACACCGCCAGGGCCGCCAGCAGGGCCAGCGCCACCGTCGCCGTCATCCGGTTGTACTTCCGGCGCAGCTGGGGCCGGGCGCCCTCCCGGAAGAGGCGGAGGGAGATCTCCGTGTGATTGCATACCAACGGCTCCGTCATACGTCGTCCTCCTCCTCTGGTTCCTCCTCCTCATAGAGAGGGGCCTGATCCGGCATCTGCTCCCGGAGGGTCTTTTCCAGCTGGAAGGCGGTGTCCAAATCATGGTAGAGCAGGAAGTTGCCGAGGAACAGGATGAACCACATCCCGATCAGGGGCAGCGCCAGCACGGACCAGGGCAGCAGCAGCGCCATCAGCAGCCAGAAGGCCACCTGAAGGGCGGCCACCCCCAGGGTGTGCCAGAAGTATTTCATGTAGAACAGCAGGCAGTTCTTGAGGCGCACGATGCCGGACTGCCGGAACAGCACCAGCTGGGGCCAGTAGGTGGTGAGCAGCATGGTGCCCAGCAGCACGCTGAGGAGGGAGATGACGATGGTGCCCCAGCCGGGGAACACCTCCGCCCACCAGAACATCAGCAGCGCCGCGAAAATCACCACCCCCAGGAACAGGCAGAGCACCACGCCGGGCAGCAGGGCGGCCTTCCAGTTCTCCTTCAGCGCCTTTTTGTAGTTGCCCCACCACTTGCCGGGGGCGTCCCGCAGGGTGCGGAAAATCAGGTCATAGAGGCCGTACAGCGCCGGGCCGGCAAACAGCCCGCCCACCAGGGCGGCAATCAGCATCACCAGTACGCTGGTGGACAAAACGGCGTAAATCATACCCAGGGTGAAGGGCAGAAAACCCACCAGCGTCAGCAGCCCCGCCAGGATATAGGAACCAAAGTTCTGTTCCAGCACCTCCCGGTACCGGTCAAAGCCGGTCTTTCGGCCGCCGGAGGGATACTCGTCTTCCACAAAAAACAGTGCCATCGTTGCAGCGCTCCTTTCCCTTATTCCGCGTAGTGGAAGCCTTCCAGAAATTCCGTCAAAATGGCGTAGGCGTCGCCGTCAAAGCCCTCCTGACAGGCCAGTTCCACGTTGATGGCGTGGTTTTGATAGGCGGTGAAGGCGGACACGCCGGAGGCGTAGGGATTGTCCTCGCCCTCTGTCTCGTAGATCAGGACGGTAAAGGTCTGGTCCGCGCAGGTGGCCGTTTCCACGCTGAGGACGTTGTAGGCGTCCTCCTCCTGGGCCTGCCAGCCGTCTGCGCTGGTCTGGGCGGCGTCCTCATCGTCGCAGTCCTGTAACAGCACATAGAGCTGGGCGGCATAGAGGTCGATGGTGTCCCCATCTGAATTGACGTACTCCTCCGCCTCGCCGATGACCCAGGCGGCGTAGTACAGGCCGGAGGCGGTCAGGGCGTCCTTGTTGTCCAGCAGGGTCAGGCCGTTGCCCGGCTCCTCGATGCCGATGGTGGTGCCCACCAGGGTCCAGTCCGCGTCCCAGTCCTCACCGCCGCTGGTGGTGGTGGGGGCTTGCTGCACACAGCCGGTGAGGCAGAACACCAGCGCCCCGCACAGCAATAAGCATTTCATCCGTTTCATCGCACAGCCCCCTCCGTCAAGGCCTCCCACAGGGCCTCGCAGCCCTCCGGATGCTCCACCGTGTCCTCCAGGTAGAAGCAGCGGCGGCCCAGGTACAGCGTCTGTACCAGCTCATTGCTGTCGCCGGTGGCGGTTTCCCCCAGCAGGGAGATGGTGTATTCCCCCAGGTCGATGCCTGCCAGCACCGGGCAGTTTGCCCACTGATAGACCTTGCCCATCCCGTCGGTGTCCGTATCCTCCGGACAGCCGCCGTCCTCGGTGGCCAGGAGCTGGTATTTCGTCTGGAAGTCGTCCGGGTCCTCCACCAGGAAGAAATAGCTCTCGCAGTCGTTGATGTCCGCGATCAGGGACACCTCGGAGGCGTAGGCAGTCATGGCCCCGGTCTCGTCCGCCGTATCGGAGGTGGTGTAATACTGGTTTACCTGCACCACCACCTGACCGTCCCCGTTCAGGTCGGAGCCCAGCTGCTCCAGCGCCTCACACAGGGCGTCAACGGTGTCCTCCGGCAGCTCATCGGTGCCCACATAGGCCACCTGATAGTCCGGTTTGACCTGGCCGAACCCCAGCGCGCTGCACAGCAGGGAGACGCCCACGCCGATCACGATGACGATACACAGGACGACGCCCCAGTTGTACCGCATCCAGGTGCAGAATTTGGCCCACCTGCCGGGTTCCGGCCCCTTGTCCTCCGGGGCAACGTCCCGCTGTAACCATTTGGCATACTCACTGGGCATTTGCGTTCACTCCTTTGTGGTGCCGCCGGGGGCGTAGGTGACGGGCAGGCAAACCAGCGTCGGCGTGTTGGACCAGTCCTGAGACAGCAGCATATCCACGCTGACCTCCGCCATCTTGTCCAGGGGCTGAATGATGGTGGAACAGTGGTAATCCTCCGAGATGTAATCCTTCACGCCGTCATAGCCGATGACCTGGACATCCTCCGGCACCCGGAGGCCCTGCTCCCTCAGGTAGCGGATGATTTTCACCGCCAGGGAATCGTTTACGCAGAAGATGCCGTCAATGGCGTCCTCCCCTGCCAGATGCCGCTGCAGGAAGTCGGTAAACTCGGAGAAGGGTGCGCCGTCATACAGCCGCAGCAGCTCATAGGACAGGCCGTGACCGGCGCAGTAGCTCAGGAAGCCGTCTCCCCGCTTCGTCGTCTCATTGACCAGAGGGGAGCCGATGCTGAGGAAGGCCACATGGCGGCAGCCCAGCTCGTCCAGCCGCCGGGCGGCCATCTGACCGCCGCTGAAGTTGTCGCTGGACACGCAGGGGATGGAGCCGCTGAAATGCCGGTCAATGGTCACGAAGGGGAGCCCCTCCTGCACCTGCAGGCCCTCGTTGTAGGACAGGCAGATGATGCCGTCCACCTTGTTCTGCTGGGCCATGGTGATATAGCTCTGCTCCATCCTCGTGTCCGCATTGGTGGCGCACAGCAGCATTCGGTAGCCCCGCTTCGCCAGCTCCCGGTTGATGTAGTAGGTCAGCCAGCCAAAGAAGGGGTTAAACGTATCCGGCACCAGGAAGGCCACCGTATAGGTCCTGTTGGTCTTGAGCCCCTTGGCGTAGCTGTTCACCTGATAGTTCAGCTTCTGGATGGACGCCTCCACCTTCCGCTGATAGACCTTCCCCACAGGGAGGCCGTTGACCACCTTGGACACGGTGCCCAGGGACACCCCCGCGTCCTTCGCCACATCCTTCATGGTGGGGGCGGAATCGTATTTTGTCAAAAGGAACACCTCGTTTCTCTTTCCGCAACCCGGCGGACACCGGGCAATTCCGTGACATTTAAAGGGATAACGTTTCACAGAATTGAACGGACAGCGGACGGAAAACATCTATCTCCGTCCTTGTTGATGAAACCATTATACACCTCCGATTTCAGTTTGTAAAGGGGTTTCATGAAATTTTGTGAAACGATTTTGCGGTGGAAGCTTTGTGCTTTTGCACAAAAAGACCAATTCAAAATTGGCAATATCGACGAAAGTGTATTTTTTCTCAAAAAAGCATTGACAAAGGTTTCGGAAATGTGTATTCTATTGCTATCAGGAAGAAAAAACGTTTCATACGAGTGCAGCTGGCTGTTTTGCGGCATCCATGCCATTCGTTTTTCTTATAAGGCAAATATGAAACGTTTTTCCATTCTTGGAAATCAGCACCAAAAACCGTGGGGAGGAGATGATGCAGATTCAGAATCTGATACCTGTTTTCGCAGCAAGAACAGAAAAGGAGTGAGCAAACAAGTGAGCGCAAAGACCTCAAAAAAGGCAAAGGCCGGGGCGGTGCAGCCTGTCCACAAGGTGCCCCTGAAAACCCGCCTTGCCGACAACTGGCAGCTTTACCTGCTGCTGCTGATCCCGGTGGTCATCACCATCATTTACAAGTACATCCCCATGTACGGCATCCAGATCGCCTTCCGTGACTTTAAGGCCAGCCGGGGCTATCTGGGCAGCGAATGGGTGGGGCTTTACTGGTTCCAGCGATTCTTCAGCAGCCCCAACTGCGTGCGGATGATCCGTAACACCGTCCTGCTGAGCCTGTACAGCCTGCTGTGGAGCTTCCCGGTTCCCATCATCCTGGCCCTGGCCATCAACCAGCTCCGGTTCGGCAAGTTCAAGCGGGTGGTGCAGACGGTGCTGTACGCCCCCACTTCATCTCCACCATGGTCATCTGCGGTATGATCCGCATCTTCCTGAGCCCGTCCGGCGGCCTGATCAATCTGCTGCTGGGGACGCAGATCGACTTCCTGACCATCAGCGGTGCCTTCCGTACCATCTACATCGCCAGCGGCATCTGGCAGGACGCAGGCTGGGGCACCATCATTTACCTGGCCACCCTCTCCAGCGTGGACAAGAGCCTCTACGAGGCGGCCAAGGTGGACGGCGCGTCCATGTTCCAGCGTATCCTGAACATCGACATCCCCGCCCTGATTCCCATGGCAGTGCTTCAGCTGATCATGAGCGCAGGCGGCCTGATGAACATCGGCTTCGAAAAGGTCTGGCTGCTGCAAACCGACCTGAACAAGGCCACCAGCGACGTCATCGCGGTGTACGTTTACGAACAGGGTATTGAAAACGCCAAATACAGCTATTCCACAGCTGTGGGCCTGTTCAATACGTTAGTGAACATCGTCCTGCTGATCGTCGTCAACAAAATCGCGTCCAAAGCCTCGGACGTCAGCTTTGTGTAAAGGGGGACGGAACTATGGCAACAAAAACAAAAGCGGTCAGCCGTACCAAGGGCCTGTCCGACAAGACCAGCGACGTCATTCTGGTGATTTTCTGCTCCATCATCCTGCTGATCATCGCCTATCCGCTGTACTACATTCTGGTGGCGTCGGTTTCCAACCCCTATGACGTGTACGCCGGCAAGACCTTCCTCCTGCCCAGCGACTTCACCCTCAGCGGCTATGAGGCCGTCTTTGCCGACGACAGCATCGTCAGCGGCTATCTGAACAGCATCAAGTACACCGTGGTGGGCACCCTCTTCTCCGTGACCATGATTTACCTGGTGGCGTTCCCCCTGAGCCAGCACGATATGCCCGGCAGAAAGGCCATCAGCATCTTCTTCATCATCACCATGTACTTCGGCGGCGGCCTGATCCCCA
>JAJQBL010000157.1 GCA_021203325.1 Clostridiales bacterium | reverse complement strand
ACGCACAGCGGCCCTCTTGAGCCGCCCTCTTTCCCCCATTTCTCGGCGGCGCGAGTTTGCGGCGTTCAGAAAATATGCCAGCGGCATATTTTTAGCCGAAAACCGCAGCCGGCTACGCTGGCAAGGCTCACTGACCGAGAAAGATACCGTAAAGGGTTAGCAAGCGGTAATCGGCCCCCGCCCTGGCAAGGGCAAAACGCAGTTCCTTCATCAAACCTTTTCTAAGGAGTACAATCCCTCTTAAACTGATGACATTGGATTCACTGCCCCATCATGGCGCAGGCATACTGCTTCACAAACTCCTCCGACCAGGTCAGGCTGTTCTCCCCCGGCTTCAGGCGCAGGGCGATGTTGGGCTTGCTGCTGTTGGGGTTCACCAGCAGCCGCCCCTTCAGTTTGGGGACGCTGTTTAAGCGGGCGAAGCCCTTCAAATCGAAGTCCCGCAGGGTGAAGTTCACCACCGTCCCCTGCTGCTTGATGTCGGTGATGCCGCAGCGGTTGGCGTTGGCCCGGAGCAGGGCCACCGAAACCAGGTTGTTCACCGCCCTGGGCGGGTCGCCGTAGCGGTCGATGAGCTCGTCGTAGATGTCCTCGGCGTCCTGGTCGGTGCGCACCTTTGCGATGCGGCGGTAGAGGTCCATCCGCTGCTCGGCGGAGGGGATATAGCCCTCCGGCAGGTTGGCAGAGACGGTCAGGTCGGCGGTGACATCCTCCACCCGGGCAGGCTGCTCTCCCCGCTCCTCCAGAATGGCCTCCTCCAGCAGCTTCAAATACATATCGTAGCCCACGCTCATCAGGTTCCCCGACTGCTGGGAGCCAAGGAGGTTCCCGGCCCCGCGGATCTCCAAATCCCGCATGGCGATCTGGAAGCCCGCGCCGAACTCCGCAAACTCCCGGACGGCGGAGAGGCGTTTGGCCGCCGTCTCACTGAGCACCTTCCCCGGCTGGTAGCACAGGTAGGCGTAGGCCCGCCGGGCGGAGCGGCCCACCCGGCCCCGTATCTGGTGGAGCTGGGCCAGACCCATCCGGTCGGCGTTTTCGATGATGAGGGTGTTCACGTTGGGGATGTCGATGCCCGTCTCGATGATGGTGGTGCATACCAGAATCTGCACCGACCCCTCCACCATCTGGGCCATGACGCTGCCCAGCTGCTCCTGGCTCATCTGGCCGTGGGCGGTGGCGATGGAAACGCTGTCGTCGTCCAGCAGGTCCCGGATGTGGGCAGCGGTGCGGTCAATGGTCTCCACCCGGTTGTGGAGGTAGTAGACCTGGCCGCCCCGGCCCACCTCCTTGCGGATGGCGTCGATGAGCACCCCCCAGTCCTGCTCCAGCACATAGGTCTGCACCGGCTGGCGGTCCTGGGGCGGCTCCTCCAGGGTGGACATATCCCGGATGCCGGAGAGGGCCATGTTCAGCGTCCGGGGGATGGGGGTGGCGGACAGGGTCAGCACGTCCACCTGGCGGAACATCTCCTTCAGCTTCTCCTTGTGGGAGACGCCGAAGCGCTGCTCCTCATCCACCACCAGCAGGCCCAGGTCCTTGAACTTCACGTCCTTCTGAATCAGCCGGTGGGTGCCGATGAGGACGTCCACCGAGCCGGAGGCGGTCTCCTCCAGAATCTTTTTCCCCTGTTTGCCGCTCTGGTACCGGGACAGCAGGGCAATCTTCACCGGGAAGCCCTCAAACCGGCGGGTGGCAGTCTGGAAGTGCTGGTTGGCCAGCACCGTGGTGGGGGCCAGAATGGCGGCCTGCTTCCCCTCCAGCATGCACTTCATCACCGCCCGGAGGGCCACCTCCGTCTTGCCGTAGCCCACATCGCCGCAGAGCAGCCGGTCCATGGGGATGGGCCGCTCCATGTCCGCCTTGATCTCGCTGACGCAGCGGAGCTGGTCGGGGGTCTCCTCGAACTCGAATTTGTCCTCAAACTCCTGCTGCCAGGGGTCGTCTGGGTGGAAGGCATACCCCGGCTGGCGCTGGCGCTGGGCGTAGAGCTGAATCAGCTCCTTCGCCATGTCCTGGGTGGCCTTCTTCGCCTTGCTCTTGGCCCGCTGCCAGTCGCCGCCCCCTATTTTGGACAGCTTCACCTGGGGGGTGCCGTCCTCCCCCTCTCTGGCCCCGATATACTTGCTGACCAGGTCCAGCTGGGTGGCGGGGACATACAGCACGTCGTTCCCGGCGTAGGCCAGCTTCAAATAGTCCTTGGTGACCCCGTCGGTCTGGAGCTGCACCATCTCCATATACCGGGCGATGCCGTAGGTCTGATGCACCACCAGGTCGCCGGGGGCCAGGTCGGTGTAGCTTTGCAGCTTCTGGCGGTTGGTGACCTCCTTGCGCTTCGCCTGGCGCTCCTTCCGCTTTTGGGATTTCTCCAGCGCCGCCCCTTCGGTGAGGACGGCGTAGCCGGGGGTGTTGGCGCTTTTGGGATACTCCACCCCGGCGGAGAGGCCCCCCACCGCCAGCGTCACCTGCCCCGGCCGGGGCAGGGCGGCGAGGTCGAAGTCCAGAGCCACCGCCACATCCCGCCCCCGCAGCAGGTCGGACAGGGCCTTGGCCTGGCCCTGGGTCTGGCACAGCACCACGGTGGCGGTGCGGTTTTTCTGATAATGCTCCAGGTCGGAGACGGCCTGCTCCAGACTGCTGCCGAAGGAGGGCAGCTGGCGGCAGGCCATGGACAGGGTCTCCTTGGGGTCCCTGGGGAACAGGGAGGTCAGGAAGGTGTCCAGATACACGTTGGGGCATTTGTCGCAGAGGGTGCGGGCGGCGTTCTCCACCGTCTCGGCATACTTGCAGCCCTCCAGCCACAGGATGCCCGCCTCGGCCAGGGCGGTCATATCCTCCCCCAGCCGCCATGCGTAGTGGCGGGCGGCGTCCACGCAGCGGCTGGACTCGCTCCACAGCACAAAGGCGTCGGGGGGGATATAGTCGCAGGCGGTGGCGAAGTCAGGGTAAATCAGATGCAGGTACCGGTCGGAAGGGGAGAACAGCCCCAGATCCGCCAGGCGGCGGCTGTCCTCCTCCAGGGTTTTGGCAACGGCGGAGTAGTCGGTGGGGTCCCCCCGCTTCTTCCGTTTGGCGGCCTGCTCCAGCTTTAACCGGCGGCGCTCCAAATCCTCCATCAGCCCCAGCACCCCGCCGGGGGCCAGCTGGGGCAGGCATTCGGCGGCGGGCAGCAGCTGGCAGGAGGGCACCGTCTCGGTGCGGCGCTGGGTGGCCACGTCGAAGCGGGCCATGGTGTCCACCTCATCGTCCCAGAACTCCACCCGGATGGGGGTCTCCCCGCCGGGGGAGAACACATCCAGGATGCCGCCCCGGAGGGCGAACTGCCCGGGGCCCTCCACCGCCATGGCCCGGGCGTACCCCGCTCTGGTCAGCCGGTCGGCCAGCAGGTTCAGGTCGTACCGTTTCCCGGTCTCCAGCGTGACCACGCTGCGCTCCAGCACCGCCGGAGGCATGGTGCGCTGGAGGAGGCCCTCCACCGTCATCACCACCATGGGGGCCTCCCCCTGCTGCATGGCCCGGAGGAGGGACAGCCGGCGATGCTCCCACTGGCGGGAGGCGGTGGCGTTGTGGAACACAAATTCCCGCCCCGCCAGCAGCCCCACCGGTTCCCCGGTGAAGGCGGTCAGGTCGGCGCAGAGCTTCCGGCCCTCCCCCTCGTCCCCGCAGATCAGCACCAGGGGGCGGCCCGTCTCCGCCCGGAGGGCCGCGGCGATATGCGCCCGGTGGACGGGGGATACCCCGGACAGGGCCACGGGGTTGCGCCCCCCGTCCAGCTGGGCCAGGAGGCTTTGGAAGTCGGTATTCTGTTGCAGGATGGATACAAGTTGGTTCATAGTGTCACCGTTGGTTTAGTGGTTAGTGGCTAGTGACTGGCAGCTGTTAGTAGGGGCGGCCCTCGGCCGCCCGCCTGTCTGTGCCTTTAGAGCGGGTTTCAATCGGAAAACGGGTGTTTCGGTCAGTACGTTTTGTATAGATATAGTTGATGATTGCTTTTTGTATTTATATTTTTCTCAATCAGACACAGATATGGGGCCGAACGTGGCCGGGCGCACACTGTGCGCCCCTACTGTGTAAGGAAAACGCGGTGTTTCTCTAAGGGGAAACCGTTGTGGTACAGTCAGATTTCCACAACCAAAGGACGATAAAATTGTCGCCCGTCCCGCCGCAGGCAGGGACGTGGCGGCAATCCCTGCCAGCCGCCATCGGCGGCAGCTTTGGCGCGTAGCAAGTTACATCGTCTGTTGTCTGCGGAACCACTTAAAGATAGAGATAAGGCGTAAGCCGGTAGCCTGATACGGGGAGATTCTTAAGAGGGGGGCCACAGGTCCCCCTCTTAAGCCGCCCTCTTTCCCCCATTTCTCGGCGGAGCGAGAAATGGGGCCCGCCCGGAGGGCAAAACGTAGTTCCTTTATCTTTCCTTGTCTAAGGATAGAAACGTCAGGTGGCAGAAAGAAAGTGAGCCTGAGGGCCGCCCCTCAGTTAAACCTGCTCATGGCCCTGTCCATCCCATCCTCCAGGATGGCCTCAATGGCCTGGCAGGCCCGCTGGGCGGCCTCGTCCATGACGGCGGCGTCCTCTTTGGAGAAGCGGCCCAGCACCCAGTCCGCCAGGTCGTAGTCCGGGTGTGGCTTCTGCCCCACGCCGATGCGCACCCGGGGGAACTCCTGAGTGCCCAGCTGGAGGATGATGTCCTTCAGGCCGTTGTGGCCCCCGGCGCTGCCCTTCTTCCGCAGGCGCAGCTTGCCCACCGGCAGGCTGACGTCGTCGCACACCACAATGATATGCGACGGGTCGATTTTATAGAAGTTGGCGGCGGCATAGACCGCGTTGCCGGAGTTGTTCATAAAGGTCTGGGGCTTCATAGCCAGCACCGGCACGCCGCCGCAGGTCAGCTCCCCCACCAGCGCCTCAAACTTGGAGCGTTTGATCTGCACCCCGGTTTTCGCCGCCAGGGCGTCCGCTGTGCGGAACCCGGCGTTGTGGCGGGTGTTGTCATATTGCAGGCCGGGGTTGCCGAGAAAGACCAGCAGCCACTCCGGCTTTGATTTTCGTCCAAAAAGCACGATGTTCACTTCCTTTTTGAGCATTTTCATCAATTTAAAAGGATTGTACCTCTTAGATAAGGCTTGATGAAGGAAACAGGTTTTTGCCCTTGCCAGGGCGGGGCCTACTTTTCTTGCTCCGCCAAGAAAAGTAG
>JAJQBL010000023.1 GCA_021203325.1 Clostridiales bacterium | reverse complement strand
ACAACTTGACCCTGTTTTTGGGCAAATTGCCTCTTGACAAAGGTCATTACATATCGGGCAAGGAAGAGGAAGGAAGCAGGTTTTGCCTGACCGGTGGGGCGGTTCTTCTTAGACAAAGTTTGAGAAAGGAAATAAGTGGTTTCCCTCCGGGGCCCCCTTTCTCGCTCCGCCGAGAAAGGGGGGAAAGAGGGCGGCTTAAGAGGGCCGCAGTGCGTCCCTCTTAAGAATCTCCCTCTATCCCGCTGGGGCTTCGCGCTGTCCATCTTATAAGTGGTCTGTCAGGCAACAGACGATGTGACTTCTAACTGGTGAGACTGCCGCCGATGGCGGCTGGCTACGATTGCCGCCCGTTCCGCCCTGCCGATGGCGGGCGTAACGTGGCGTCAATTTTGTTATCCTTTGGTCGTGGACATCTGACGGTACAGCTACGTTATGCTCCTCAACTCAGGATAGATAGTATTTTAAGTTGATTCCATTGCCATTCACCCCCGCCGCAGGGTCGCAAAACCGCGTATCGCCCTTCAATACAGCACTTTTCCGCAGGAAACCCTCCCCCTGTCCCGGAACAGGCCGTCCATACTGCAAAATTTGTCCATTCTTTTGCACAAAATTCACAAAAGAAAACCTTGCAAAAGGCCGTGGTTTGGGATAGAATAAAGAAGCAGTATCCTCATCACTTTACCGAAAAAAGGATACGAAACCAATCCATCCCATCCGGATGGAAAAAAATCAAACAACAGAAAGGCGGTGAGACGATGTCTCCGGAAGCAGTCAAACAAGTGACGGAGGCGGAAGAGCGGGCCAAGGTTCGCAAGGCCGAGGCACAGCAGGAAGCGAAGAAGCTGGCATCCGACGCGGAGAAGGCCGGGCAGGCCACTGTGCAGCAGGCCAGGCAGGCCGCAGGCGACGCCGTGGCGGAGCTGATGGCCCAGGCGGAGCAGCGGGCGGACGTCCGCATCAACCAGATCATCCGGGAAACGGAAGGTGCCTGCGACCAGCTCCGCGCCCAGGCCCAGCAGCGGCTTGAGCAGGCAGCATCACTGATTGTCGAAAGGGTGGTGAACGCCTGATGTCCATTGTCAGAATGAAGCGGCTGCGCCTGATCGTGATGGCGGAGGAGCGGGACGCGCTGTTCTCCCGGCTGCTTCATGTTGGCTGTGTGGAGATGACGGAGCCGGACGAGCTGTTGTCCGACCCGGACTGGGCCGCCCTGCTCAGCAGGGACACCAGCAGCCTGGGCTCCGTCAGGGCGGACATCGCATCGGTGACCAGTGCGCTGGCGACGCTGAAAAAGTACGCCCCGGTGAAAACCGGCCTCTTCGTCAAGCGGAGCCCCATCTCAGAGGCGGACTTTTTCGATGCGGAAAAGGCAAAGGCGTCTCTGGCAAATGCGCAGGAGATCAACGAAAGCGTATCCACCATCACCCAGCTCACCACCCAACAGGAACGGCTGGAAGCCCAAAAGGCCAGCCTGACCCCCTGGGAGACCCTGGACCTGCCCCTGGAGCAGGAGGGCACCCAGACCACCACCATCCTGATGGGCACCATCCCCATGACCGCCGACCTGGACGAGGTGCGGGGGGAGCTGGCCCAGCGGGCCCCTCTGACGGAGCTGATGCCCGTCAGTGAGGACAAGGAATTCCACTACGTCCTCCTGATCTGCCACAAGGCGGAGTGGCCCAGCGCCCAGGAGGTGCTGAAACCCCGCACCTTCTCCTCCATCCGGTTCAAGGAGTTCACCGGCACCGCCCGGGAGAATATCCAGGCCCTGACGGCGGAGATCACCCGCATCGAAGGGGAGAAGGAGGCCGCCAAAGCCCGCATCGTGGCCCTTGGCCCCTGCCGAAATGACCTCCAACTCCTCCAGGACCGGCTGAATCAGGACGCCGCCAAGGAGGCCGCGGAGGAAAACGGCCTCACCGACGGCCAAATCGTCTACCTGGAAGGCTGGGTAGAGGCGCCCAAGCAGGACAAGCTGGAGCGGGAGCTGAAAAAGTTCGACCTGGCCTATGAGCTCACCGACCCGGAGGAGGGAGAAATGCCCCCCTCCAAGCTGGACAACCCGGACTGGATGAAGCCCATCAACATGGTGACGGAGATGTACTCCGCCCCCGCCTATGACGGCATCGACCCCAACCCGGTGGTGTTCTTCTGGTATGTGTTCTTCTTCGGCTTCATGTTCGCCGATGTGGGATACGGCATCGTGATTTTCCTGGTGTCCTTCTTCATCACCCGGACCTTCCACCCCAAGGGGGGCATGGGCAACGCCTTTGGCCTGGGCCAGTGGCTGGGCCTGTCCACCTTCTTCTGCGGCATCTTCACCGGCGGCTTCTTTGGCAACTCCATCGAGGTGTTCAGCGAGACCTTCCTGGGCATCGCCTCGGAGGACCTGCCGGCCTGGCTCCAGGCCTTCAATAACGGCATCATCGTCAACCCCATCAACGACCCCATGACCCTGCTGATCCTCTCCATCGTCCTGGGTGCCCTGCAGCTGGTGTGCGGCCAGTGCATCCACATCTATATGGAGGCCAGGGACGGGCACCCCATGGAGGGTATCCTGGACGTGGTGCCCTGGTGGATTCTCTTCGCAGGCATCGGCATGATCGCCCTGACCGGCTCCCCGGTGGGGCTCATCGTCGGCGTGGTGGCCCTGGTGGCCACCCAGGGCAGGCACAACCGCGGCATCTTCGGCAAGATTTTCGGCGGCGTTTCCTCGCTGTACGACATCACCAGCTGGCTGTCCGACCTGCTGTCCTACGCCCGTCTGATGGCCCTGATGCTGGCCACCAGCGTCATCGCCATGGTGTTCAACACCCTGGCGGCCCTGCCCGGCAACATCATCGCCTTTGTCCTCATCTTTCTCATCGGTCACGTTTTCAACATCGGCGTCAACCTGGTTGGCACCTACGTCCACGCCGCCCGGCTTCAGTATCTGGAGTACTACGGCAAGTTCTACAAGGACGGCGGCACCTTCTTCAAGCCGCTGCACTATAATACAAAATTTGTCGATATTATCGAGGAGGAAACTTAACTATGGATGATCTTGGTCTTGCAATCGCCATCTTCGGCGCATCCTTTGCTGTTCTGATCTGCTGCATCGGCTCCGGCCGGGGCGTTGGCATGGTGGGCGAAGCCTCTGCGGGCGTCCTGACCGAGGACCCCAGCAAGTTCACGTCCTGCCTGATCCTCCAGATTCTGCCCGGCACCCAGGGCCTGTACGGCCTGGTCATCTGGTTCTGGGCCATGCTCCAGCTGAATGTCATGTCCGGTGAGCCTCTGAGCCTGAACGTGGCCCAGGGCATCGCCTATCTGCTGGCCTGCCTGCCCATGGCCTTCGGCGGCTATTTCAGCGCCATCGCCCAGGCCCGCTGCGCCGCCTCCGGCGTCGCCCTGGTGGCCAAGCGCCCCGAGGAAATGTCCAAGGGCATCATCCTGACGGTCATGGTGGAGTTCTACGCCATCCTGTGCCTGCTGGCTTCCTTCCTGACCATCATGTTCCTGACCAGCTCCATCACCGGCTAACTCCCCCTGTGGGAATCACCGGTTGAAAGGAGAAGTGACATGACTGGTATTGAAAAAATCACCCAGCGTATCGACGCCGACGCCCAGGCGGAGGTCAACGCCATCCTTTCCAAAGCTCAGGCCCAGGCGGATGAGACCGCCGCCCGCTATCAGGCCCAGGCGGAGCAGGTTTCCGCCGAGGTGCTGGCGAAGGGCGAAGCCGACGCCAAAGAGCGGGAGGAACGCCTCTGCTCCGCCGCGGAAATGCAGGCCCGGCAGCAGCTGCTGAAAACCCGGCAGGAGATGCTGGACGAGGCCTTCCGGCTGGCCCTGGAGAAGCTGCAAACCCTGCCCCCGGCGGAGATGACCGAGCTGCTGGCAAAGCTGGCGGCCCAGACCAGCAGCTCCGGCAGGGAGCAGGTGGTGCTGGATTCGGCCACCCGGGCCCAGTGCGGCCCCCAGGTGGTGGCAAAGGCCAACAAGCTGCTGGGCGGCAAGGGCAAGCTGACCCTCGCCCCGGAGGCAGGAACCTTCCAGGGCGGCCTGGTGCTGAGCGACGGAGGGGTGGAGGTCAACTGCGCCTTCCCCACGCTGGTGCGTCTGGCCAGGAACCAGACCGCCGGCGAGGTGGCCAAGGTGCTGTTTGATGAAACGCCCTCCTGAACGGGGGACGGGCAAGGCCCGTCGCAACAGTGAAGGAGGAACGAAATGTCTCATAAGGTAAAGGACACCGAATATCTGTTCCTCTCCACCCGTATCCGCGTGCTGGAGCGCACCCTGCTGACCAGGGAGCGCATGGAGCGGATGCTGGACGCTCAGACCAATGAGGAAGCGGTCAAGGTGCTGGTGGAATGCGGCTATCCCGAGATGCCCGTGGTGAACGTGGACACGGTGAACGCCGCCCTGGTGAAGATGCGGGAGAAGGTCTTTGGCGACCTGTATTCCTACGCGCCTGACCCCGCCATGATTGACGTGTTCAAGGTAAAATACGATTATCACAATGTAAAGACCATTCTGAAAAGCGAGGCCATGGGGCTGGACCCCGCCCGGCTGCTGGTGGACTGCGGCAGGGTGCCCCCGGAGGAGCTGACGGAGCAGCTGAAGCCTTCCGACGGGAAGGGAAAGGGCGACAGCAGCCCCCTGCTGGACGCCGCCCGGGAGGCCGGAGCACTGCTCACCGCCTCCCACGACCCCCAGCGCAGCGACTGCGTGCTGGACCGGGCCTATTTCCGGGAGATGGAGGCCCTGGCCCACGAAACCGGCTCCGACTTTCTGGAGGGCTATGTCCGCCTGCTGGTGGACGCCGCCAACCTGAAAAGCCTGGTGCGGGTGCTGCGGATGGGCAAGAAGCGCTCCTTCCTGGAGGGCATCCTGTTTGAGGGCGGCAACGTCAGCCCGGAGCAGGTGCTCCGCTGCATGGAAGAGGAGGACGCCCTGACCCATGTGTACCGGGACAGCCTGTTCCAGCAGGCGGCGGAGCTGGGTCAGGCCGCCATCCACGGCGGCGCCCTCACCGGCTTCGAGAAGGCCTGCGACAACGCCCTGGTGCGCTATATCGCCGCCTCCAAGTATATCCCCTTTGGGGAGCAGCCGGTGGTGGCCTATCTGGTGGCCAAGGAGAATGAGCTGACTGCGGTTCGCATCATTATGACCGGGCGTCTGGCCGGTCTCAGCGCGGAGACCATCCGGGAAAGGCTGCGTGAATCCTATGTATAACATTGCAGTGCTGGGGGACCGGGAGTCCGTTATGGGCTTCAAGGCCCTGGGGCTGGCGGTCTACTCCGCGGAGACGGTGGAGGAGGCCCGCAAGACCCTCCACCACCTGGCCCGGGACGGCAAGACCGCCATCATCTACCTGACGGAGCAGTACGCCGCGGAGATGCAGGATGAAATCGCCAAGTATAAGGACGAGGTCATGCCGGCCATCATCCTGATTCCCGGCAAGGCGGGCAGCCTCGGCATCGGGATGCAGAACATCACCGACTCCGTGGAGCGGGCCGTCGGCGCCGACATTTTGTAACGAACCTGCCTTTCCCCGCCCCGGAGGGCTGCTCCGGGGCCGGGCGGGAAGGCGGCTGCCCTATTTGGAAAGAAGGTAAATGCGAATGGGCAAAATCGTAAAGGTATCCGGCCCGCTGGTGGTTGCCACCGGTATGCAGGATGCCAATATGTCCGACGTGGTGCGTGTGGGTGAGCAGCGGCTCATCGGAGAGATTCTGACCATGGAGGGGGATTCCGCCTCCATCCAGGTTTATGAGGAGACCTCCGGCCTCGGCCCCGGCGCGGAGGTGGTGACCACCGGCTCACAGCTCTCCGTGGAGCTTGGCCCCGGCCTGCTGGAGAACATCTATGACGGCATCCAGCGGCCTCTGGAGGGCATCATGGCCATCTGCGGCACCAATATCCGCCGCGGCATCGAGGTGCCTGCCCTGGACCGGGAGAAGAAGTGGGGCTTCACCGCCACCGCAAAGGTGGGCGACAAGGTCGTCGGCGGCGACTTTTTGGGCGACGTACAGGAGACCGCCTCCGTCCTCCACCACATCATGGTGCCGGTGAAGAGCAGCGGCACCGTGAAGGAAATCAAATCCGGCTCCTTCACCGTCACCGACACCATCGCCGTGCTGGAGCATGACGACGGCACCACCGAGGAGCTGACCATGATGCAGAAGTGGCCCGTCCGTGTGGGCCGCCCCTACACCAAGAAGTATCCCCCCAACGTCCCCCTCCAGTCCGGCCAGCGGGTCATTGACACCCTGTTCCCCGTGGCCAAGGGGGGCACGGCGGCTGTCCCCGGCCCCTTCGGCTCCGGCAAGACCGTGGTGCAGCACGCCCTGGCAAAGTGGGCGGATGTGGACATCGTGGTCTATATCGGCTGCGGCGAGCGGGGCAACGAGATGACCGACGTGCTGCGGGAGTTCCCGGAGCTGGTGGACCCCCGCACCGGCGAGACGCTGATGAAGCGCACCGTGCTGATCGCCAACACCTCCGATATGCCGGTGGCCGCCCGTGAGGCCTCGGTCTACACCGGCATCACCATTGCGGAGTATTTCCGGGATATGGGCTATGACGTGGCCGTCATCGCCGACTCCACCTCCCGCTGGGCAGAGGCCCTGCGTGAGATGTCCGGCCGTATGGAGGAAATGCCCGGCGAGGAAGGCTACCCCGCCTACCTGGCCAGCCGTCTGGCCCAGTTCTACGAGCGGGCCGGCATCGTCCAGTGCATCGGCTCCGGTGAGGAGCGCAAGGGCAGCCTGACGGCGGTTGGCGCCGTCTCCCCTCCCGGCGGCGACCTGTCCGAACCGGTGAGCCAGGGCACCATGCGCATCGTGAAGGTGTTCTGGTCCCTGGACGCCTCCCTGGCCTATCGCCGTCACTTCCCCGCCATCAACTGGCTGAACTCCTATTCACTGTATGAGGACTCTCTCCGGCCCTGGTATGAGGCCCACTTCGGCCCCGAATACTCCCAGAACCGGGCCAAGGCCCTGGCCATCCTCCAGGAGGAGGCCAGCCTGAACGAAATCGTTCAGCTGGTGGGCAAGGACTCCCTTTCCGCCAGGGACCAGCTGACTCTGGAGACCGCCCGTATCATTCGGGAGGACTTCCTCCAGCAGAACGCCTTTGTGGATATTGACTGGTTCTCCGACTACCGCCGCCAGTTCCTGATGCTGAAAATCATTCTGGACTACGACCGGCTGTGCCGTGCCGCCCTGGACAAGGGGGCCGACCTGAACGCCCTGTTCACCATCGAGGCCAGAAACGGCATCGGCCGGGCCAAGACCGTGCCGGTGGACGAGTACGAGGCCGTTTACGCCAAACTGGCCGAGGATATGGCCCAGCAGATTGCGGAAATCGCAGAGCGAGGGGAGGAGGATGACGGATGATTAAGGAATATAAAACCATAGAGTCCATCAACGGCCCCCTGATGGTGGTCACCCGTGTGGACGGCGTCACCTATGACGAGCTGGTGGAGATCGAGCTGCCTGACGGCACCGTCCGTCGGGGCAAGGTGTTGGAGGTCAATGGCGGCAACGCCGTGGTGCAGCTGTTCGAGGCCGCCTCCGGCATCAACCTGCGGGATACCAAGGTCCGCTTCCTGGGTCACCCCCTGGAGCTGGCCGTGTCCGGCGACATGCTGGGCCGGGTGTTCTCCGGCATGGGCGAGCCCATCGACGGCGGCCCGGAGATTCTGGCGGAGGCCCATCGGGACATCAACGGCCTGGCCATGAACCCCGCCGCCCGTGACTACCCGGACGAGTTCATTCAGACCGGCATCTCCGCCATCGACGGACTGAACACCCTGGTCCGCGGGCAGAAGCTGCCCATCTTCTCCGGCTCCGGCCTGCCCCACAACCAGCTGGCCGCCCAGATTGCCCGTCAGGCCCGGGTGCTGGATGACGACTCCAACTTCGCCGTGGTCTTTGCCGCCATCGGCATCACCTTTGAGGAGTCGGAGTATTTCGTCCAGGAGTTCACCCGCACCGGCGCCCTGGAGCGCACCGTCCTCTTCATCAACCTGGCCAACGACCCCGCCGTGGAGCGTATCTCCACCCCCCGTATGGCCCTGACCGCCGCGGAGTACCTGGCCTTTGACAAGGGGATGCACGTGCTGGTCATCCTCACCGACATCACCAACTACGCCGAAGCCCTTCGTGAGGTCTCCGCCGCCAAGAAGGAAGTCCCCGGCCGCCGCGGCTATCCCGGCTACCTGTACACCGACCTGGCCACCATGTACGAGCGGGCAGGCCGTCACCTGGGCCAGCCCGGCTCCATCACCATGATCCCCATCCTGACCATGCCGGAGGACGACAAGACCCACCCCATCCCCGACCTGACCGGCTATATCACCGAGGGCCAGATCATTCTGAGCCGTGAGCTGTACCGCAAGGGCGTGCTGCCCCCCATCGACGTCATGCCCTCCCTGTCCCGCCTGAAGGACAAGGGCACCGGCGCGGGCAAGACCCGTGAGGACCACTCCGGCACCATGAACCAGCTCTTCGCCGCCTATGCCACCGGCAAGGAAAACCAGGAGCTGATGGCTATTCTGGGCGAGGCGGCATTGTCCCCGGTGGACTTGCAGTACGCCAAGTTTGCCGACGAGTTCGAGCGCCGCTACGTCAACCAGGGCCAGGACGAGAACCGCTCCGTCTTTGAGACGCTGGACCTGGGCTGGGATCTGCTGCGGCTGCTGCCGGAGAACGAGCTGAAGCGTATCAAGCCTGAGTATATCGAGAAGTATCTCCACGGCAAAGGCGCAGAATAAGGAGGGATAGCCTATGCCTTCCGCAACAGTCAATGCCACCCGTATGGAGCTGACCAAGCAGAAAAAGAAGCTGGCCACCTCCACCCGGGGCCACAAGCTGCTGAAGGATAAGCGGGACGAGCTGATGAAGCAGTTCCTGGACCTGGTGCGGGAGAACCGCGCCCTGCGCAAAAAGGTGGAGGACGCGCTGATGCGCGCCCACGGCTCCTTTACCGTGGCCTCCGCCCTGATGAGCAGCGAGGTGCTGGAGCAGAGCCTGCTGTACCCCAAGCAGAGTGTGGAGCTGGACATGACCTATCAGAACATCATGTCCGTCAACGTACCCATGTACCACTTTGAGACCGCCAGCGCCGACGCCGGGGAAATCTACCCCTACGGCTTCGCCACCACCAGCTGCGAGCTGGACGACGCGGTGGACGCCCTTTCCTCCGTCTTTGAGGATATGCTGAAGCTGGCCCAGATCGAAAAGGCCACCCAGCTGCTGGCGGAGGAAATCGAAAAGACCCGCCGCCGGGTGAACGCCTTGGAGTATGTGGTGATTCCCGACTGCCAGGCCAAGATCAAGTCCATCTCCATGAAGCTGGACGAGAACGAGCGCAACAACACCATCCGTCTGATGAAGGTGAAGGACATGATGGTGGCGGAGCAGATTGAGGCCAACCGCAGGGCGGACGCCGCCGCCATGGCGGAATACAAGGCCAAAAATCAGGTGTAACCTGTAAACCGCAAACAGACGGGCTGCCGCAAGGGATTGCGGCGGCCCGTTTTGCGATACCCTACACGGAAAGGAGCTGCTGATGGAACTTTCCCTGATTCACGAAGCAAATTACGCCGGAGAGATGGAGTCCCGCGTCCTCCCCGCCCTCTCTGCCCTCCGCCGGGCGGGGACCGTGACGCCCAACCCCGACCAGCCGATTTATTACGAGCTGTACCGCCCCCGGTCCCCCAGGGGGTGGGTGGTGATCTCCCACGGCCTCTGTGAGAGCATCCCCAAGTACTGGGAAACCATCTGGTACTTCCTCCAGGCGGGGTACGCCGTGGCCATGCCGGAGCATCGGGGCCACGGCCGCAGCTTCCGCCCGGTGGCGGATTTAAAGCTGACCCATGTGGAGCGGTTTGACGACTATGTGGAGGACTTTCTATGCTTCCTCCGGGCGGTGGTGCTGCCGGAGGCGGAGGGGCTGCCCCTGTACCTCTTTGGACACTCCATGGGGGCGGCCATCGCCCTCCGGGCGGTGGAGGAGGTTCCGACCCTGCCGGTGAAAAAGCTGGTGCTGTCCAGCCCCATGGTGGCCCCCAAAACCCAGGGCCTCCCCCGATGGCTGGCCCTGGCCATGACCCGGCTGGCCGTGGCCCTGGGCCGGGGGGACCGGTACATCCTGGGCCAGCAGGCCAACGTTGGCCCGGAGAGCTTTGGTGAGCGCTGGTGCAACGCCACCTCTCAGCCCCGCTATCTCTGGTTCTGCTGGCTGGCGGAGCGGCAGCCGGAGCTGCAAAACGCCTCCGTCAGCTACGGCTGGCTCCGGGAGGCCCTGCTGGTGGAGGGGCCGCTGCTGGAGGCTGGGGCGGGGGTATCCGTCCCGGTGCTGGTCTGTCAGGCGGGGCAGGACGCCATGGTGAAGTCCGGGCCCCAGGACGCCCTGCTGGAAAGGCTCCCCCAGGGGGAGAAAGCGCTGTTCCCCCAGGCGAAGCATGAGATCTACCGCAGCGACGACGCTACTGTGGCGGCATATTTCAGTCGGGTTTTGGTGTTTTTGGCATAGGACAAAGAGGGGAGGGCATAGGATTTTTCGGAGGAATTGACCCGGCTTTCCTTTCATTCCGTAGGGGCGCACATTGTGCGCCCGGCTGACGTTCCGTCCGGCTGTATCCATACAATCATACGAATACAGCCGGACGCCACCACAAAACGTTTTACCAGCACTGTGAAATGGTAAGCGGAACGAAGTTAAATCACAGCGTTTACTCATCCGGCAGCGGTTCAGGGAGCCGTGGCGGCGGGCGCACACTGTGCGCCCCTACGGAACAGACGGAAACCGCAGTTATCACATGAAACGGCAACCTTCCACCCTCATCCAAAAAGGAGGAACCCCTATGTTCTTGACCCTCAACGACCTGCGGGAGAAGGAGGTCATCAGCGTCTCCGACGGCAGCCGCTACGGATATGTGGGCGACCTGTCGCTGGATCTGGACACGGGGCAGGTCCGCGCCCTCATCGTCCCCGGCGAAGCCCGGTTCTTCGGCCTGTTCGGGCGGACGGAGGACCGGCTCATCCACTGGGACAACGTCCGCCGCTTCGGGGAGGACATCATCCTGGTGGAGGGTATGCCGGAGGTGCGGCCCCATGTGAAGGGGCGGTTTCCCTGGCTGTGACGACGGGTGAGGCCGGAAAATGGATCAAAAGGAAAGGGCGCTGCCGTGGAATCCCACGGCAGCGCCCCCTGCGTTTTGCAGGTCGCTTATCTCATGCGGATGATCTTTGCCGGGCACTTGGCGGCGCACTTGCCGCAGCCCACACACTTCTCGTAGTCGATCTTCGCCACGTTGCCCTGGAGGGCGATGGCCCCCTCCTCGCACTGGCGGACGCACAGGCCGCAGCCCAGGCAGCCCACGTCGCACTGGGCCTTGACGGTCTTGGCCTTCTCCTGGTTGCTGCACTGGACGGCATAGGTGCTCTTGTCGGGCACCAGCTCGATCAGCTTCTGGGGGCAGGCCTTGACGCAGCTGCCGCAGGCCACGCACTTGGAGCGGTCCACCACGGCCACGCCGTTCACCACATGGATGGCGTCGAACTGGCAGGCGGCCACGCAGCTGCCGAAGCCCAGGCAGCCCTGCTGGCAGGCCTTGCTCCCCTTGCCGGGGATGATGGCCGCCGCCTCGCAGGTCTTGATGCCCACGTAGTTGCAGTTGTTCCTGGCCTTGTCGCAGGTGCCGGCGCACTTGACGAAGGCCACCTTCTTGTCCGCGCCGTCGCCGGCGGTGACGCCCATGATGGCGGAGATCTTATCCGCCACGGCCTGGCCGCCCACAGGGCAGGCCGTCACAGGGGCCTCCCCCTTCACGATGGCGGCAGCCACCGCGTCGCAGCCGGCGTAGCCGCAGCCGCCGCAGTTGTTGCCGGGGAGGCAGTCCCGGACGGCGGCCTCCCGCTCGTCCACCTCCACCTTGAACTTGTTGCCCACAAAGACCAGCATCAGGCCCACCAATAGGCCGACGATGGCGAGGACCAGGAGGCTGCTCAAAATCATAGTCATACTCTGTTCCTCCTTTTCTCACGCCAGGCCGCTGAAGCCGCAGAAGGCAATGGCCATCAGCGCAGCGCTCAGCAGCACCAGAGGCGCACCCTGGAAGGCCTTCGGGACATTGTCGTTGCTCTCCAGCCGCTCACGGATGCCCGCCAGCAGCACGATGGCCAGGGTGAAGCCTACGGCGGTACCGAAGCCGCAGATAACGCTCTCGATGAAGTTGTAGCCGTCGGTGACGTTGTTCAGGGCGACGCCCAGCACCGCGCAGTTGGTGGTGATCAGAGGCAGATAGATGCCCAGGGCGCTGTGCAGCGCCGGCATGGCCTTCTTCAGGAACATCTCCACCACCTGCACCAGGGCGGCGATGACCAGGATAAAGACGATGGTTTGCAGGTAACTCAGGCCCAGGGGGTCCAGCACGAAGGTGTACAGCAGGTTGGCCACGGCGGAGGCGATGGTCATGACGAAGATGACTGCCGCCCCCAGGCTGGCCGAGGTCTTGATTTGCTTGGACACGCCCAGGAAGGAGCAGAGGCCCAGGAACTGGTTCAGCACCACGTTGTTGATCAGGGCGGAGGTCACAATGATCATAAGCAGTGTCATACGGTCTCACCCTCCTTCTTCTCGTCGGCGCACTTCTGCTGGCAGGTGGCGCAGCAGCCGTCGCAGCCCTCCACCTTGTCGTTGGCGGCGGTCTTAATGCTGAAGGCGTTCATCACGGCGATGATCAGGGCCAGCACCAGGAAGGCGCCGGGGGCCTGGGTCAGCACGGCGATGGGCTGATAGGCGTCGGGCATGATCTGGATGCCGAAGGCGGTGCCGGCACCGAACAGCTCCCGCAGGAGGCCCAGGATGGTCAGGCCCACAGTGAAGCCCAGGCCCATGCCGACGCCGTCCATGACGGACAGCAGGGGCGGATTCTTGGCGGCATACGCCTCAGCCCGGCCCAGGATGATGCAGTTCACCACGATCAGGGGGATGTAAATGCCCAGGGCGGAGTACAGCACGGGGATGTACGCCTGAATCAGCAGCTGCACCACCGTCACCAGGGAGGCGACAATGACGATGTAGGCCGGCAGACGCACCTGGTCAGGGATGATCTTCCGCAGCAGGGAGATGATCAGGTTGGACATGATCAGCACCGCCATGGTGCTCATGCCCATGCCGAAGCCGTTGGTAGCGGAGGTGGTCACGGCCAGGGCCGGACACATACCCAGCATCATGATGAATACCGGATTTTCCTTCACGATACCGTTGTAAATTCGTTCCACATACGGATTCATAAAATTTTGTCCCCTCCTTTACTGGATGTAGTTGGCGAAGAAGTCGATGGCGGCGTTCACCGCGTTGACCACTGCGCCGGAGGTGGTGGACGCGCCGGAGATGGAGTCGATCTCATCATCCGCCGTGGAGCCGCCGCTCTTATTCAGCGTGAAGGACGACACCTGGACGCCGACGAACTGGCTCTTGAAGCTGTCCTCATCGGCCCGCATGCCCAGACCGGCGGTCTCTTCCAGCTCGGTGAAGGAGAGGCCCAAGATGGTGCCTTCGGTGTCGATGCCCACGCTCATGGTGATGCTGTCGCCGTAGCCGTCGGCGGTGCTGACGCTGATGGCGTAGCCCACGATGTTGCCGGAGGAATCGGTGCCCACCACGGCCTCGTTGACCTTGACCTTGCCGAAGGCGCTGTCAGCATAGTAATCGCTGGCGGCAGCGGCTTCCTCTACCAGGGCGGTCAGGTCGTCGTCATAGTTGACCTCAGCCGCTGTGGGGATGACCTCCACATAGGAGGCGGCCTTGGTGGCGGCGTTCTGCTCCTCAATGATGTCCGCGGTCATGAAGTTCACCAGGCCCAGGGCCAGACCGGCGATCAGGGTGATGCAGGCCAGGGTGATGGCGGCCTTGGGAATCTTCTTCGAGCCGGTGGTGACTTCCTTCTTGGTGCCGTCACCGATGCCGTAGGGCTTGGGTACCACCCAGCGGTCGATGAGGGGGGTCACCAGGTTGCCCAGGATGATGGCGTAGCTGACGCTCTCGGCAGAGCTGCCGAAGACGCGGAACACCGCCGTCAGCACGCCGATGACTGCGCCGTAAATCAGCTGCCCCATGCCGGTGACCGGGCTGGTGACCGGGTCGGTAGCCATGAACAGGGCGCCAAAGACGATGCCGCCGCCGCACAGGTGGGCCAGCAGGAACATGGGGTCAAAGCCCTGACCGCCGAAGGCGATCATGCAGATCAGGAAACTGCCCACATAGGCCACGGGGATGTGCCAGGTGATGCCCTTGGTGATCAGCAGGTAGGCCCCGCCGATGAGCATGGCGGCAATGCTGATGCAGATGGTGCCGTCGGTGAAGCCCAGGAACATATCCAGCACGTCCACAGTGCCGCCTTCCTCCAGGATGGCCAGAGGGGTGGCGCTGGAGGTGCCGTCCACGCTGTAGCTGGTCATGGCGGAGCTGAAGGACAGCAGCAGGAAGCAGCGGCCTGCCAGGGCCGGGTTCATGAAGTTCTGACCCAGGCCGCCGAAGGCGCACTTCACCAGGGCGATGGCGAACAGACTGCCCAGGAAGGGGATGTACAGGGGGACGGTGGGGGAGCAGCACAGGCCCAACAGCAGGCCGGTGAGCACCGCGGAGCCGTCCTTCACGGTGTTGGGATGGTGGGTGGCCAGGTCAAAGAGGAACTCCGTCGCCACAGCGGTGACGATGCTGACCGCCAGCACCAGGAAGGCGTGGAAGCCAAAGTGATAGATACCAAAGATGGTGACCGGCATCAGCGCAATGATCACGTCATACATGACGTGTCCGGTGGTCAGCTTACTGTCTCTCAGATGGGGAGAGGAGGACACGTTCAGCATTTTTTCCATTCTAAATCCCTCCTCACAGCTTGCCTTCGCGCTTGAGACCCAGCACGACAGGCTTGGTTTGTTTGAACAGCTGGGTCAGCGGACGTTTGGCCGGGCAGATGTAGGTGCAGCTGCCGCAGCCGATGCAGTCGGTGCCGTGGAGCTGGTCATAGCGGGCATAGTCCTTGGCCTTGGCCGCCACCGCCATCATCTGGGGAATCAGCCCCATGGGACAGGCGGTGCCGCACCGGCCGCAGCGGATGCAGGCGGTCATCAGCTTATCCGCCTCCTCCACCTCGTCACGGGTCATGCACAGCAGGGCGTTGTTGGCCTTGACGATGGGCACGTCGTAGCTGCTGATGGCGGTGCCCATCATGGGGCCGCCCAGCAGGGCCTTCTTGGCCTCGGCCTTCAGGCCGCCCGCCGCGTCCAGCACCTCCTGGAGGGAGGTGCCCAGCTTGATCATGAAGTTGCCGGGGTTCGCCACCGCGTCGCCGGAGACGGTGAAGCCCTTCTCCATCAGCGGCACGCCCTCGCACACCGCCTGATAGATGGCGGAGAGGGTGGTGACGTTGTCCACAATGCAGCCCAGGGTGGCGGGCAGCGCGCCGCCGCCTCCCAGCCACTGACCGGTGACCGCGTGCACCAGGCCGCGCTCACCGCCCTGGGGGTAACGGGTCTCCAGCTCCAGCACGGAGAGGCGGTCATCCCCCTGGATGGCCTTCTGCATGGCGGCGATGGCGGCGGACTTGTTGTCCTCAATGGCGATGACGCCCCTGGCGTTGGGGAACAGCCGGAGCACCACCTTCAGGCCCATCACCACCCAGTCAGGATGCTCCTGCATCAGCCGGTCGTCGCAGGTGATGTAGGGTTCGCACTCCGCGCCGTTGGCGATGACGTACTCGATTTCTTCCGGGTTCTTGGGGGCCAGCTTGACGTGGGTGGGGAAGCCTGCGCCGCCCAGGCCCACAATGCCGGCGGCCTGCACCTTGGCTAGAATCTCCTGGCTGGAGAGCTTGGTGTAGTCGCTCTTCACCCCCACGGAGGGGTCGGGGGTATACTGGCCGTCATTGTCGATGACAATGCACTGGGCCATCACCCCTGCGGAGGTCAGCCTCGGCTCGATGATCTTCACCTTGCCGGAGCCGGAGGAGATGATAGGGGCGGAGACAAAGCCGTCTGCCCTGGCGATAGTCTGACCGGCCAGGACGGTGTCTCCCCGCTTGACGATGGGGACGGCGGGTTTCCCAATGTGCTGGCTCAGCGGGAACACCAGCTCGCCCTTTGCCTGATAAGGGACGGTGGCGGAGCCGCTGCTGAGTTCTTTGCATCCTTTGGGATGAACCCCACCTCGGATTTTTGATTTTGCCATACGCTTCTCCTTTCACGAACAGTTGGGTCAACGTCAGGTTTCTCCCCCTACATCCCCACAGTCAGGGCTGTCTCTTTGAGAACCTCAGAGGTTGGCCACGATTTGCGCTGCCCGGCGGCCGAAGGTCATGGTTCGGCCGCAGGCCAGGCCCGTAAACAGGTTCGGGTAGGTGGTGGCAAAGAAGCCGCCGGAGCAGTCGCCTGTGGCGTACAGCCCCTCGATGGCGGTGCCATCCTCCCGGATCACCTGCATATCGGTGTTGATACGGCATCCGTTCAGCGTCGTCAGATGCCAGGCCCCCGTGCGGATGCCGTAGTAGGGGGCGGTGTCCACCGGGGTCATCCGGTGGGTCTCCTTGCCGTAGTCCTCATCCTTGCCGTTGTAGCACAGCTCATTGTACCGCTCCACAGTGGCGACGAAGGTATCGGCAGGGATGTTCAGCTTTTCCGCCAGCTCCTCCAGGGTGTCCGCCTGCTGGAGGTAGCCGTCCTCAATCAGCGCCTCGTTCCGGGACCAGACATAGTCATAGGTCATGTTGGACAGCGCCCCGTTGGGGAAGGCGAACAGGCGGCAGCAGCCCACCTCGTCAAACTGCTCGGCGTACTGCTGGTTGTTGGCGTCAAAGATGTCGCAATAGGTATGGTCAGGCTGCATATACATGGAGTGCAGCATAAACTCGTAGGGGCCGGATTCGTTGCAGAAGCGCTGGCCGTTCAGGTTCACCTTCAGGAAGGGCTGCTCGCCAAACCAGAACCACTTGCCGTTGGTCTTGTACCCCGCCGTCTCGGTGGGGAGGCAGCAGCAGCGGTTGAACATCATGGAGGCGTGGGTGGGGTCCATGGCCGCCCCGGCCCACAGCATGGCCTTGATGCCGGAGCCGTCGCAGGTGGAGCCCAGGCTGTAGTTGATCTTCATCGCCAGGGTCTGGGGCTGGAGGGCCTGGAGCATTTCGGTGTTGGTGGCGTAGCCGCCGGTGCACATGATGACGCCCTTGGAGGCGTTGATGCGGATGTAATGCTCATCGGTCTGGTCCTGGGCGATGATGCCGGTGACCTTGCCGCTGTCGTCCTGCTCCAGCTTCACCAGGGCGGTGGACAGCTTCCAGTCCACCCCCAGGTCGTCACAGTGGGCCTGGAAGGTGGAGTTCAGGGTGGTGTCCTCCGGGGCGGAGTCGGTGGTGTGGGGGCTGTGGCCGGTGGCGTAGGCCTTGTCTCGGCCGGGGTCGCTGGTGTCGCCAACGCCGCCCTCCAGGCTCATGTACCAGTTGCCGGTGGACTCCAGCAGGTCGGTGAGCCAGTCCACCATCTCGCCGCTGTTGTCCGCCCAGCAGCGGATCAGGTCATAATCCACATAGCCCGCGCCGTAGCGGACGATGTCCTGCAGTGCCTCCATCTTGTCGATCTCAAACTCCGGGTACTCCGCAAAGGAGGCCAGCTGGAGCTTGGAGTTGATGGCCCCGATGTCCTCTCTGGGGCCGGTGGGGGATTCGTTCTTCTCCACCACCAGCACCCTGGCGCCCTCCTCGGCGGCGGTCATGGCGGCAATCCATCCGCCGGAGCCGCAGCCCACCACCAGGACCTCGGTGTCCACGGTCTCGGTGATGTCGCCCTCGGCGATGTCCGGGGCCTCCCCCAGCCAGTCGGCGGAGGCGGACTCCTCCTCAGCGGAGGCCACGGTGACGGTGGTGCCGCTGGCCTGGGACATACAGTCGGCGGCGGCGGTTTTCACCGCGTCGCAGGTGACGGTGGCGCCGGAGACGCCGTCCACGTTGCAGGTCTGCTGCTCCAGAATGGCGGCGGCCATATCGTCCCCCACCACGGCGCCGATGTTCTCCGTCTCGCCGGAGACGTCGATCTGCACGTCGGTGATGCTGGTCTCGTCAAAGGTCATGGTGACGGTGACCTCGCTGGCGATGCCCTGGGCGGTGGCGGAATAGGTGCCGGGGTTATAAATCGCCTCTCCGGTGACGCTGGAGGCGGCGGCGCTGCCTGCGGAGGAGGCTGTGCCCCCTGTGCTGACGGCGGACGTTGCGTTGTCAACGGCCTGCAGCACCCCCAGGGTGGCCACACTGACCGCCCCTGCTGCAATGCCCTTGATAAAGTCTCTGCGTGAAATTGGGTTGTTTGCCATCTCTCAAAAATCCTCTCTGCTCCGCCGTTGGCGGATGTTGATGTTCTGCTTGTTACAGGGCGGCCACGTTCTTCCCCGCCACATAGCCGTAGTACATGGCCATGGAGTGGGACACGCCCTTCAGGGTGATGGGATATTCCGCGACGAAGCGGCTGCCCTGAATGTTGCCCGCCACATACAGGCCGGGGATGATGTCCCGGTTTTCGTCAAAGGTGTGACAGTCCTCATCGGATTCCAAGCCACCGCAGATGACCAGCAGCAGGGCCGTCTCGAACTGATCGGCATAGTAGGGTGGGTTCTCCAGCGCCCACATCCGCCGGGAGACCTTGCCGAAGTCCTCATCGAAGCCCTCCTCGGCCAGCTCGTTATAGCGCTGGATGGAGGTCAGGGCGGTCTCCTGGGCGTCCTCGTCGTCGGGGTACATCAGGGCCACCAGACCCTCCAGGGTGTCTGCGGTGACGCAGCGGCCGTCCTCAATGGCCTCCTGGAGCTGATAGGGGCTCTTGTAGTTCCGGTAGGTGGTGTTGTTGGCGGGGGCCTCGTCCTCGCTGGCGTAGTCCTCATAATAGCAGGCTCCGCCATGCTCTGCGGGCATATAGGGCAGCTGCTCCGGCCAGTTGGCGTCGAAAATCTGCCAGGACTTCCGTTCCTTCTGAATTTCGATCTGGTTCTCGACCTGCTGGCCGGGCAAATCCTCGTTCATGAAGCGCTTGCCGTTCATATCCAGGTTCAGGAACCCGGCGATGCCCATGACGCCGACGCCGGACAGGTCCGCGCCGCCGCCCATGTGATGAATCGTCGGGGCGTGGGCCTGCTGCACCTGGGCCCCGGCCCACATGCCCAGCTTGATGCCGTCGCCCATGTTGGTGAAGTTGCCCTCCACGTCCACGTTGGTGAACATCCGGGTGATGCCGTTCTCAATGACATCGGGACAGAAGTGCTGCACCATGGCCTCGTTCTGGGAATAGTCGCCGGTGGCGAGGATAACCCCCTTGGAGGCGTTGACGCGGAAATACGTCCCCGCGTTGGCGTCGCGGATGTAAGCGCCCACACACGCGCCGTCCTCCATGATGAGCTTCTCGGCAAAGCAGCCGTAGTGGGCGTCCACGTTGCCGGTGGCCACCGCCGCATCCATGTTGGCGTTGAGGTTGACGCTCTGGTCGGGCTTGAACTCCACAGAGGTGGGGTAGCAGGGGAACTGCTCCTCCGTCCAGTCGTAGGCCTCCGGCAGGGGGTAGAAAATGGGAATCAGGAAGTTGTCCGCGTTCTCGTCAGGAATGGCGGAGCGGGTCTCCGGGGCGATGTACAGGCTGGTGTTGGGCTCCACCCACCAGTCGAACACGTCGCCGATGTTGTTGGCCCACTTGCTCATAATGGCCCGCTTCACCTTATAGTTGGATTCCTGCACATGGAAGTCGCAGATGGCGCTGATCTGCTCCTTCGTCCAGGTGTCCCGGCCCCAGTTGGCCTGCACCTTGCCGTTGATGACGGCGTACTCGCCGGAGCGGCACTGGGGGCTGTCCGCCTTCTCGATGGCGATGACCTGAGCCCCCTCCTCGGCGGCGGCCCGGACGGCGGCCACACCGGCGATGCCGCAGCCGATGACCAGCACCTCGCACTCCAGCGTCTCGGAGCAGTCGGCGTCGGTGATGTCGGGAGCCTCGCCCAGCCAGTCGTCGGAGGTGGAGGAGGCGGTTTCCTCCCCGGTGGAGGCCACAGCCTCGCCCTTTGCCTGGGCGATGCAGCTCGCCGCGGCGTCCTTAATGGCGTTGCTGGTCAGGGTGGCCCCGGAGACGCCGTCCACCTCGCTGGACTGGGCGTTCAGGATGGCCTAGGCCATCTCGTCCCCGATGTCCGCGCCGTAGCCCGCCGTCTCGTTGGAGACGTCGATCTGCACGTCGGTGATGCTGGTCTCGTCAAAGGTCATGGTGACGGTGACCTCGCCCATGCCGGTGGCGGTGGCGGAATAGGTGCCGGGGGTGTAGGCGGCCTCCGGGGACGCGCCGGCAGACGAGGCTGCGCTGGATGCGGCGGACGAGGCCGCGCCGCTGTCGGCGGTGTTGGCGGTGCCGGAGGTGGAGTACTCACAGGCCTGGAGTATGCCCACGGTGGCCACGCTGACCGCCCCGGCCGCGATGCCCTTGATAAAGTCTCTGCGTGAAATCGGATTGTTTGCCATCTCTCAAAATTCCTCCTGTAGCAATGTAATACGGGGATTGCTAGGATTTATAAAAGCGGCATCCCTCCCGTGGGATACCCACGGCTGCCGCTGATATACAGAGATAGTGCCCCGATCGGGCAATGTCATCAACGTGAAGAAATTATTTTCTTAGAAAAAGTCTTTGCAGAAAATGCCCGGCGTTCCCGCCCCTCAGTCCGGCCTTGCGGCCAGCCGGCTTCCCTTTCAGGGTAGGGAGGCGCAAAGCGCCGGAAATGCCGCTTGACGGCGGAGGGGAACCGGCGGCAGCCGGTGGAGGGGTCCCCCCCTCAAATGAATCATATTGCCTTATTTGGCCGGGTCGGCAGTCTGTTTCCGCTTCCCTTTGGCGGCCAGCCTGCACAGGAAAACGCTGAGCTCAAACAGGGCCAACATGGGCAGGGCCACCATGATCTGGGACAGAATATCCGGCGGGGTGATGAGGGCGGCCACCAGGAAGATCACCACGATCAGCACCTTCCGGGATTTTGCCAGCCACTCCGGCTTCAGCACTCTCATCCGGGTCAGCAGCACCGAGAGGACGGGCATTTCAAACACCGCGCCAAAAATCACAAACACCGTCAGCAGGAAATTGACGTAGCTCTCAATGCTGATGGCAGAGGTCACGTCCGTCCCCACGCTGAGGTTGATGAGAAAGTACAGCATAAAGGGAACGGTCACCCTGTAGGCGAACAGCACCCCCACGCAAAAGCACACCACGCCGAAGCCCACCGCCAGGGCAAAGGTCAGCCGCTCCGACTTTTTCAGGCCGGGGGCACAGAAGGCGTAAATCTCGTACAGCAGCACAGGGGAGCAGATCACCAGCCCGCCGATGGCGGCCACAGAGAGCTGCACCATCAGCAGCTCCTGCGGGGCGATGTACACATATTGGTACCCGTACCCCTTGCCCAGGTTGGTGAGCTGCTCCACAATTTCCGGGGCGAAGGCCAGACAGACCAGCACCCCCACAACCAGGCAGACGATACAGACCAGGATGCGGTTACGCAGCTCCTTCAGGTGCCCGCTGAGGCTCATTTCGCCTCCCTGGGACTCCCGGGCTGTTTTATGCCTGCTCATCCTTGGACCGGTTCTCCTCCGCCGTCTTTTCCGCCGCCTTTTCCTCGCCGCCGTTCAGGCCCTCCCGCAGGTTCTTGATGCTGCTGCCCAGCATTTTGGTCAGCTTGGGAATCTGGGTGGGGCCGAAGATGACGACGACAATCAGCAGAATGACAATTAGCTCGGTAACTCCGATTTTCATGGTATGCGTTCTCCTTCTCTTACAGGTTCTGTTACAGGTTCTGTGCGGGTGCCTCCGCCGCCGGTTCGGCGGGCGGCTCCGGCTGGGCCGGGGTCTCGGCGGGGGCGGGCTCAGCCTGAGCAGGGGCCTCGGCGGGGGTCGCTTTCGCCGCCGGGGCGGGCTTTGCCGCCTTCCGGGTGGGCTTGCCCAGGTTGTTGAAGGAGGTCTCCACCTCTTTCAGCTCGCCTTCGACCTCGCTTCGCAAATCGTCCAGCGGCTCAACGGCCTGCCGGAGGGGCTCCTGGGCCTGCTCCAGCGGCTCGATGACCCCCTCCTTGATGTCGGCGGTCAAATCACCGGTGGCCTTGCGGAACTCCCCCAGGGCCACCCCCAGCTTCTTCGCGTATTCCGGCAGCTTGTCCGGCCCGATGACCAGCAGCGCCACAATAAAAATGACAATCAGCTCCATTACGCCGATTTTCATGGTAATGACAGTCCTTCCACGGTGTAAAATGGCTCCCGCAGGATAAAATGCAAAAAAATGATTGAAAGTCCGGGCCGATTCCACTATACTAGGACGTGAACCAGAAAAAGAGGTGTCACCCTTGGCAAAGCAGAAAATCTACCGCATGGGCGAATTTGCCCAACGGCTGGGCGTCAGCCGGGATCTCATCAAATATTACGAAAAGCACCAGATCCTCACCCCTCAGCGGGAGGAGGGGAATCAGTACCGGTACTACTATCACGACCAGTATCCGGCCATCCTCATCAGCAGGAAGCTGCAAAACACCGGCTGCTCCCTGCGGGAGATCCAGCGCCTGCTCTGCGAAGCCGCCCCCGGGGAGACGGCGGCGGAAACCGACCGGCAGATTCATCAGCTGGAGCGGGAGCTTCAGCTGAAAACCCTGTTTCTGGAGAAGCTGAAGCGGCTCTATCCCCTTCAGCGGCAGGCTGCGGCGGGCACCTTTGACGGCAGCTGGACCACGGGCCCACGGCCCGCCCTGACCTTCTTCCCCTTCTCCGCCTATGACCGGCTTCTGGAGCTGGAGGGCGACGACCTGGCCGCCCTGGGCGACTGGGTGAACGCCACCCCCGCCGCGGATTACTGCGGCCTGGTGCGGGAGGGGACGCTGACCTATGGCTTCGCCATCCCCCGGGAGCAGGCCGAGGCCCTGGGGCTGACGGGCAGCGAGCTTGTCACCCTGCCCCCCTGTCAGGCGTTCTGGTATTCCATGCAGTCCCCCCGCCGCCCGCTGGACCACGAGGTGGGCACCCAGGGGGAGGAAATCGCCCTGCAAACCGCCCCCGCCCTGTCAGCGCTGGCCCGGCTGGGGCTGGAGGGGGCGGAGCCCATCTGCATTTACAACCTGTTTGAGAGCCACGCGGAGGGGGAATTCTGCTATTTTCAGCAGGTCAGCATCCCCCTGCGGGGCTGACGAGCCGAACGCAGGTTTCTCCCATTTATTATAAAGTTGAGTGTAACCCTCAGGTCAATACAGGCCAGTACATTTTTTTAACAATTTTAGAAATCAAATCCATTTCCCGCTGCTTTGGGAAATGCGGAAAACCGTTGAAACGAGGGGCATATGGGCGAAGGACAGGGAAACAGAAACAGGAAAAACGACCTCATTCTGCTGGCTGCGGTGGTGCTGGCGGGGCTGGCGCTGACGGCGGTTTACTTCGCCTCCCGGACGGAGGCGGCGGACCCGGCGGCGCTGACCGTGGTGGTGCGGCAGGACGGGGAGGTCACCGCCGCCTATCCCCTGAGCCAGGACGGCAGCTACCTCATCGCGTCGGAGGAGGGCACGAACCGGCTGGTGATCGAGGACGGCACCGCCTGCATCGAGGACGCGGACTGCCCCGACCGGCTCTGTGTGAAGCAGGGCAAAATCCGCTACGCCGGGGACAGCCTGATCTGCCTGCCCCACAGCCTGGTGGTGGAAATCACCGGCAGCGACGAATTGGCCCTGGATGGGGTGACGAAATGAGCCAAAAAAGAGGAAAAAAGGAAAACAAAGGAACCATGGGGGCCAGGCGGGTGGCCCGGTACGGCCTGCTCGTTGCCCTGGCCATGGTGCTGAGCTATGTGGAGACGCTGATTCCCGCCTTTTTCGCCGTCCCCGGCATGAAGCTGGGGCTGACCAACCTGGTGGTGATGATCGCCCTGTACCGCATGGGCAGCAGGGACGCCATCATCCTGAACCTGCTGCGCATCGTGCTGGTGTCCATGACCTTCGGCAACGCCTTCAGCCTGCTGTACTCCCTGGCGGGAGGGCTGCTGTCCGGGGCGGTGATGCTCCTGCTGAAACGGACGAGGCGGTTCGGCATGATGGCCGTCAGCGTGGCCGGGGGCATCGCCCACAACGTGGGGCAGATTTTGATGGCTATGGTGCTGCTGGAGACGAGGCAGGTGGGCTATTACCTGCTGGTGCTGTGGTGGAGCGGGCTGGCCGCCGGGCTGGTCATCGGCCTGGTCAGCTATGAGATTGCGAAACGACTGCCGGAATCCCTGTTCCGGTAGGGGAGGATATGCAGATGAAGCGAATTCTATGCGTCCTTTTGTCCCTGTGCCTGCTGACGGGCTGCGCCTACTCCGTCGGCGGGGGAACCGACGCCTCCGAGGCCGACCCGGAGGCGTCGGAGTCCTCCACGGAGTACCTGGAGGCCATGGACACCTACATGACCCTGACCGCCTACGGCAGCCACCGGGAGGCGGCGCTGGAGGATGCCTGCGCGGAGATTCGGCGGCTGGAGGCCCTGCTTAGCACCGGCAGCGACAGCAGCGAGGTCTGCGCCCTGAATCAGTCCGGCTCCGGCGTCCTCTCCGACGACACGGCGGCCCTGCTGGAATACGCCCTGGACCTGTACGACAGCACCGGCGGGGCCTTCGACATCACCGTTTACCCCCTGATGGAGCTGTGGGGGTTCACCACCCAGGACTATCAGGTGCCGACCGCCGACGCGTTGCAGTCTACCCTGGCCCTGGTGGGCGCCGACCGGCTGACCTATGACAGCGACACCCGGACCCTGACCCTGGGGGAGGGGCAGGCCATCGACTTCGGCGGCATCGCCAAGGGTTACACCTCCCAGCGGGTCATGGAGCTGTTCCTGGAGGCGGGGGTCACCTCCGCCATGGTCTCTCTGGGGGGGAACATCCACTGTCTGGGCACCAAGCCCGACGGCTCCCTGTGGCGCATCGGCATCCAGGACCCGGCGGGGGCGGAGGGGGAGATCGCCGCCGTCGTCAGCGTGGCCGACCAGGCGGTGATCACCTCCGGCGGTTATCAGCGCTACTTTGAGGACGAGGACACCGGCGAGACCTATCACCACATCATCGACCCCGCCACCGGCTACCCCGCCAAAAGCGGCCTGTCCTCCGTCTCCATCGTCACCGGGGACGGGACGCTGGGGGACGGGCTTTCCACCGCCCTGTACATCATGGGGCTGGAGGAGGCCACCGCCTACTGGCGGGCCCACAGCACCCTGTTCCAGGCCATCCTCATCGACGACGACGGGGCCATCTACGTCACAGAGGGCATCGCCGACGCGGTGACGGCGGACGCGGGATTCACCGTACTGACGGCGGAGTAAACCACCCTATTGCCCGGGAAATGCAGGCCCGGCGGGACTGTCTGCTCCTTAGATGAGGATAGTGGAAGGAAAAAGAGCGTTTGCCCTTGCCAGGGCATGGCCTACTTTTCTTGCTCCGCCAAGAAAAGTAGCAAAAGAAGGCGGCTCAGGGGGGAGCTTCGGGGCCTCGCTCCCCCCTAAGGACCCCTCTCCTATCCCGCTGGGGCTTCGCGCTGTCCAGCCTATAGGTGGCCTATCCCGTCAGAGACGAAGTAACTTCTAACTGGTGAGACTGCCGCCGATGGCGGCTGGTCAGGATTGCCGCCTACGTCCCTGCCGCTAAGCGGCGGGACGGGCGGCAATTTTGTTGCCCTTTCGTTGTGGAAATCTGACTGTGAGGGTACGTTATCGCTCCTATTGTAAAAAGCAATGATTTATCACGCTTTTTTATCAGAGGCTGTTGCTTTGCGGTTCAGG
>JAJQBL010000035.1 GCA_021203325.1 Clostridiales bacterium | reverse complement strand
GGCGGAGCAAGAAAAGTAGGCCCCGCCCTGGCAAGGGCAAACACCTATTTCCTTTCTCAATCCTTATCTAAGGAAAACAATCCCCTTAAGTTGCTGGCACCGGGCCAGGTGTAAAAACCGGAAGTACTCTCTCCCAGAACTAAAATAAGACTAAGAATCATTTGAGAAAGGTGGTATCAACAATGATGGAATATGAAAAGCTGTATGAAACGCTGACCCCCGCCCTGCGCCGCTGGTGCGACCAGGCGGCCGCCGGGGCGGTGGAGGATGACCGGTATCTGGTGGGGCAGAAGGCCGCCCGGCAGGCCCACCAATATTACACCGAGTTCTCCGCCGACCACGACCCGGCGCTTGCGGAGGTCATGACCCTCACCGAGCTGGGTTCTCCCCAGGCCTTCGCCCCCCGGCGGGCGAGGAAGCGGGCCAGGGCGTTCCTGATTGCCGCCATCGCGGCGGCGGTACTGCTGGTGGTGGTGGACGTGGCGGCGCTGACTGCCCTGGTGCCCAGCGCCTGGCTGAATCTCACCAGCCCCAGCGGGGCGAACCTGGCCGGTGAGCTGGCCGCCACCAATGTGGCCACCGTCGTGCTGGTGGCGGTGCTGGCGGTCAGCGCCGCCGTCCAGTACCGCAGAGGGAAGGGCGATTCCGGTTCCGGTTCCCGCCCGGACGCCGCGGCGGGATGACCCCGCCAGCCCGGGGCTGTCACAGTTTATTCAAAAAAAGTTTGGAATTTGTCCAACATTTCCCCCGGCACCTCTGTTATACTACATCATGCAGAGCGGAACGCTCTACTCTCTTTTTCTTCTCTTTCTCTCCCACCCCCCGGTGAAGGTTCCCTTTCGCCGGGGGGAACTCCTTTGTTCGGCCCTGTCTGGGGTCGCTAACAGCCAACGGCTCCGCCCCGCAGAGGCGGCCAGCCACCGGCCACTAACAGCGAAATTATTCCGTTTCCCCTGGAACCACCCCCCCCCCCCCCCTTTGCGTCTGCATAGATGAAAGCAGCCCACACCTTCGGCGCAGCCGCGCCAACAGTCAAAACGAAGGGAGCAATTCATATGAAGAAGTTACTTGCACTGATTCTGGCCCTGTCCATGACGCTGACCCTGGCCGCCTGCACCGGCGGGGAGTCCTCCGACCCGGACGGCAGCACCGGCGGGGAGTCCTCCGTTTCGGATACCACCGGCGGAGAATCCTCCACCCCGGACGCCACCGGCGGGGAGAACACCGCCACGGACAACACCTCCGGCTCCGTCTCCCTCCTGGCGTCGCCCCAGTACCCGGAGACGGTGGACTTCCCCGACGAGGACCACTGGGACGACGACGCTTACAGCGCCTGGCAGGCCCTGCGGAAGGAGCGTCTGGCCTGCGCGGAGGACTACCCGGAGGACTATGACGCCTTCGTCTCCGCCACCATGGCCCAGTTCCTCACCACCGCAAACGGGGAGAACGCCGCCTACTCCCCCCTGAACATCTACCTGGCCCTTGCCATGCTGGCGGAGACCACCGGCGGAAACAGCCAGGCCCAGATCCTGACCCTGCTGGGGGCGGACAGCGTGGAGACCCTCCGCACCCAGGCCAACGCCCTGTGGAAGGGGAACTACTGCGACGACGGCACCGTCACCAGCCTCCTGGCCAGCTCCCTGTGGCTCAGCGACAGCCTCCCCTACCAGCAGGACACCCTGGACACCCTGGCGGAGACCTACTATGCCTCCACCTACTGGGGGAAGATGGGGTCGGACGAGGTGAATCAGGCCCTCCAGAGCTGGCTGAACGAGCAGACCGGCGGTCTGCTGGAGGAGCAGGCCAGCGGCGTGGAGCTGAACCAGTACACCGTCATGGCCCTGGCCACCACCATCTACTACAAGGCGGCCTGGGCGGACGCGTTCTGGGAGGGCAACAACACGTCGGACACCTTCTACACCCCCAACGGCGACCTGACCTGCACCTTTATGCACCAATCCGATGAGTCAAACTATTACCGGGGCGACCGGTTCGGCGCGGTCTACCGTGAGCTGACGAACAGCGGCGGGATGTGGCTCATCCTCCCCGACGAAGGGGTGGAGGTCAGCAGCCTGCTGACAGACGGTCAGGTGCTGGAGATGATCGAGGCCGGCACGGACTGGGAGGGCTGCGAACTCTGTGAGGTGAACCTGTCCCTGCCCAAGTTCGACGTCTCCGCTGACCTGAATTTGCAGGACGGTCTGGAGGCCCTGGGGGTGACGGATGTGTTCGACGCCGACATCGCCGACTTCTCCTCCCTGACCGATGTGGCCGCCGTCCTCAGTACCGCCACCCACGCCGCCCGGGTCGTCGTGGACGAGGACGGGGTGGAGGCCGCCGCCTACACCATGTTCGCCGCCGATGAGGCCGCCCTGGAAGGCCCGATGGACATCGTGGACTTCGTGCTGGACCGGCCCTTCCTCTTCGTCATCACCGGCGATACGGACACCATCCTCTTCGCCGGCGTGGTGAATCAGCCGGTGGAGTGACACAGCACAAAGGGAAGGCGTCCTCCCGTTGACCGGGAGGACGCCTTGCGGTTCCTTTAAGATTCTTCTGAGGGGGAGGCGCTGCCGGTGTTTTCCGCCCTGACCTTCTCCAGCGTCTGCCGCAGCTCCTCCCTGACGGAGGCGGCAAAATCGCACATCTGCCGGGAGACGCTGTGGTCGGAGGCGTGCAGGGCGTAGTTCCGATACTCCCGTATCAGGCTGACGTCCTCCCAGATGGAGTCGTTCATCAGCTCCAGCCCTTTCAGAAGGTCTGTTGAGACGACGGCTTTTTGCTTCCAGCGGTCGGCGAGATGCTTCGGACTGAGGCTGGCCCCGGCCTGCAGGGTCAGCTCCAGAATGATGTCCTCCATCTCCTCACAATCCCGCAGGAACTGGTCCAGGCTGCCGGGGACGTTGTCCGCGCCGTCGATCCGTGTTTTATACCGCCGGCTGATGCGCTGAATTTTGTCCGGGTCTACCACCATCAGGATGAAGCACACGATGGCCAGGAGGGCGGCAATGGTACACCACAGCGTTTCGTCCAGCAGAAAGCGGTACGCCGTATCCGACAGGAGGGTGTTCTCCGTGCCGTACAGCAGGAGAAATCCGTTGGCCAGCAGGCTGATGAGGGTCAGCGCGGAGAGGAGAATTGCCGCCCGGTTGTAGTTCTGCTTCAGAAGCCGGATAGGGTCGTACAGCGTCTCGTCCTCATCCCCGTTGCGCTGGAGCTGGTTCAGAAAGAAGATATAACCGGTGAGGGTGATGCCGTACAATCCCGCCACTACTGACGCGCCGGTGGAGGACACATAGTAGAGGGAGTTCTCACTGACGGTCAGCAGCCTGTTCGTGCAGTCCCAGAAAATAAAGACGTGGGGCAGAACGATCAGCAAAATCACCACCGCCACAGAAACCCGTTCAGAGACTGACCGGAACACCTGCTTTTTCGACGGGCGGCCGCCTGCGTTGCGGCCGTCCCCTTTGCTGCACTGTTTCACACTGATCACGCTCCTTCGGCGCCGCGGCGGGGCGGGCGCATCTAAGCATCTTCCGCTGCGGCCCTTTCCTCCACCGGATGGGCCTCCAGATAGGCCCCGCACAGCTCCGCCCCCATCCGCACCAGGGCGGGGCAGGGGCGGCTGGCGTAATAGTCCGCCGTCCGTGGGCTGGGGGCGGACACCCCCTCCGGCTGCTCCAGCCCCAGCAGCTCCTTGCAGCGGAGGCTGCCGCCGCTGCGGGCCTTGAACTCCCCCGCCAGCTCCTGAATGATGGCGTAAATCTCCCCCTTTTTGGCGGGGTCCGCCGAGCCGTACAGGGTGGAGATCACAAAGGTCAGCCCGGAGAAGCCGCCGCAGACCTCCCGCAGCCGTCCAAAGCCTGCGCCGAAGCCGCTGAGCATCCGCAGCACCTGCTCCTCCGGCATCCCCAGCTCCTGGGAGAAGGCGGCGGCCACGCTCTGGGCGCAGCTGCACCCCTGGCGGAAGTAGCCCTCGGCGATTGCGCCGTAGTCTTTCATGGAAGGTGCCCCCTTTATCAATACTGCTTTTAACAGTATAGCAAAGTCCGGGGGGATTGGCAAGGGATTTGCGCGATGTCCGCAGCGTCATCAATGGAAGGGGATGCTTTCCTCAGGGAAGGATTGAGAAAGGAAGCAGGTTTTGCCCTTGCCAGGGCGGGGCCTGACAGCCGCGTTATCACTTTTGGCATATCCTCCTCGGTCAGTGACCCTTGCCAGCATAGCTGGCTGCGGTTTACGGCTAAAAATATGCCGCTGGCATATTTTCTTGATGTATTGTATGAAGGGTACTTTTTAACAGTCCCGAAAATACATCATGACTGAGGCTCGTTTGTGACGAAATTGAACAGCAGTTATGAAGATTGAGGGGTGATCATCCCGGAATTATCGTAGCTGCAAACAATTTCGACACGAAGGGAGCTTCCTATGGACATCACTTCCACAAAATGCGGGGACTATTACATCCCCAATATCGCACTCTCTGACACCACGACTACTACATCGGCAAATATGGCCGGATGCGCCGGGCATTTCTCCAGGAACACCGCCCCATTCAGTACAGTGACCTGGTGCTGACAGAAAAACTGTTCCCCCATCTGGCGGAGATTGACGAAGCCTGCCATCAACGGCTGGATGTCATGATCCCGGCCATGGCTGAACAGGAGGGCGTGACCGCCACCCTGAAAAGGGCTGACCAGATGGAATGGGTGCGTCGTATGAACAGCATCAAATCCAGAGCCGAGGAGGTTATTCTGGCTGAGTTGGTCTATGCCGATTAAAAGGAAAGGCGAGTAAATGTAGAGGCGGTAGTAAATCCTGAAAAGGAGGATTTACTACCACCAGATGCAGAATTGTCAAGCATGGGTTTCAAGTTATGGTTTTCGTAACTTGAAACCCGTTTCATATGGAAACGGGGATGCCATTTTACGAACCGATTATAGCAAGGACTCACCACTTAGCGAAATTTTATGTTGTAGACTGCACTTGATTCTCTGTCCAGCGATTCTCTGTTTTGCGTTCTGCCTACGCTGCTATAGGGAAAATCACACCAGACAAAATAAAAACGCTGAAAGCAGCGAATCGGAACATCCGCCGTATGTAGAGGGCATCGGCAACAGGTGATAAAATCGCCTATGTTGTCGCTAATCTCTAAGGGTAGGGTCAGGGTACTATAAAGTAGACCGTCTTATGCAATGCGAGACGGTCTACTTATTTTCGGTAGCGGCTACCAAAATCAAATACAATGCTGATAGGCTTTCACATATTAA
>JAJQBL010000152.1 GCA_021203325.1 Clostridiales bacterium | reverse complement strand
GGGTCGCGGAGGCCAGTTTATGAGCCGCCGGGGACTCTCCCTTGCGGAGCAGGAAACGGTGATTTTATGGGACAACGAGCTGGACACTGCCAGTATCTACACCCACGACGCCCGGATGATCGGAAAGCTGAAGGAGCTGACAAAGAAGTATCCGGCGCAGTTTCAGTTGGAGCGGCGTGGCCCCGGACGGGCTGTCACCTACCAGATACCGAAAAAGTGCGTTTCCATTCGTCCCCCATACAGTGAGGAGCGCCGGAAACAGCAGATTCAGGATGCTGCCTTAAACGGCAGTCCCTTTGAGCAGGAGGTTCACGATGAAGATTGAAGCATGGGATGAAGTGTATGGCGCAAAAAGCCAGGAAAAGCTCCAGACCTTTCTGGAAAGCACTACCGACAGCTATGCCATTTTGCAGCTAAAGCTGGTGGATGAAACAGCGCAGGATCGCTTTATGAATTACTCCTGGCTGGAGAAGCACGGACGGGAGCCGGAAATCGACCACTATGAAGTGACCTATGTGGGTGAGCTGCCCGCCCATTCCAGTCAGGATGTTTTGCTGGAAGGGCTTTATGAGCAGTTCAACCTGGCAAGGCCGGAGGACTTCCGCGGTCACAGCCTCTCCGTCAGTGACATCGTGGCGCTGCGCCAGAATGGTGTGGTAAGCTCTCACTATGTAGACAGCGTTGGTTTTCGGGAGGTTCCGGGCTTTATCCAGCCGGAAAACTACCTGAAAAATGCGGAGATGGCTATGGAGGACGACTACTCGATGTTGGATGGCATTGTCAACAACGGGAGGAAAGAACCGGATCACGATGAACGCCCTTCTGTGCTGGAGCAGCTGAAAGAGCTGCGGGAAAGCCGGGTGCCGGAACTGCCGAAGCGGTCTGCAAAAGATATTTCCGACAGGGAGTTATGAGCGATGGACTTTACCCAGGATGAACGGTTTCTGATGATGCTTTACAGCCCCGGCACCCGACCGGGGCTTGTAAAAGCGCTTCGGGAGATGCGATGTTGTCTTACCCCCGATGAGGGGGAACTTTTGGAGCTTACAGACCGTGTGCTGGAAAAGCTGGGCGGGATGTCTGATGAGGCATTTGACCGGCTTGACCTGTACCGGGAGCTATGAGAAATGGAGGTAAACCTTGCCGAGCAAGTTACAGATTTATTCTCAGATGGCGCGGGACGCTGCCGGCACTGTAAATGCCAGCGTTGGCCAGTGGACAGGATTTTTGACCACCGCCGCCCGTCTGTACAAATATCCCTATGAGGATCAGCTGATGATCTTTACCCAGAGGCCGGATGCAACAGCGTGTGCGGAGTACGACCTCTGGAATGTGCGGATGAACCGCTATGTGAAGCGCGGTGCCAGGGGGATCGCCCTCATTGACAGCAGCGGCGATTATCCCAGACTGCGCTATGTTTTTGATGTGTCGGACACCGGCACAAGGAGAAATTCCCGTCCGGTCTACCTGTGGAAGATGCAGGACAACTATGAAGCGCCGGTGCAGTCTGCGCTGGCAAAGGCGTTTGGCATATCGGAGACGCTGCCGCTGGAAAGCCAGTTGGAGCAGATCGCAAACCGTCTGGCGGTGGACTACTGGCAGGAGCATGGCCAGCAGTTCCTCGACATCGTTGCGGATAGCTATCTGGAGAGTTATGATGAGTACAACATCGAAGTGGCCTTCCGGAAAGCCGTCGCTGTCAGCGTGACCTATCAGTTATACGTCCGGTGCCTGGACGACCCGGCCAGCTACTTTGAGCATGAGGATTTTCTTCCCATCTTTGATTTCAATACCCGGCAGACCATGAACTATCTGGGTGCCGCTGTCAATGGGGTATCCGGCCAGGTATTCCGGGAGATTGAAGTCGCTATCCGAACCTATGAGCGCAGCCGACAGGCGGCAGAAAGGAGCCAAAACCATGATGAACGAACTGACTTACACCCAGAGCGGAGATTACCTGATCCCGAACCTCGTACTGACCGAACAGGAGCGCAAGCCCATGGGCAAGTACGGGAGGATGCGCAGGAGCTTCCTTCAGGAACACAATCCGATGCTGTACAGCGACCTGGTGCTGACCGAGCAGCTGTTCCCCCATCTGTGGGAGATTCAGGAGACGGCCACCCGGAGAATGGAACAGCTGATGGACGAGCTGATTCAGAAGTACCCGGCCCCGGACAAAATGACTCAACAGATGGCCTGGGTCGGCCACATGAACAGCCTGAAAGCGATGGCCGAGGAGACAGTGCTGACGGAGCTGGTGTACAGCTAAACCCCTTCGGGGATACGGTTCCCGGAGAATATGAGCAGCTATCCTTCATCTTCCCCACAGAAGCAGAACAGATCGAGGCAATCGACCACGCGGCGGAGAGCGAAATGCCCTCCGCTTTTTCTTTGCCCCAAAATGACATTGACCAGGTGCTTCGGCTGGGCGGGAGTGATGACGCAAGCCGCATGAGGGTCGCCGCACAGTTTATGATGGGGAAATCTACGGAGGAGATCGCGGCATTTCTTCAGCAGGAGTATCGCGGAGGCATGGGGCTGAATACGGACAGCGGAAAGGTGTCCGCATGGTTCGATGAACGGGGTGTCTGGCTTGCCCGCGGCGACCATGCGCGCGATGCTGCGCCGGGGATGTTTATTCCCTGGCTGGACGCAGCTGACCGTATCGGGGAGCTGATGGATGCCGGGCAGTTTGCCACCAACGTGGAGCTGACAGAAACGAAAAATCATTACCGTTCTGCCCTGGCACAATCCATCTGGTATCTGCGGCATGACTTTTCTGAAATGACGGAAAGTGTACCGCTGCTTTCTTCTCTGGATGAGTACCGGGGTGGCGGCTTTCCAGAGGAAACGGCGCGGCTTGCAAAGGCACTATCTGACCCGCAGACTCTCGCTTCCATTACAAAGGACATGGAGTTTTTTGCCCAGGTCTACGCCCAGCAGCGCGGCATCCTCCGGTTCCACTATCACGATGTCCCGATGCTGTTGGAAGGGCTTCACAATCTGGAAACGCCCTGGAGGGAATACAGTACCGATATGTTTGCGGTGCCGAAAACCGAGCAGTTTATCACCGAGGATGAGGTTGACGAGGCGCTCACTCATGGCAGCTCCGTGTCCGGCGGCAAAGGAAGGATTTACAGATACTTCTCTGACGAACACAGCACCAAAGAAAGGGCAGATTTTCTCCGTGAGGAATACGGCATCGGCGGTCACAGCGGCGCACTTTCCAATAAAACGCACAGCTTTGAAGACCACGATGGAAAAGGCATCCGGCTGAGTAAGACGGACTGTGCGGAGGTCACGTTGTCCTGGAATGTCGTTGTCAAGCGAATTGATACGCTGGTAAAGACAGACCGCTACCTGACAGAAAAGGAAAAGGCACAGCTTGACGCAACTCACGCGGAACCGGCACAGGCGACTCCTGCAGAACCGGAATCGGCGGTGCAGGAGGTGGCAAGCGCGGCCAAAGAAGCTGCGTCTTTCACGGTGGGCGACCTTTATGCGTATTACCTGCCTATCGTGCGGGATGCTGTCTTTGCTGACACAGCCTATCAGAACGCCTGCCGGAACTCTGACCGGGAAAATGCCATGATAGAGGGCAATGCCGCCATCAATCGGGCGGTCATTTCTCTGTATGACACACAATTTTACGGTCTTTTTATGATAATACCGCTTTCCACAATCGGCTGACACAGGCGGTGCTGGAAGAAACCTATGCCCAGCTCTCTCACCATGAGGAAGAACGGACAGAGCCGGAACAGGAAGATGATGAGTTTGCAGACATTGATCCTGAATGGGTTCGGGCGCGGCTGGCCGAACACGGCATCGTGAACGGCGAAGTGGTTGATCCGGAAAAGCTGGCGCAAAGTCCCTTTATTCAGATGGTGGAGGCTGATGTAGCTCGCATCGCTGCGGAGGAGGATGCGGCGGAAGCCGCACAGGATGAACCTGAACCGGCTGCGGAGGTCAGAGGTGATACCCTTGCCCCGGAAGACCGCTTTCATGTGGTGGATGTGGACTGGTATCCGGGCAGACCGGCGTATTCCATTTGGGACGACCAGACCGGCGACTACTATGTAGACCGTGATGGCGTGACCATCGACTTTGTTAGCCGTTGGGATGCGGAGGAATACCGGGATGATCTGGTTGATACGCTCCGGCAGGAGACAGAATCTACCCTTGCAGAGCAGGTCGAGCAGTTTGATGCAGACCAGCAAGCCTACCGGGAACAGGTGCTGTCCGGCTTGACCCCAGACCAGCAGCGTATTGTGACGGCAATGGAGACTGCCGGTTTCCCGTTCCGTCCTACAGAAACCAACCCCATCTATTTCGGGGATTTAGACGATTACCCCATCACCTTTGACAGTTGGGAAGCAGCATACGACTTCATCAACAACGCCGGGCTGAAAGATTTCCCCGGCCTGCGGGAGCAGGTGCAGGCTGTGCTTCACCCGGAACCGGCATTTCCTTACCATGCCGGTGATACCGTCCATCTGGAGGACGGCAAGCCCTTTGTGATCGAGAGCATTGGGACATTCGATGTCCAGCTCCGTGACCCGGCGCTGCGCTATCCGGTATTCCGTGCAGAACGCCGTGAGAATTTCCTGCGGCTGATGGAACGCTATCCGCAGAGCCAGCAGGAAGAACCGGCTTCTGAACAACCTTCGATGACCGAGGAAACAGTCGGTTTCTATCCCGGCGAGCAGAATGGGCTGCCTTTTGATGTGGAGATCAGGACGCTGCACTTTGGTGATCCGGAACGGGAAGCACCGACATCGGATGTAATCCCGGAAACCCCGGAAGCAGATGTATTTGAGGATGTTTACGGTACAGAACCTGGGCAAACGCCGGGGGATGTGCTGGCTGCCGATGGCCAGACGGATAATTTACCGCCTACCCCGGAATCGGCACCCGAAAGCGTTACAGAGCAGTCTATTCCTGCCGCCAACTTCCGTATCACAGATGACCACCTGGGCGAAGGTGGGCCGAAACAGAAATACGCTTACAACGTGGCCGCGATTCGTACCTTGCAGATGCTGGAGGCTGAACACCGGAACGCCACACCGGAGGAACAGCAGATTTTGTCGAGATATGTCGGCTGGGGCAGTCTGGCCGATGCCTTTGACAGCCAGAAGGATTCCTGGGCGAATGAGTACCGGGAACTGAAAGGCTTACTCACCGAGGAGGAATATGCCGCCGCGCGCGCGTCCACTCTGAACGCCCATTACACCAGCCCCGCAGTTATTCGTGCAATCTATGAGGCCGTTGATCAGATGGGCTTTACCACCGGCAATATATTAGA
>JAJQBL010000014.1 GCA_021203325.1 Clostridiales bacterium | reverse complement strand
TTCTGGTGCTCCTGTTCACCGTGGAGAAGAACCTGCCCGCTGAGCAGGCCGCCATCGCGGAGCGGAAGAAGCAGGCGTAAACACCACACCAACGGCGGGAAAACCCTTCGTTCCATTCGGCATCCGGAAAGCAGCGCCCACCGCGATTCGGTGGTGGGCCGCTTTCCGGAAAATATTCGGAGTGCGACACAACATTTTGTATAAACTGCTGCTATAAAATACAAAATGTTGTTTGCGTTTCCCACGGCGAACGCCTCTTCCCAGGCGTCCGCCGCCGGAACAGCCGTTTCCTGACCCTGTGAAGCATTGCCCGTCAGGTTCTGTGGGCGGCTGCGGAATCTGCCGGGCGTGTGGATAAGAAAAACTATAGGAAGTAAAGCATGAAAAAAGAGAAAACACCCCGCTCCAAGCAGCGCCTCTGGCGCGGCCTGACCTCGGTCACGGCCTCCCTGCTGGCCCTGTCCGTGGCGGCCTCCCCCATTGTGGAGAGCTACCGCACCAATATCGACAGTCTGCTGGGCACCAGCAGCACCAAGGTCGTCTCCGACGATGAGGATTCGTCCGAACTGTACAGCTACGTCTCCGACTACTCCTCCACCACCGAGCTGGTGCAGGCCATCGCCGACCTGGGCGAGGAGATGAGCGAGGAGGGCACCGTCCTGCTGAAAAACGAGAACAACGCCCTGCCCCTCACCGAGGAGGAGACCCAGAAGATCTCCCTGCTGGGCTTCTCCAGCTACTATCCCGTCATGGGCGGCGACATGGGCTCCAGCCTCACCGAGAATGAGGGCACCGACGCCGACACCGTGGACTTCGTAGAGGCCCTCACCGCCAAGGGCTTCACCATCAACAGCGACCTCCAGGCCCTGTACAACTCCCTGGAATCCACCTTCGTCACCGAGGTGGAGAGCTGGGGCAGCACCATCACCTACACCCACATCACCGCGCCTTCCACCGACGGCGTGTTCACCAGCAAGGAGCCGTCCCAGGAGACCATGGCCGCAGCGGACGCCGACTGGCAGAGCAGCATGGACGAGTATAACGTGATGATCATCACCATCACCCGCTCCTCCGGTGAGAACCGCAGTTATCTCCCCGGTGAGGACGGCGTGGACTCCTCCCAGGATCTGAACCAGACCGACCCCCTGGGCCTCAGCGATGACGAGCGGGATCTGATCGCCGCAGCGACTGGGAGGGAACCTGGCCCGTCACCTATGAGAACCTGACCGCCACCGACGAGATGCTGGACGTCATGGACAACGACAACTACGAGATCACCGCCAACGGCGACGCCTCCTCCGTCATCTTCGGGGAGGACAACGGCCTGACTCTGGCGGATCTGAAGGGCGTCACCGACATCACCGACGAGAGCTGGACCCTGCTGATGAACCAGATCACCCTGGAGGACTGCATGATCCGCACCGACTTCGGCGGCACCAGCACCAAGGCCATCGACTCCATCGGCTCCCCTGAGGTCATCCAGAACGATGGCCCCAACGGCATCTACTCCTACACCCTGGGCACCTATGCCTCCGCGGAAGGCTCCGGCGACCCCTACACCGTCTCCGAGGACGACCCCAACTACAACTATAAGGCCGGTGTCATGGTCAACGAGACCGTCATCGGCCAGACCTTCAGCAAGGAGCTGGCCCAGGCCTACGGCGAGGTCATGGGCAACTACTCCCTGTGGTCCAACCTGACCATCTGGTGGGGCGTGGGCGTGAACATCCATCGCTCCCCCTACAACGCCCGGAACCACGAGTATTACTCTGAGGACGCCGTCCTCTGTGAGTATCAGGCCGCTTATACTGTGCGCGGCGCGCTGAAGTACGGCTGCCTGGCTGCGCTGAAGCACTACGCCCTGAACGACACGGAGATCAACCGTACCGGCGTGGCCGTGTACACCACCGAGCAGGCCGCCCGTGAGAACGAGCTGCGCTGCTACCAGTCCTCCATCGAGGATGAGGGCTGCCTGGCCCTGATGACCGCCTTCAACCGGGTGGGCTGCTATACCGCCAACTCCCACACCGGCCTGATGGTCAACATCCTCTGGGAGGAGTGGGGCTTCCTGGGCCTGATCAGTGAGGACTTCATCCAGACCTCCAACTACTCTGTGCTGAAAGAGGCCGTCATCAACGGCGTCACCATGACCTGCAACACCGGTGAGAGCACCATGGCCGCCGTCTCCGCCATGTGGGACTACTGGACGGTGGACAACGTCAGCGAGGACGAGACCATGCTCACCGCCCTGAAGCAGGCCATGACCTGGCAGGCCTACGCCATCGCCAACTCCAACGCCATGGACGGCTACTCCTCCACCTCCCGGGTGGTCAGCGTCCGCACCTGGTATGACAACCTGATCACCTGCCTGCAAATCGGCTTCGGCGTGCTGACGGCGCTGTGCATCCTGAAGTACGTCCTGGCCCTCCGGAAAAAGAATGCGTAAGGAGGTATTCCTGTGAGTAGAAAAGTTTCTTCCGGCCTGTTCCTGACCGGCCTTACCGCCATCCTGTCCATTGCGGGCCTCATCGCCTACATGGTCAACACCGGCACGTCCTACTTCGCCAGCCTGGGGGTCAGCCCCGTGGTGGCGGGCTGCGCCGCCGCCGCCGTGTGCCAGGTGGTCTACCTGCTGGCGGGGTTGAAGGGGCATCCCGGCGGAGCTGGACGGCTACACCGTCTACGCCGTGGGGGAGGACGCCTGCGCCGGGGCCTCCTGCACCACCGTCGTTCTGCCTCAGGGCCTCCAGCGGGTGGAGGCCGGGGCCTTTGCGGGCAGCAGCGTGGAGACGGTCTATCTCTCCGACGACATCGTCAGCGTCAGCGACTACGCCTTTCAGTCCTGCGACAGCCTGACCACCCTCCACATCAACGCCGTGGAGGCCCCGGTGTACAGCGGCAGCTACTACGCCACCTTCCAGGACAAGTTTGACCGGCTGCTGAGCCTGGAGGGGGAGGCCAAGCTGGTGCTGTTTTCCGGCTCCTCCACCCGGTTCGGCTACGACAGCGCCGAACTGGAGGCGGCCTTTCCGGACTATCAGGTGGTGAACATGGGGGTGGTCGCCTACACCAACGCCCTGCCCCAGCTGCTGCTGATTCTGGACTGCATGGAGGAGGGGGACATCCTCCTCCACGCCCCGGAGTTCGACACGGTGAAGCGGCAGTTCTGCACCTCCGCCAGCCTGGACGCCGCCTTCTTCTGCATGATGGAGGCCAATTACGACACGGTGGCCCGGCTGGACCTCCGGGAGGTGGGGCAGGTGTTCACCGCCCTGACCTCCTACCTCACCGCCAAAGAGGGGATGGAGGCGAAAAGCTATGCCCTGTCCCCGTGGGACTTTGACGAGGACGGCAACCCCACCGACACCCCCAGCTATAACGCGTATGGGGACTACATCCTCTACCACCCCAACGCCGACAGCGACGAGCCGGTGTACGGCCTTGAGGTGGGGTACACCGTGGCGGACTTCCCCCAAAGCTTTCTGGACAGCCTGAACAGTATGTATCAGCGCTTCCTGAACCGGGGCATCTCCGTCTACTTCACCTACGCCCCCCGGAACTGCTACGCCATCTCTGAGGACAGCACCCCGGAGGCCCGGGCCGCCCTGGACGCATACCTGCGGGAGGGGCTGTGCGTGCCGGTGATCTCCGACCTGGAGGAGTCGCTGTATCCGGGGCGGTACCTGTACGGGACGGACAATCACCTGTCCACCGAGGGGGTGCAGATTCGCACCGCCCGTATCATCGCGGACCTGCAGGCCCAGCTGGAGAAGGAGGCAGCCGATGAATAGCGTATGGATTCCGGCGGCCTGCTTTCTGGCCGCGGCCCTCCTGACCCTGGCGGGGGACTTCCTCCGGCGGGGGACGGCGGCGTGGTGCGCCCTGGCCGCCCTGTGTACCGCCCTGGGCGTCCTGTCCGGCCTGATTCTGGGGGGAACCCTCCAGCAGATGCTGCTGCCGGTGGCGGCGCTGGCGGGGCTGAGCCTGCTGCCCCACCGACGGGGAGGAGGGGACGGGCCGTGAGCTTTACCTCTCTGGGATTTCTCTGCTTCCTGCCGGCAGTGACGGCGCTGTACTGGCTCTGCCCCCGGCGGTGGCGGTGGGCGGTGCTGCTGGCGGCCAGCTACGGCTTTTATATGAGCTGGGCGCCGTAGACGGGCCTGCTGCTGGCGGGGGCCACCCTCCTGTCCTGGCTGGCGGGGCGGCTGGACCTTCTGGCGGTACCGCTGCTGCTGTGCTGCCCGACGCTGCTGGAGGGGACGCCCCTCCCCACCGGCAGGGGCAGCCTCCGGGGAGAGACCCGGTGGGCGCTGACACTGTACTACCTGCTGACGGCGATTCTCCTGGGCTGGCTGCTGCTGCTGGCCGGGGACGGGGAGACCGCCTTCCTCTATTTTCAATTTTGACCATGAGACGGAAACGACTGCTTTTGGCTCTGGCCGCCTACGCCCTGCTGCTGGCGGTGCCGCTGACCCTGCTGGCCGGGGGATTCCTCCTCCCCGCCCAGTACGACAGCGCCTTTCTGGGGAACTGAAATACAAATGCCGGCGGCTGGACGAGACGGAGGGGCAGCGCATTGTCTTTGTAGGGGGCAGCGCTGTGGCCTTCGGGGTGGACAGCGCCCTGGTGGAGGAAGAACTGCCCGATTACACGGCGGTGAACTTCGGCCTCTACGCCGCCCTGGGGACGAAGATGATGCTGGAGCTGTCCGAGGACAGCATCCGGGCGGGGGACATCGTCATCCTCATCCCGGAGCAGCAGGCGCAGACCCTGAGCTGTTATGTGAACGGCGAGGCCCTGTGGCAGGGGCTGGACGGGGCATTCTCCCTGCTGGGGCGGCTGGAGCGGGAGGACTGGGACAGTTTGGCGGGCCAGTTTCCCACCTTCGCCGCCCGGAAGCCGGGGTATGTCCTCAGCGGCACCACCCCGGCCCTCACCGGAGTGTACAGCCGGGCCTCCTTCAACGCGTATGGGGACATTGCGGCGGAGGACTGCACAAATAACATCATGTCCGGCGCATACGACAGCACCACCCCCATCCTGTTCGGGCGGACCTGCCGGAGGAGGACTTTGTGGACGTGCTGAACGAATACATTGACACCCTCACCGACCGGGGGGCCACTGTCTGGTACTGCTTCTGCCCCATGAACGCCCTGGCGGTGGAGGAGGGGCTGACCTGGACGGCTACGATGACAGCCTGCAGGCCAAACTCCACTGCTATGTGCTGGGGGACCCGTCCAACAGCGTCTTAGAGGCCGAATGGTTCTACGACACCAACTTCCACCTGAACGCCAGCGGCAAAACGGTGTACACCCGCCAGCTCATCCGGGACATCAAGGCCATGCTGGGGGACACCTCCCCCACCGACATCGCCCTGCCC
>JAJQBL010000031.1 GCA_021203325.1 Clostridiales bacterium | reverse complement strand
GCCGGTTCTTGAAAACAGCGTTTATCACATCCACGGTACACCAGCCGATGCAGGGCGAATATTTACCGTAGGGACAGCCATCACACTGGCTGCGTTCTGTCGGTTCCTCCTCACGGATGAGATAGGCGCAGTTCTGTTTGCCCATCAGACAGCCCTTCTTCCGGCCCTGCCAGTAGTAGCAGAACTTGCAGTCGTTGGGCTTGTCTCTGGAATACTGTACGCTGTCATCTGCTGTGTTTCCGCTCATGGTTCCTTCACCTCCATCTGTTTCGTGGCATAAAATCAGAGCGTGTACTCATTCCCCAAAATTGGGGCGATACACGCTCTGATTTTATGTATTGAATTGGCATTCACACAGGAATTAAAAAGTCGAGTCCAGAACGGTCTCGAATAAGGTGAAAATATGCTGTTTTAGGCACTTTTTTGAGTTAGTCCAAATATATCACTAGCATCGTTGTAAATCAGCCTGTCTATTTCCGTCTGCATAGGGACGGTGGGGCAAATCTCATCGTCCACCCCTGGGGTATAGATACTGATCTCGGTGCCATCAGCGAAACGCAGCTCCACGCTGGCAGTGTCGATGTTAAACTCACAGGATGTATTCATATCAAATGCTCCCCTCTATCATTTTAAAGTGCCGCAACGCCTCTATGATTGCCTTCTCCTTCTCTGGCGGACACTGTGGCTGTCGTGCGTCCTCAGATTTTGACAGATTATAATTCTCACGCTCGATGATGCCGTATTTTTGCTTCACCTGTGCGATGTACAGCGAAGACGCGGAAAGTCCAGTCTGCTCTTTCACATAGGCTTTGATCTCCTGATAGGTTGCCTTGCTCTCCGCCGCCGTAATATCCGGCTCGTCCAGGTCAAGTCCCCCCCCCCGGATCACATCGCCCGGCTTTTGTTGGAAAGTTGAACAACCGTCTCCACATGTCCCGTCCTGGGGAACATATCCACCGCCGCGGCCCGCTCCAGCCGATACCCCCGCTCTCCCAGCAGCTTCAAATCCCGTGCCAGCGTGGCCGGGTCGCAGGAGACGTAGACAATGCGCCGGGGGGCCATCGCCGCCATGGCGTCGATCACCGGGCGCTCCAGCCCCTTTCTGGGCGGGTCCACACAGATCACGTCAGGCTGTATCCCCCGCTTCACCAGCTGCCTGGCCGCTTCGCCGGCGTCTGCGCAGAGGAACTCCACATTGTCAAACCCGTTGCGGGCAGCGTTCTCTCTGGCGTCCCGGACGGCGGGGGCCACCACCTCCACCCCGATAGCCCGCTTCGCCTGCCGCGCCATGGCCAGGGTGATGGTGCCGGTGCCGCAGTACAGGTCCACCACCGTTTCCGCCCCGGTCAGCCCGGCAAAGGACACCGCCTTCTGATACAGCACCTCGGCCTGGTCCCGGTTGACCTGAAAGAAGGAGGGGACGCTGAGCCGGAAGGTCAGGCCGCAGAGCCGGTCCTCCAGATAATCCGTCCCCCAGAGGGTGCGGTAGGTGCGGCCCAGAATCACGTTGGTGTCCGCCGTGTTGGTATTCAGCACAATGCCCACCGTTTTGGGGCAGCCCACGGTCAGGTCGTGCACCAGCTCCGCCTCAAAGGGCAGGCGGTCCGCATTTGCCACAACGCAGATCAGCAGCTCCCTCCGGCGGTTCGTGCGCACCAGAAGGTGCCGCATCAGCCCCTGTAAGCTGCCCTCATCGTAGGCGGAGATGTTGTACCTGTGCATCCACTTGCGGACGATGCGCCCGGCCTTGTCCGCCTGGTCGGATTGGATGCGGCAGGCGGGGATGTCGATGACGTCATGGCTCCGCTCCCGGTAAAAGCCCACGCGAACGCCGTTCTTCGGGTCCCGGGCGATGGGAAAGGCCGCCTTGTTCCGATAGCGCTCCGGCTGGGCCGCCCCCAGCATCTCGTCCAGGGTAACGTCAAAGCCCCCGATCCGCCCCAAGGCATCCTCCACCCGCTGACGCTTATAGACCAGCTCCTCCTCATAGGTCATGTGGCGCAGGCGGCAGCCGCCGCATTTGCCGTAGTAGGGGCAGTCCGGCTCCACGCGGGCGGGGGACGGTTCCAGCACCCCCTCGATTTTCGCCCAGGCAGCGGCCTTGCTCACCTTCAAAATCCTGGCCTCTACCGTCTCGCCCCGGAGGGCGCCTTTCACGAAGACGACCCGGCCGTCGATGCGGCCCACGCCGTCCCCTTCGCTGGTGTAGCCGTCCATGTGCAGGGTGCAAATTTGGTTTTTCATCAGCTCTGCCATAGTCATTTCCCTCTTTCGTAAGTTCCGTGTGGAAGAGTTCCGCTGTGTCCCCTGTGTGCGGTTATGTTGGTGCCGGTTTCCGGCTACTGCAAGGGCAATGTCATCAACTGAATGGTTTTGCACTCCGTTACCCGTCTTTCCGTAGGGGCGCACAGTGTGCGCCCGGCCAACCTTTCCTCCTTAAAAAAGGTGGTTAAAAGGAAAGAGGTTTTGCCCCCACAGTGGGTCTCCTCGGATAATGTTCGCTATCGAGGTTTTGCCCGGCCTTCCCTGCCGGGAAGCGGGGCCTACTTTTCTTGCTCCGCCAAGAAAAGTAGCAAAAGAAGGCGGCTCAAGAGGGCCGCTGTGCGTCCCTCTTAAGAATCTCCCTCTATCCCACTGGCGGCTCCGCCTTGTCTCTCAATCAGGTGGTCTGTCAGGCAATAGACGAAGTAACTTGATAACTGGTGAGACTGCCGCCGATGGCGGCTGGCAGGGATTGCCGTTCCGCCCTGGCGGAGGCGGGCGGAACGAGCAATTTTATCACCCTTTGGTCGCTGAAATCTTGCTGTACGGCTACGCTGCTCCCCTCAACTCAGGATAAACTTGTATCTTTAAGTCGATGCTGCTGCCTGCAACGCAGCCCCGCATCCCAGCGTGACAGGTAGCGCATTTTGCGGTATACTGCTTTCTGTACACACCTGTTTGGAAAGGAGCCCGCATATGTCCAAAGAATACGCCTACTTTTCCCACCGCGGCTGCGAATACTTCCCCCTGCCATCCGGGGGCCGACCCGGAGAACTTCAACTGTCTGTTCTGCTACTGCCCGCTCTACCTGCTGGGCGACCGGTGCGGCGGCGCCTTTACCTGGCTGGAAAACGGCATGAAGGATTGCAGCGCCTGTCTGTACCCCCACCGGCGGGAGAACTATGACGTCCTCATCACCCGCTATGGGGAGATCGCCGCAGCCATGCCCCGCCCGGAGGAGCCGTCATCCACGGAAAAGTAGGGCCTGCCGCCTGAAAAAGCGGCGAGGATGCTTCCCCGCCGCTTTGCAGCTTATGCAGTTATCGCCTCCGCCCCCATTGGGGCGGGCAGCGGGGCCGGTTTACCAGCGAATCAGGCAGGCCGCGCTGGACAGACCGCCGCCGAAGGCGGCCATGGCAATCAGGTCGCCGGGCTGGAATCGGCCCGCCCGGTTCCACTCATCCAGCACCAGCGGGATGCTGGCGGCGGAGGTGTTGCCGTACTTCTGAATGTTGACACAGAAGTGGTCCGCGGGGATGTCCTTCATCCGGCGGGCCGCACCGTCAATGATGCGCTTGTTGGCCTGATGGGGGATGACCCAGTCCACATCGCTCTGCTTGAGACCGGCCTTCTCCACCACCTCGGCGATGCGCTTGGGGAAGTTGCTGACGGCGAACTTGTAGGTCTCCTGACCGTTCATATGCACCAGCGGCTCCTTCTCCTGCCGGTCATACCAGGGGGAGATGCCCTTCTTCGTGGGGATGGCGATGACATCGTCCCCGCCCTGGACCTGAAAGACGGAGGTGAGGTAGTTGTCCCCCGGCTCCAGCACCACAGCGGCGGCGCCGTCGCCGAACAGGACGCAGGTGGAGCGCTCATGCCAGTTCAGAATGCGGCTCATGCTCTCCGCGCCGATCACCAGCATTTTCCGGATGCCACCCTTGCAGAAGAAGGCGGCGGCGGTGTCCATCAGGTAGATCCAGGCGGTGCAGGCGGCGTTCAGGTCGAGGCAGGGGCACTGGGCGCCCAGATTGTGCTGCACCATGCAGGCCACGGAGGGGCTGACGTATTCGCCGCTGACGGTGGCGCAGAGAATCATGTCGATCTCGCTGACGTCCGCCCCGGCGTTCTCCAGGGCGGCCTGGGCGGCCTTGGTGGCCAGCTCAGAGGTGGTCTCATTCGTCACGATATGGCGCTGCTCAATGCCGCTGCGGCTGCGAATCCACTCATCCGAAGTGTCCAGAAACAGGGTCAGGTCATCATTTGTCACAATATGCTCTGGCACATAGCTCCCTGTGCCAACGATTTTAAAGCTCATGGTGAAACTCCTTTATGATTCCAATGCTGCAAACAGCAGCTTCAAGTCGCTCATACACCATTATTTTACCAGACAATTGCGCCGCTGTCAATTTATCTTTTGGGGAAACCCTCAATTTTCGGCGGCTCCTGCCTGTCCAGGGCGGCGCAGACCTCCCCCAGCAGCCCCTCCATGGCGTCCATCACCCGGGCAATGCCCTCTTTTGAGAGGCCGTCATAGTGGATGCCGCAGGACACGGCCGCGGTATGCCCCGTTCGTTCAGCCAGGGCCGCAGCATACCGGTCTCCAACGTGGTCATCCTTGTGGGTGGGGAGGACGATTTTTTCCAGGCTGGCCCCGCCCGCCCCGTCGGGCCGGGCCACGGTGACGCTGCCCACATGGGGGGCGTCGCCGCCGGAGATCAGCACGTTCCAGTCCTTCCCCGCCGGAAACAGATCCACCGTGATGGGTTTGGACAGGACGGCGGTTTCAAAATGCAGCGGTTTCATGGCTGGAGGCCCTCCCAGTGGTAAGCCCCCTCCGGCTCCGCGCCGAACTGGGACAGAATTTTCCCCACAATGTGGGCGTTCATATCGTCCAGGCTGCGGGGGTGCTGATAATAGCTGAGGACCGGGGGGAGAATCACCGCCCCCATCTGGGACAGCTCATATAAATTCCGCAGGTGCAGGGTGGAGAGGGGGCACTCCCGGGGCACCAGCACCAGCTTGCGCCGCTCCTTCAGGGTGACGTCGGCGGCCCGGAGGAGCAGGGTGTCGCTGTAGCCGGAGTGAATCCCCGCCACGGTTTTCATGCTGCAGGGCACCACCACCATCCCCTCGGCGGCAAAGGTGCCGCTGGCGGGGCCGTCCCCGATGTTGCGGTTGTCATAGACGGCGTCGGCCAGCGCCCCCAGCTCTTCGGCGGTCATGCCGCACTCCTGGGCCAGGGTCAGCTCTGCGCCGTGGGTGATAATCAGATGGCTTTCCAGCGGGGTCTGTTTCAGCGCCCGGAGGAGGGCGACGGCCAACGGCGCGCCGGAGGCGCCGCTGACCCCCACCACAAGGCGTTTGCGCTGCTGAGACATGGGGCCACTTCCTTTCTCTGTTGGGTTTGAACAACACAAACCCCGGCGGTTTG
>JAJQBL010000068.1 GCA_021203325.1 Clostridiales bacterium | reverse complement strand
CCTACTATATCATCGCGGCGGCGGAGGCCAGCTCCAACCTGTCCCGGTTCGACGGGGTGAAGTACGGCTGGCGGGCCCAGGGCTACGAGGATTTGACCGACCTGTACTGCAAGACCCGCACCGAGGGCTTCGGCAGCGAGGTGAAGCGGCGCATCCTGCTGGGCACCTTCGTCCTGTCCTCCGGCTACTATGACGCATTTTACCGGAAGGCCTTGCAGGTGAAGCACGTCATCAAGTCCGCCTTTGACGACGCCTTCGCCAAATATGACCTGATTCTGATGCCGGTGTCCCCCACCACCGCCCCCCGGCTGGGGGAGAGCCTGTCCGACCCGCTGAAAATGTACCTCAGCGACATCTACACCGTGTCCGTCAACCTGGCGGGGCTGCCCGGCCTGTCCATGCCCTGCGGCTTCGACCGGCAGAGCATGCCGGTGGGGGCACAGCTCATCGGCCCCGCCCTGGGAGAGCAGGCCATTCTGAACGCCGCCTATGCCTATCAGCAGGACACCGACCACCATAAACAGGCCCCTGTGGCCGCAGAAGGAGGGGAAAGGGCATGAACTGGGAAGTTGTCATCGGTCTGGAGACCCATGTGGAGCTGGCCACCAGAACCAAAATCTTTTGCAGCTGCTCCACCGCATTCGGCGGCGCGCCCAACACCCACGTCTGCCCCGTCTGCACCGGCATGCCCGGCACCCTGCCGGTGATGAACAAAAAGGTGCTGGAGTACGCCGCCAAAGCGTCCCTGGCCCTGAACTGCACCGTCACCCAGTACTGCAAGTTTGACCGGAAGAACTACTTTTACCCCGACCTGCCCAAGACGTACCAGGTGTCCCAGCTCTACCTGCCCATCGGCCGCAACGGCAGCGTCCCCATCCGGGTGGGCAGCGAGGAAAAGGTCATCCGCATCCACGAGCTGCACATGGAGGAGGACGCGGGCAAGCTGGTTCACGACAACTGGATTGACCAGACCCGGGCGGACTACAACCGCTGCGGCGTCCCCCTGATCGAGATCGTGACGGAACCGGATTTCCGTTCAGCGGACGAGGTGATCGCCTATCTGGAGAAGCTCCGCTCTACGCTGGAATACCTGGGGGTCTCCGACTGCAAGATGCAGGAGGGCAGCCTCCGGTGCGACGTGAACCTGTCCGTCCGGCCCCAGGGCAGCGACGAGCTGGGCACCCGGACGGAGATGAAGAACCTGAACTCCTTCAAGGCCATCTCCCGGGCCATCGCCTACGAGGCCCGCCACCAGCAGGAGCGCATTGAGCTGGACCACAAGCGGGTGATTCAGGAGACCCGCCGGTGGGACGACAACAAGGACGCCACTTACTCCATGCGCTCCAAGGAGAACGCCCAGGATTACCGCTACTTCCCGGAGCCGGACATCCCGCCCATGGAGCTGTCCGACGCCTATCTGGACGCCCTGCGGCAGGCCATGCCGGAGATGGCGGAGGCCAAGCGGGAACGGTATCAGGCCCAGTGGGGCCTCTCCGCCAAGGACGCGGAGCTGCTGACCTCCAGCCGGGCCATGGCCGCCTTCTTTGAAGAGACGGTGGCCGCCGGGGCCGGCCCCAAGCAGGCCAGCGACTGGATTCAGGGCGAGGTGCTGCGGGAATTAAAGGAGCGGGGCCTGGACGTGAAGGAGATGATCTTCGCGCCGGAGAACCTGGCAAAGCTGATCGGTCTGGTGACCGCCGGGCGGCTGAACCGGGGCAGCGCCGCCAAGGTCCTGCGGGGCTGCTTTGCGGACAACGCCGACGTGGAGGACTATATGCGCCAAAACGGTCTGGAGCAGGTCAACGACGCCGGGCTGCTGGAGGAGACGGTCACGGCGGTGCTGGCAGAGAACCCCCAGTCCGTGGCCGACTACAAAGCCGGGAAAAAGAAGGCCGTGGGCTTCCTGATGGGCCAGTGCATGAAGCGGCTCAGGGGCAAGGGCGACCCCAAGGCGGTCAGCGCCCTGCTGAATCAGAAGCTGGAGGGCTAAACGCAACAAGTGCAAAAACGCTGCGGTACGCTTTTGTAGGGCGCGCCGCAGCGTTTTGTTATGATTGGGGTTGTTATCGTTTAATTTCCAGGCAATAAAACGACGGCCTGTTGGGATACTGTTTGTCCGGACGGTTCCAAATCTCTGCATCGTCGATTTCCCTGATGTGGTTCACAGTAAGTTCGTCAATAGAAATCGTTTGCCGGTGAAGGAATGGCCTGTCCTCAAATTCGCAGTAATCCATGAGCCAGACGTGCCAGAGTTCTACGGAAGGCGTATTCCGCAAAGCATTTTTGATATACGCGATGATTTGTTTTGCCCGGCCCTCCGTATAGTTCCATTCCAGCGAGACGGCGTTTTGCCTGTCGGTATAATCCTGAACATCTTCAAAGGGCTGCAAAAAGTAGTTATCCTCTGCGCCGCCGTCCTCTATTGTGCCGTCGTCAAGATTGATTTCCAGCGGATAGTCCCGGGATGGTTCCCAGGTTGCCAGCGGGCAATCCGCAGCAAGAAAGGTGCATATGCTCATAAGTTACCTCCGTTTCATTTTGATTGGATAGTCTTTTTCTCCAGGCTAAGGCGCAGCGCCTCCCGCTCCTCCACCAGCAGCCGAAAATAAACCTCCATGGCCTCCTCCAGCTGGGGAACCGGCAGCAGCTCACCCGCCGCCACCGCCTGCCCCCGCCGCAGGGCGGCGAGGAGCGCCCCTTGCAGCGTTCGGAGCGTTTCCTCCAGGGCGGATTCTCCCAGCAGATTTGCCATGGAGACGCCGTCCAGCAGCAGCGGGCGAAACAGCGGGTCCCTGGCCTGGCAAAGTTCGACCCAGGTGTGGGCCGCCCCGCAAAAGGTCAGCAGTTCGCCCCGCATCTCCTGAAACGCCTGAACGGAGCCGTTCAGGTACGGCAAAAGCGACACAGAGGCGCAGGGGACGGTTTCCAGCCATCCCACCGCGGCAGGGACGTCCAATCTGGCCAGAAGCTCCTCCTCCGTGAACAGGAACCGGTCAGAGTCCGGGGCATCCTCCCGCCTGTTATTGAGGAAGCGGCAGCGGCCGTCCCCGTCCCGTCCGGTGTAAATGGCGGCGTGCTTTCTGTCCGCATCCAACCGAAGGCCCACCATGGCCGGGGCATGCCGGGCCAGCAGGCCCGGCACGGCGGAGGGCTTCGCCCGCTGCTCCGCCAGGCGGAACCCTCTGGGCCGCAGAAACAGGTCGAACAGCTCCCCCGTCTGCATCATCGGCCCGGACAGGTAGCCGCCCTGTTCCGATTTCGCAAAGAGGTAGGGCAGCCCCATCTCCAGGGCGATTTCCCTGTCCGAAGCGTCCACACCGGCGAAGGCCAGCAGATTGGCGACCCCCGCAAAGGCGCAGGACGAAGGAAAGGTCATGTACTTCATCAGCGCCTCCTATGCTTTTTCTCACACAAACCCCAACAGCAGCCCCACGGTGCGCACCAGCAGCGCCGCCACCCAGGCGATGACGCACTGGGCCACCACCACATAGGCCGCCCACTTGCCCCCCAGCTCCCGCCGGATGGAGGCGATGGCCGCCACACAGGGGGTATACAGCAGGCAGAACACCAGCAGCGCCAGGGCGCTGAGGGGGGTCAGGAGGTCAAACAGGGCCTCGGTGGTGGGGAGCAGGATGGAGAGCGTAGACACCACGCTCTCCTTCGCCAGAAAACCGCTGATGAGAGCGGTGGAGATGCGCCAGTCCCCGAAGCCCAGGGGCTTGAAGATGGGGGCGATCACCCCGGCGATGGCGGCCAGGATGCTGTCCTGGGCGTCCGTGACCATGTTCAGCCGGAAGTCAAAGGACTGGAGGAACCAGATGATGATGGTGGCCAGGAAGATGACGGTGAAGGCCCGCTCCAAAAAGTCCTTGGCCTTCTCCCACAGCAGCTGGGCCACATTCTTGGCGCTGGGCATCCGGTAGTTGGGCAGCTCCATGACGAAGGGCACCGCCTCCCCCTTGAACAGGCTGCCCTTCATCAGCAGGGCCATCAGAATACTGACCAGAATCCCGAAGAAGTACAGCCCCACCATCACCAGCGCCCCATTGTCCGGGAAGAAGGCGGCGGTGAAGAAGGCGTAAATGGGCAGCTTGGCGGAGCAGCTCATGAAGGGGGTCAGCAGGATGGTCATTTTCCGGTCCCGGTCGGAGGGCAGGGTGCGGCAGGCCATGACGCCGGGCACCGTGCAGCCGAAGCCGATGAGCATGGGGACGATGCTCCGGCCGGAGAGGCCGATTTTTCGCAGCAGCTTGTCCATGACGAAGGCCACCCGCGCCATATAGCCGCTGTCCTCCAGCAGGGAGAGGAAGAAGAACAGCGTCACAATGATGGGCAGAAAGCTGAGGACGCTGCCCACGCCGCTGAACACGCCGTCAATGATGAGGGAGTGGAGGGCCTCATTCACCTCCAGCGCAGTCAGCCCCGCGTCCACCAGGTCGGTGAGCCAGCCAATGCACAGCTCCAGCAGGTCGGACAGCCACGCCCCGATGACGTTGAAGGTCAGCCAGAACACCGCCGCCATGATGAGGACGAACACCGGGATGGCGGTGTATTTGCCGGTGAGAATCCGGTCGATGGCCTGGCTGCGGCGATGCTCCCGGCTCTCCTGGGGCTTCACCACCGTCTCGCCGCAGACCTGCTGGATGAAGCGGAAGCGCATATCCGCCATGGCCGCCGCCCGGTCCAGGCCCCGCTCCGTCTCCATCTGCCGGACGATATGCTCCAGCATTTCCTCTTCGTTTTGGTCCAGGGCCAGGGCCTCCAGCACCGTCCGGTCGCCCTCCGCCAGCTTGGAGGCGGCGAAGCGGAGGGGGATCTCCGCCCGGCGGGCGTGGTCCTCGATGAGGTGCATAATGCCGTGGATGCACCGATGTACTGCGCTGCCCCCATCGTCCGGGCTGCAAAAGTCCGTTTTGCGGGGCCGCTCCTGGAAGTTGGCCACATGGAGGGCGTGGCGCACCAGCTCGTCAATGCCCTCGTCCTTCGCCGCCGAGATGGGCACCACCGGCACCCCCAGCAGCTGCTCCATCTCGTTCACCCGGACGGAGCCGCCGTTCTCCCGCACCTCGTCCATCATGTTCAGGGCGATGACCATGGGGACGTTCAGCTCCAGCAGCTGCATGGTGAGGTAGAGGTTCCGCTCAATGTTGGAGGCGTCCACAATGTTGATGATGCCTTTGGGCTTCTCCTGGAGGATGAACTGGCGGGTCACCATCTCTTCGCTGCTGTAGGGGGACATGGAGTAGATGCCCGGCAGGTCGGTGACCATGGTGTTGGGATGGCCCTTGATGACGCCGTCCTTCCGGTCCACGGTGACGCCGGGGAAGTTGCCAACGTGCTGATTGGAGCCGGTGAGCCGGTTAAAAAGGGTGGTCTTGCCGCTGTTCTGGTTGCCCACCAGGGCGAAGGTCAGGGTCTCCCCCTTGGGGAGGGGGGTCTCGGTGGCCTTCTCGTGGTACTTGCCGCCCTCCCCCAGGCCGGGGTGGTGGTTGTC
>JAJQBL010000123.1 GCA_021203325.1 Clostridiales bacterium | reverse complement strand
TCACCACCTAAAGCAGAAAATCCAGCGCAGGATAATCCAGCACAGGAAAATCCAACGCTGGATAATCCAATGCAGAAAAGTCCAGCGCTGGAGGAACCTGCGCTGGAAAATCAGGCACAAATAAATAAAGAAGAAAGAAGTAAAGAAGAATCAAATACTGACTCAAATAAAAGAAAGAAGGAGAAAGAACCTCGCCATCAGTATGGGGAGTACGGCAATGTCCTTCTGTCTGATTCTGAGCTTTCTTCTTTACAGGCGGAGTTCCCCCTGGACTACCAGCGACGGATCGAGCGTCTGTCCGAGTATATGGCCTCCACCGGGAAGTCGTATAAAAGCCACCTGGCTACCATTCGGAGCTGGGCAAGGCGGGAACGGCGGCAGACAGCTTCTTCTGGGGGATCAGCGGGAACCTACAGCCACGACAACTACAGATGCGAAGAAGGAGAAAGCCTATGAACGAGCTGTTATCTTCCCTCTTTGACCGGAACACGAAGGCCGAGCCTTCCGACAAGGAATATGTCGGAGAGGACGGCCTTTTTTACTGCAAGAAATGCCATACGCCCACCCAATGCCGGGTGGAGATCGGCGGCAGGCAAAGCATTGTCTCCTGTATGTGCAAATGCGCCAAGGAGGAGCTGGACAAATATGAACGTGAACTGGCGGAGATGAACCGCAGGAATCATATCTACAGCCTGAAGGCCAACGGCATTCAGGAGCGGGCCTTGTATGACTGGACGTTTGAGAAGGCAACGGACAGCCCCAGCATCCAGATGGCAAGGCGATATGTGGACAGTTGGCCGGAGGTCAAAAAGAACAACCTCGGCCTCCTGCTCTGGGGCGATGTTGGAACAGGAAAATCATTTACAGCCGCCTGCATTGCCAACGCCCTGCTGGAGACCGGGGTGCCTGTGCTGATGACAAACTTCTCGAAAATATTAAATCAGATGGGCGGGATGTACTCAGAGGAGCGGTACAAGTATATCGCTTCTTTTTCGTCCTTCGAGCTGCTCATCATCGACGACCTGGGCATCGAGCGCAACACAGAGTATGCGCTGGAACAGGTCTATGCGGTCATTGATGAGCGCTACAAATCGAAGAAGCCCCTCATCATCACCACAAACCTGACCATCAGCCAGATTCGCAACGCCGCAGATGTGGCTCACGCCCGTATCTACAGCCGGGTGCTGGAGCTTTGTACCCCGGTGCAGGTGCGTGGGACAGACCGGCGCACGGAGATCGGTCGGGACAAGCAGGCGCTGGTCAAAGAGCTGATCTACGGCGGTTAAGGGGGTGGTTCCCATGTGCTGATTCGATTTGCCCCGAAATTCATGCAGAAATGGAGGTGACGAATTTTGTCGAATGATGTCGAAAGCAAAGACACACCCGCACAGGAGCAGGTTCAGCAGATACCCACCTCGGAACTGCATCCGTTTGAAGGACACCCCTTCCGGGTGGTGGACGATGAGGCCATGACCCGAACGGTGGAGAGCATTTCGCAGTTTGGTGTGATTTTCCCGCTGCTGGTACGGCCTGACTCGGACGGCGGCTATGAAATTATCTCCGGCCACCGGCGCTGTCATGCGGCGGAGCTGGTGAGGCTGAAAACCCTGCCGGTAATCGTCCGGGAGATGGACGATGATGAAGCAATCATCGCAATGGTGGATGCCAATCTCCAGCGGGAGACCGTCCTTCCCAGCGAACGAGCGTGGGCGTACAAGATGAAGCTGGACGCCATTAAGCACCAGGGAACAAGGTCAGATTTAACTTCGGGCCAACTCGGCCCGAAGTTGCGGTCAGATGAAAAAGTAGCAGCTGACGCTGGCGAAAGCAGAAAACAGGTTCAGAGATATGTACGTCTAACCAACCTCATCCCGGAGCTGATGGACATGGTGGATGAGAAGAAGATAGCCTTTAATCCGGCTGTGGAGATTTCCTATCTCTCCAGAGCGGAACAAGCGCTGCTTCTGGACGCTATGGACTACGCCCAGGCTACCCCTTCTCTCTCCCAGGCACAGCGGCTGAAAAAGCAGAGCCAGGAGGGAACGGCGACCCTGGAGTCCATGTGCGAGATCATGAACGAGGTCAAAAAGAATGACATTGACCGGGTGACGTTCAAGGCCAACGACCTGCGGAAGTATTTTCCCAAGTCTTACACGCCCCAGCAGATGGAAAAGACCATCATCACGCTGCTGGAACAGTGGCAACGGCGGCGGCAGCGAGACCAGGCCCGGTAACAGGCCACAAAAACACTCAAGCGTGAAAGGAGTTCTACACTATGGATTACAAAATGAAAAACGGGGCAATGCCCAGGACGGACAAGACTCCCAGCGAACGGTATCATGAAATGCCGGAAGACCTGCTCAACCTAATCATGCGGATGCGGACGGCGCAGATGGTCTGCGAGCTTCTCCACCGCTACCCGGAGGAAAGCAAGCCGGAGGGCGATGATAAAAAAATCGTCATGGTACTCCGCCCCGGCAAGGAGCCGAAGGTGCTGACCTACGCAGAAGCCTGTGAGCTGATGCCCAGCTTTTATGAGCGGTACGACTGCATCGAGGACTTCGCAGGTTCCGACCTGACCCTCTACTACCGAGCCGACCAGGTTCTCAAGCTGGATGGCAGGGTGTTCCTGCTGGGTGCTGCGGTGGTGTGCCGGGAAAATGAGGACTGCGACCTGCTGTCCCTGACCGGTGATGACATCTACCGGATGTTCTGCTATGCGTCCGATAACGAGGCCACGCTCTGCGGCGACGGAAAGGAGTTCCCGGCAATGCTCCTGGAATAACAACAACACCATGAAAACAGAATACAGAGAAAGCATACTGCGGTCATTTGGGTGCGTTTTGGCACCTGGGTGGCCGCATTTTTTGTTTCTCACGAACTTTGAAGGAGGAATTTTCTATGCAGGATAATAAGGAACCTCTGAACAAATGGGCTGCGGCGTCTTGCGGTAAATTTCCGCCATAAATGCGTTGCAAAATTTTGAAATCCGTCAGGATTCCTGCAATTTTGCGCCTTTTTCTGACGAAAATTTCCTCGCAATCCGCTCTTGCTCATTTATTCAGAGGTTCCTTAACGTGATCGTCTCCGGCGGCATCGACATCAATATCAATTTCGGGTTCAAACCCAGCCAGACCGCCCCTGTTGATACCAACGACGCCATGATGGACGAGACCCTGCGCCAGCTTGACAAGCTGTTGCAGGAGGAGCGTCAGGAAGACCAGCCCCTGTCCGACGAGGACGATGAGGAAGATGAGGACAGTGACGTGGAATATGAGGAGTATGACGGCATTCCCCAGAACGGCGTTCTGTTCCGCCCTTATGACATCGTGATGGTGGTTGACCCGGAGTGCGGGGCCACCGCCATGACCGTGGAGGACAGCCGTGAAGTGCTGGACGTGTTCGAGGGCGATGAAGTGGGCTGCCTGTTCCCGCTGCTGGACTTGATGATGACCTTCAAGCCGGATGCGGTGGCCGCAGTGAACGGCAAGAAGTACCTGACCGGTACGGCGGTGGTGTTCTCCATCATCGGGCGGATCACCAAGTCCCTGGACGGCGATGACATCCATCTGGTGAAGCGTATCCTGGAGGCACAGTGCGAGACCATCGTGGTGAACGGCCAGCCGGTCGAGGCACTGCCGCTGTGAGGAAGGAGGCCACATGAAAGAGTATGACATCACCATCACGGAGACACTGTAGAAAACCGTCTCTGTGACAGCGGCTTCCAAAGAGGAGGCCGAGGAAAAGGTGCGGCAGGGCTATTTCGATTCTGAGTATGTGCTGGATGCAGACAACTTCACCCAGGTTGATTTCCAGACCAGCGAGGGCCGGGAGCCTGTCCGCAAAGGGAACATGATCGACGTGCTTCTGGTAAAGCCGGGGGAATTTCCCCAGCCCTTCCAGGTCAGCACCGAGCTGGAGGCTTTGCAGGCGGCAGTGGGCGGCGACATTCAGGTCGTGTACCCCTACGAAGACCCGGTGGGTCTGGTCTGCAATGAGGAGGGCAAACTCTCCGGCCTGCCACTGAACCGGGCGCTCCGTGACGAGGACGGGCAGATGTATGACATCATCGCCGGGGATTTCCTGGTGGTAGGTCTGACCGAGGACGATTTCGGTTCCCTGACCCCGGAGCAGATGGAGAAGTTCGAGAAGCAGTTCCACACCCCGGAGGCGTTCGTGAAGATGGGGCGTGGCCTGATCGTACTGCCCATCGACGATGAGACGGTGAAAAGCGACGCAAAGGACAAGGCGGCGGATGCCGTGAAACGGACACAGCCCGGTCACGATGCACTGTGCCCCCCCCATTCTTCCGCACAGGAGGGAGATGATGCGTATTGCAGGAAGAAGTAACGAACAGGACGGTCAATCTGGCGATCAGCACCACCAAGCTGACCGCCAGAACCATTATGAAGGGGCTTCGGATGTTCCTGAATCACCACGCCAAGGCGAAGGCGAAAAAGGCGGCGGCGAAGAACGAAATCCCCCACGGGAAACAGACCGTAGAGGAGCTGATCGGGCAGAATCAGGGAGTGTCCACCATTCCCATTGCCAACACGGAGCTAAAGGGCTTTGAACGTGTGGCGAAAAAGTACGGCGTGGACTTCGCCATCCGGAAGGACGCCTCTGTTGACCCGCCCCGGTACACGGTGTTCTTCAAGGCCAGGGACGAGGCGGCGCTGACTGCGGCCTACAAGGAGTATACCGCCCAGGCACTCAGCAAGCAGAAGCGCCCCAGTATTCGGAAAACGCTGAACAATCTCATTGGCTTGACAGCCACCATGCCGAAGAAGGTGCGGGAGAAGCACCAGGAGCGTGACCGATGAGCCAGAAAATAAAGAAGCTGATCATCCTGTATCTGCCCTATGTGCTGGTGGAGCTGGTGGCGACTAATCTGGGCGAGGCATGGCGGCTGGCAACTGGCGGCACAGCGGGAGAAAAGATACTCAGCCTGATGTACACCGTCCCCCAAGCGTTCGGGAACCCGTTGCCCAGCCTGCACCCCTTTGATCTGCTCATCGGGTTACTGTGCGGCGGCGGTCTGCGACTGGCGGTGTACTTGAAAGGCAAGAACGCCAAGAAGTACCGGCACAACATGGAGTACGGTTCCGCCCGCTGGGGGACGGCAAAGGACATCGAACCATTCATGGCACCAAAATTCGAGGATAATATCATCCTCACAAAAACCGAACGCCTGATGATGTCCAACCGGCCTAAGAACCCCGCCAACGCCCGGAACAAAAACGTGCTGATCGTCGGTGGCTCCGGCTCCGGCAAAACGAGGTTTTGGCTCAAGCCGAACCTCCTGCAAATGCACAGTAGCTACGTCGTTACAGACCCAAAGGGTAGTATTGTAGTCGAGTGCGGAAATGCCATGTTGAAGCATGGGTATCGCCTGAAAATCTTCAACACCATCAACTTCAAGAAGTCGATGCACTATAACCCCTTCGCCTATATTCACAGCGAGAAGGACATTTTGAAGTTGGTCACGACCCTTATCACCAACACGAAGGGCGACGGCAAGGGCGGCGATCCGTTCTGGGAAAAGGCGGAGACCCTGCTGTACACGGCGCTCATTGGCTATATCCACTACGAAGCGCCGGTGGAGGAGCAGAATTTCGCCAC
>JAJQBL010000141.1 GCA_021203325.1 Clostridiales bacterium | reverse complement strand
GCTGGATTCCCTGGGCCTGGGCAGGCTGGACAAAGGGGACATCCTGCTCCTGCTGGTGCTGATTTATCTCTTCAAAGAGTCGGAGGACGACGAATGGCTCATCATCCTGGCGCTGGTGCTGCTGATGGGGCTGTAGCGGTCAGCCCTGCTGCGCCGGGTCGGCGTCGGTTTCCTCCCGGACAGGGGCGTCGGCGGGGTCGGCCTCCGGTTCCTCCCGGGCAGGGGCCTCGGAAGGGGCAGAGCCGGCTTCGCCGTCGGGCAGCGGCCTGACCCGGTCCTGGCTCTCCTCCATCCGGCCCCGCATGGCCCGGAGGCGGGTCGCATACAGCTTCAGGCTGACAAGCCCCACCACGCCCACGGCCACCAGCACCGTCAGCGCCCGCACCAGGCCGTTGGTGGTGCAGATCACGGAGGTCAGGCCCAGAAGGGCGGAGGCGGCGTACAGGACGGCCACCGTCTGCTTCTTGGAGAGGCCCATGTCGATGAGGCGGTAGTGGACGTGCTTCCGGTCGGCGTGCATGGGGTTCTCCCCATGACAGATGCGGAGGATGAAGGCGTAGCAGATGTCAAAGATGGGCAGGCCCAGCATCAGGAAGGGAATCACGAAGGAAATCAGGGCGTAGAACTTGAACAGCCCCTGAATACTGGCCACCGCCAGGATATAGCCGATGAAGGTGGAGCCGGTGTCCCCCATGAAGATTTTGGCTGGGGGCTTATTGTAGGGCAGAAAGCCGATGCAGGCCCCCGCCAGCGCGCCGGTGATCACCGCCACGGCGTAGTTGGAATAGGTCAGGGCGATGATCACCATACTGATGGAGGAGATGGTGGATACCCCCGCGGCCAGGCCGTCCAGCCCGTCGATCAGGTTTACCGCGTTGGTGATGGTGACGATCCAGAGGATGGTGACCGGGACGGACAGCGTCCCCAGGTTCCAGTTGGAGCCGTCGGAGAGGGAGCTGAGGTTGCTGAAAAAGCGGATGACGTTGCCGCCATGGACGGCCACCCCCGCTGCCAGCAGCTGCACCGCCAGCTTCACCAGGGGGCGGAGGTTGTAAATATCATCCAGCATCCCCAGGACCACAATGATCACGCTGCCCAGCAGCATATAGAACACTTTGTCCGTCATGGGCACAAACAGCAAAATCGCCGCGCAGCAGCCCACATAGATGGCCAGCCCGCCCATGCGGGGGGTGGGGGCGGTGTGGAGGTGGCGTTCCGACTCCGTCCCCTTTTTGCCGGGCATATCAATGGCGCCCAGCCGGATGGCCAGCCATTTGGCCAGGGGCGTGGTGGCAAGGGTCAGCAGGAAGGCGGCCAGAAGGGCACAGCCCGTGGCGGTGGTGGCCGGTAGCGTGGTAATGATGGCGGTTCACCTCTTTTCCGTTGCGTGTCCGCTGCGCGGCAGCCCCTCACCTGGGGACGAAGCCCACCTTCTTATAGACCTTCCGCAGGGTCTTGTTGGCGATGTAGGAGGCCTTCTCCGCGCCGGCGGTATAGACCTGCTCCAAATACGCCTTGTCCTTCATCAGCCGCTCTGTCTCCTCCCGGATGGGACGGCACATCTCAATGGTGGCGTCCCCCACAGCGGTCTTGAACGCGCCGTAGCCCACGCCGTCGAACTCCTGCTCGATCTCGTCATAGGTCCTGCCGGTGGCACAGGCGTAGATCTGCATCAGGTTGGAGATGCCCGGCTTGTTCACCGGGTCGAAGCGGACCGAGGTCTCGCTGTCCGTCACAGCCCGTTTGAACTTCTTCGCCATGACGGCGGGATCGTCCATCAGGTAGACGCAGCCGTTGGGGTCGCGGTCGGATTTGGACATCTTATCCTCCGGGGAGGACAGGCTCATGATTCTGGCCCCCACCTTGGGGATGTACGGCTCCGGCGCCTTAAATACCGGGCCGTAAATGCCGTTGAAGCGCTCGGCAATGTCCCGGCACAGCTCCACGTGCTGCTTCTGGTCGTCCCCCACCGGCACATAGTCCGGCTGATAGATCAGGATGTCCGCCGCCATCAGCACGGGATAGTCGAAGAGGCCGGCATTGATGTTTTCGGCGTGCTGGGCGCTCTTGGCCTTGAACTGGGTCATGCGGGTCAGCTCGCCATACATGGTATAGCAGTTCAGCACCCACCCCAGCTGGGCGTGGGCGGGGACGTGGCTCTGGATAAAGAGGGTGTTCTTATCCGGGTCCAGGCCGCAGGCGATGTAGGCCGCCAGCTGGGAAACGGTGCGGCGGCGCAGCTCGGCGGGATTCTGACGCACGGTGATGGTGTGCATATCCGCCATGAAGTAGTAGCAGTCAAACTGGTCGGCCCGCTCCGCCCAGTTCCGAATGGCCCCTAGGTAGGAGCCGAGGGTCAGCTCGCCGCTGGGCTGGATGCCGGACAGTATCACCTTTTTTTGTTCTTCCATGTTCCAATCAACCTCCGTGCGCCGGGGCGCAGTTTCTGCAATCCCGCCGGGCGGCCGGGGGACTGCGCCTGTGCTTTCGCTGAAAATGTATGTAGGATAGCCGCCCGAAGCCGGGCCGCTATCCCCCGTCCCCTGCCGCCCGGTCAGAAGCAGGACCGCAGGCGGCGAAACGGGGACAAAACAATTACATCTGAGTTATTTTAGCACAGTGCGTTGGAAAACGCAACTGTAAAACGTGGCGTAACACGCCGAAATCCGGGAGAAACCGGGGTTTCCCCGCCCCTTAAATCACCAGTGTGCCGCTCTCGTCCTCCACGAGACGGAAAAGGCGATGTTCCTCCCCGGTGGCGGCGTTCACATAGACGATATAGTGGAGGCCCTCCTCGTTTTCGCACTTGAATTCCCAGCACAGCACCTCGTCCTCCCCGTCGGTGGGGACGATGGCCAGCCGGTGGGACAGCACCGCCAGTTCCCCGGACACCACCTGAAGGGCCTCCTCCGCCGTGACGGCGGGGGCGGTGTCGGTGCGCCGGGTGTGGTTCATCAGGTAGCCGCTGGCCTCATAGCCCACCACGGCGCCGGTGTCCAGGGCCACCTCCACCTTGATGAGGTCTGGGTAGCAGGTGACGCCGTCCTGGGTGGCGGCAAAGTTGACGGTGAGGCAGTTGCCCTGGTCAATGAAATAGCTCTCCGCCATGCCGGTGATGCCGTGGTCTTCCAGATAGCGCCGGGCTGCCGCAACGCCCTGCCCGGCGTCCATGGTCTCCGCCCCCACGGTGCGGCCGCTGCCCCAGGCCAGCACCTGGCCCCCCTGCTTCGTGACGTAGATGGTGGCGGAGCCGCCCTCCAGACTGGCGGAGAACACATAGCAGGGAAGCTTGCCGTTCATATCCGTCTCCCCGGTCAGGTCAGAGGGCTCCACCGCCAGCCAGTCCGCCGCCAGGCTGCGGGCCTCCTCCTGGGAGACCTGCTCTGTCCCCTCCAGCATGGCGGCGGTGCGGGTCTGCAAATGCTCGGAGAAGGGGCCGTCATAGATTAAGGTGGGCATCTCCGGGAACTCTGCCTCGATGTCCTGATAGCTGCTGTCCGCCAGCACGTCCCCCTCCTCCGTCAGCTGGGAGAGGCGTTTTGTGACGGCCTCCACGTCCTCCAACGTGGCGGTGCCGTCATAGAGCCGGCTCTCCAGCGTGTGCAGCCGCTCCTTCAGCTGCTGGGCGGCCTGGTGAAGGGCCTTCACGCTCTCCAGCTCGTCCCCGGAGTAGCCGTCGTTTTGGAGGACGGAGCGGGCCAGGGCGCTGGCGTAGTCCCCGGTTTTCGCCACAAAGGCGGCGGTCTGCTCCAGCTGGAGGTTGGCGTAGGGCAGCTCGCCCAGGGCCTGCTGGGCGGCCAGAGCCTCGGCGTAGATTTGGGCGGACAGGGCGGACACCGTGGCGGGGCTGGTGGCGTAGACGCACTTCTCCAGGGCGGCGTCCAGCTTATCCACGCTGCTGGTCAGCTGGTCAAAGGCCCGGAGGTAGGTATTGGCGTTCTGCTGCCGCTGGTAGGCCAGGGCGCTGCGCTGGCTCAGTACAGTGACGGCCAGCGCCAGCACCCCTGCGGTCAAAAAGCTGATGATCCGCACCACGGTGCGGCGGCGAAGATTCATGGACATGGGGTGACTTCCTCTCTATCAGTTGGTTTCCCTCCCAGTTTGTCCGTCCCCGGGGAAACCATACCGGAAAATCCTGGCGAACCCTTCCCATTCTGCCGGATTTGGATTATAATGGCAACAAAAAAGGAAAGGTCTGAGTTTCATGCATTGTTTGATCGTCGGCGCGGGGGCCATCGGCGTGGCCGTGGGGGCCACCCTCTTTCAGGCGGGCTGCACCGTATCCTTTTACGCCAGAGGGGCCACGAAGGAGGCCATCGCCGCCGGGGGCGTCCGCCGCACCGGGCTGTTCGGCCCGGCGGAGGTTCCCCCGGCGGCGCTGACGGTGGCGGACGATTACGCCGCCTTTCCGCCGGACAGCTTTGACTATGTGCTGATCTCTGTCAAGGCCATGGCCAACCCCGCCGTTGCCGCCGCCCTTGCCGCCCACCGGGAGATTTTGAAGCCGGAGGGCAGGCTGGTGCTGATGCAGAACGGCTGGGGCAACGACGGGGCCTATCTGGATTATTTTTCCAAAGAGCAGGTCTGCTCCGCCCGGGTCATCACCGGCTTCCAGCGCACCGCACCCAACGTCTCCAACGTCACCGTCCACACCGCCCCCATCCTGCTGGGGAGCCTGTACGGGCTGGACGTGTCCCCTCTGGAGCCGCTGGCCCGGCGCATCGCCGCCGGGGGAATCCCCTGCCAGGTGACGGACGACGTGACGGCGGCGCTGTGGGCCAAAATGCTGTACAACTGCGCCCTGAACCCTCTGGGGGCGGTGCTGGGGGTACACTATGGGGCCCTGGGGGAGTCGGCCCACACCGTGGCCATCATGAACGACCTGATCGACGAGGTCTTTGCCGTCATGACCGCCGCCGGATACGTCACCTACTGGGCCACGCCGGAGGACTACCGGAAGGAGTTCTACGGCAAGCTGCTGCCGGACACCTATCACCACAACAGCTCCACCCTCCAGGACCTCCGGCGGCATCAGCCCACTGAGATCGACGCCCTGACCGGCAAAATTCTGGAGCTGGCGGCGGTCCACCAGATCCCCGTCCCGGCCAACACCATGCTCTACCGGCAGGTGAAGGCCATCGAGGAGATGGAGGGGCTGCATTGAGGAGAACGAGCCTGAGGTTAACAACTTAAAAATTTATTTCTGTTTCCCGGAGGAGAAATGATATAGTCCCCTTAGAGCAGACACTCGAAAAAAATCGAGGCTACACTAAGGGGACTATGATAATGGCAAGAGGCAGACATAAGAACAGAACTTACAGGCGATTCCATCAATCGCAGTCGATGCCCCCTGCATATGGCCGCTTTTCCATTTCGCTGATTTCAGCGTTTTTATTTTGTCTGGTGTGATTTCTCCTATAACAGCGTAGGCGGAACGCAAAACAGAGAGTCGCCGGACAGGATGCACCGGCTTTCCCCGGCAGTGGTCCTGCCGAAAATTCCGGTTCCAGTATAACATCGAAGGGGGAACCGCGCAAGACCCGGCGGGACAAGGCTGCGGAAAGCAGGAACCCCTCAGCCCGTCAGTCCACCGCAAAAAACAGTCCCTCTCCGGCGCACCGGCCGGAGAGGGACATTGTCTAACGTTTCAGGTCTGAAAGCCAACCGCTAACAGCCAACCGCTTCCATTACACCATCAGGCTGCAAACCAGGTCGCTGTACCCGGCGGGGTCCTCCAGGGGCAGCTCCGCAATGAGCAGGGCCTGGTCATACAGCAGCTCGGCGTACTTCTTGGCCTTCTCCTCGTCGTTGGCGATGGCGTCCTTCAGCGCCTGGAACACCGGCGCATCAGGGTTCACCTCCAGCACACGCTCCGCCTTGAAGCCCATCATATCCTGGTTGTGGGCCTTCAGGCTCTTCTCCATCTCCAGGGTGATGGGTCCGTCGGAGGTCATGCAGACGGCGTGGGATTTCAGGATCTTGGACACACGGGCTTCCTTGATTTTGTCCCCCAGGGTGTCCTTCAGGAAGGCCATCACGTCCTTGGCCTCCTCCGCCTTCTCCTCGGCGGCCTTCTTCTCCTCCTCGGTCTCCGGGAGAGCGTCCTCGTCGTTGATGCTCTTGAGCTTCTTGCCGTCGTACTCCTCCAGGGCCTGGACGGTGAACTCGTCCACGTCGTCGGTCAGGTACAGGATCTCATAGCCCTTGTCCAAAATCCGCTCGGCCTGGGGCATCTTGCCCAGTTGCACCGCGTCGGAGCCTACGGCGTAGTAGATGAACTCCTGCTCCTCCGGCATACGCTCCTTATATTCGGCCAGGGTGGTGCCCTTCTCGTTGGCGGAGGAGGCGAAAATCAGCAGATTTTGCAGCATTTCCTTATGGGTGCCGTAGTCGGAGTATACGCCGAACTTGATCTGGGGGCCGAAGGCCTTCCAGAACTTCTCATAGTCCTCCCGGCGGTCCTTCAGCATCTTCTCCAGCTCGGCCTTGATCTTCTTCTCCAGGTTCCGGGCGATCACTTTCAGCTGGCGGTCATGCTGGAGCATCTCGCGGCTCAGGTTCAGGCTGACATCCGGGGTGTCCACCACGCCCTTGACGAAGCGGAAATGCTCCGGCAGCAGGTCGGCGCACTTGTCCATAATCAGCACGCCGGAGGAGTAGAGCTGGAGGCCCTTCTCAAAGTCACGGGTGTAGAAGTCCATGGGGGCCTGGCCGGGGATGAACAGCAGGGCGGTGTAGCTGACGTTGCCGTCCACGCTGACCCGCATGGTGGAGAGGGGCTTGGAGTAGTCGTTAAACTTGTCGGAGTAGAAGCTGTCATACTCCTCCTGCTTCACGTCCTCCTGGCTGCGCTGCCAGATGGGCACCATGGAGTTCAGGGTCTCCAGCTCCTGATAGTCCTCCCACTCCGGCTGGGCGTCCTCCGGGGCGTCCTCCGGCAGCTCCTTCTGGCGGGAGTGGGTCATCATCATCTCGATGGGGTAGTGGATATAGTCGGAGTACTTCTTGATGAGGCTCTGGATGCGGTACTGCTCCAGATAGTCGCCGTACTTCTCCTCCTCGGTGTCGGGCTTGATGTGCATGATGACGTCGGTGCCCACGCCGTCCCGCTGGCCTTCGCCGATCTCGTAGCCCTCGGCGCCGTTGGAGGTCCACCGGAAAGCCTCCTCGCTGCCGTAGGGGCGGGAGACCACGGTGATCTCATCCGACACCATGAAGGCGGAGTAAAAGCCCACGCCGAACTGACCGATGATGTCCACATCGTTCTCGCTGATACCCTGGTCCTCGGCCATGTCGTGCTTGAACTGGAAGGAGCCGGAGTTGGCGATGGTGCCCAGATGCTCCTCCAGCTCGGCGGCGTTCATGCCGATGCCGTTGTCGGAGACGGTGAGGGTGCGTGCGTCCTTGTCGATGGTGATGCGGATTTTGAAGTCGCTGCGGCTCATGCCCACGCTGTCGTCCGTCAGGGACTTGTAGGCCAGCTTGTCGATGGCGTCCGAGGCGTTGGAGATGATTTCACGGAGGAAAATCTCCTTGTGGGTGTAGATGCTGTTGATCATCAGGTCCAGCAGCCGTTTTGATTCCGCTTTGAATTCCTTTTTTTCCATGGTAAAGACCCTTCTTTATAAAAAATAGAATTGACGGTTTGAGGGCAGCCCTTCGGCTGCGGAAATGTTGGCACTCTCCATTCCTGAGTGCCAATGATAGTTTACCCCAAACCGGCAAAAAATGCAATAGGGTTCATAAAAAAGTTACAATTACTTTGGGGGAGTGCTGAATGATTCCTTACGGAAAGGAAACGGGCGCGGTTCAGCCCTCCGGCGCTTCGATTCTGACGTTGGCCCGGAACACCGCCGGGGGCAGCTGCCGCCGGTAACACTCCTCCAGGGCCAGGGCCGCCAGCCGGGCCTCCCCCGGCTCCTCCGGGCGGGCCGTCCACAGATGCACCAGGTAGCGCACCCCGAAGATGTCGTTGGGGAACGGGCAGGGCCGGAAGCCGCTGCGCTGATAAAAGGCAATGCGCCGCTGTCGGAGCCGGGCGGTCTCCGGAGGCAGCCCCTCCTCCAACGCCTCCACCTCCGCCAGGATGCCGCCGGGGTACCGCTCTTTCAGGAGGGCGAGGCAGGCGGAGCCGTAGCCGGCCCCCCGCTCCTCCATGGCCAGATAGTCCAGCAGGGTGTAGGGCACACCGGCCGGGCGCAGCAGAATGGCGTAGCCCACCTCTCTGCCGTCCGCCAGCAGCAGCCAGCCTTCGGACAGCCCCTCCCGGAACAGCCGCTGCAAATGCGCCGGTTTTTTCAGCTCGGCGGGAGGGAAGTCCGCCTCCATCCGCCGGTAGATGCGGGGCAGGTCTGCCGGGGTCAGGGGGACAAGATGGATGGATTCAGACACGATGGGTCGCTCCTTGTGATGGGATATAATAGCTGTCAGCGCCCCCCAGGCCGCACAGCTGTGCGGCCCAGAGGGCGCTGTCCGGAGCCTTACCGCTCCTCCCGGAAGTAGTTCTGTCCCAGGGCGGCAGGCCCCAGGTTCTCCCGCTTCTTGCGCATGGAGGTCATGACCAGCACCACGATGGTGACCACATAGGGCAGCATCTTGAACAGCTCCTGAGAGTACCGGGTCAGCCCGCTGATGTAGTAGTACAGCCAGTACAGGATGCCGAAGAGGTACGCCCCCCAGATGGTGTTCAGGGGCTTCCACGCCGCGAAAATCACCAGCGCCAGGGCCAGCCAGCCCAGGGACTCGATGGCCCCGTCGTTGGCCCAGGTGCCCTTGATGTAGTCCATGACGTAGAACATCCCGCCGAGGCCGGTGATGACCGCCCCCACGCAGGTGGCGGTGTACTTGTACCGGGTGACGTTGATGCCGGTGGCGTCCGCCGTGGCGGGGGACTCCCCCACCGTCCGCAGGTTCAGACCCACCCGGGTGCGGCCCAGCATCAGGTGCAGCACCACCGCCAGGGCGATGGCCGTATACACCAGAAAGCCGTGGTTAAAGAGGATGCTGCCCGCCGTCCCCAGCTTCGCCAGGGGCAGGGTGGCCCGGAAGCCGCCGCTGGTGGTGGCCACGGAGATCTGGCCCACGCCGCCGGCCAGCTTGTTCATGCTGCCGCCGAAGAAGTTGGCCACGCCGGAGCCGAAGATGGTCAGGGTCAGGCCGGTGACATTCTGATTGGCCCGGAGGGTGACGGTCAGGAAGGCGTAAATCAGCCCGCCCAGGGCGGAGGCCGCCACGCAGCACACCAGGGCGATGAGGACGCCCACCACGGCGCTGGGGTTTTCCACCCCGCTCTCGTAGAAGAAGGCCCCGGCCAGGGCGGCGATGCCCCCCAGGTACATGATGCCGGGGGTGCCCAGGTTCAGGTTGCCGGACTTTTCCGTCACCACCTCCCCCAGGGCGCCGAACATGATGACGGTGCCGAAGGTGATGGCGGCCTGCAACAGGGAAACCAGCTGAGACATATCACTTGCCCTCCTTTTCCTTGCCGGTGCGGACCAGGCGGTAATTGAGGAAGAACTCGCTGCCCAGAATGAAGAACAGGATGATGCCCTCAATCATCTCGGCGGCGTACTCGTTCAGGTTGTATTGGGAGGCAATCTCACTGGACCCCTTCTCCAGAAAGACCAGCAACAGGGAGATAACCACCATAAAGAAGGTGTTGAACTTGGCCAGCCAGGCCACGATGATGGCGGTGAAGCCCCGGCCACCGGCGGTGGAGGTGGACACGGTGTGGGAGGAGCCTGCCACGGCGATGAAGCCGGAGAAGCCGCAGATGGCCCCGGAGAGGATCATGGTGCGGATGTACACCTTGGTGATGGAGACGCCGGCGTACCGGGCGGTGTTGCGGCTCTCCCCCACCACGGCGATCTCATACCCCTGTTTCGTGTAGCGGAGGTAGCAGAACATCCCCACCGTCAGCAGCACCGCCAGCAGGATGTTCAGCCCGTAGGACGCGCCGAACAGGGCGGGGAACCACCCCGCCTGGGAGTTCTGGTTGATGATGCCCACGGTGTTGGAGCCGTAGGGATTCTCCCAGCAGGCCACGCAGAAGGAGGTCAGCTGAATGGCCACATAGTTCAGCATCAGGGTGAACAGCGTCTCGTTGGTGTCCCACTTCGCCTTAAAGACGGCGGGAATCAGCCCCCACAGGCCGCCCCCCACGATGGAGGCCAGGGCCATCACCACCAGCAGCAGGCCGGTGGGCAGCACGTCGGCCAGGTTGATCATGCAGAAGGCGGTGCAGATGGCTCCCACCAGAATCTGGCCCTCCGCGCCGGTGTTCCAGAACCGCATTTTAAAGGCGGGGGCCAGACCCACGGACATACAGAGGAGCAGGGCCGTGTCCCTGGCGGTGATCCAGGCCCGGCGGGTGGTGCCGAAGGCCCCGCTGAACATGGTCTTGTACACGTCCACCGGGTTCAGGTTCACGATGCAGTAAATCAGGATGGCGTCCACCAGCAGGGCCAGCAGCACCGCCAGCAGGCGGATGCCCACGGCTTTCCACATGGGCAGGCTGTCCCGTTTGACAATGCGGAGGCGGGACCCTCCGGAAGCAGATGTTTGCATAGGTCAGTCACCCTCCTTTTCCTGCAGGCTGGTCATCAGCAGGCCCACCTGTTCCTTGGTGGCGGTCCTGCCGTCCAAAATGCCGTTGATCTGACCGGCGCACAGCACCAGGATGCGGTCGCACAGGGCCAGCAGCACGTCCAGGTCCTCGCCCACATAGATGACGGAGACCCCCTGCCGCTTTTCCTCGTTCAGCAGATGGTAGATGGTGTAGGAGGTGTTGATGTCCAGCCCACGGACGGCGTAGGCCGCCATCAGGACAGAGGGGCTCAGGGCGATTTCCCGGCCCACCAGCACCTTCTGGACATTGCCGCCGGACATCTTCCGCACCGGGGCGTTCATGCTGGAGGTGACCACCCCCAGCTCGTCCACCACCTCTTTCGCCATCTGGTTGGGCTTCTTGTGCCCGGCGAAGATGGAATGGCCCTCGCTGTAGCTGCGGAGCATCATATTGTCCGGGATGCCCATGCTGCCCACCAGGCCCATGCCCAGCCGGTCCTCCGGCACGAAGGACAGGTGTACCCCCATGTCCTTGATTTTCCGGGGAGAGCAGCCCACCAGCTGCTCCTCCGCCTGACCCTCCGGGAAGTACCGGACGCTGCTGCCCGCCGTCACCGGCTGGAGGCCCGCAATGGCCTCCAGCAGCTCCTTCTGGCCGCAGCCGGAGATGCCCGCCACCCCCAGAATCTCGCCGGAGTAGGCGGTGAAGGACACGTCCTTCAGCACCTGCACCCCCGCCGGGGAGGTGCAGGACAGATGCTCCACCACCAGCCGGGGCTGGGGGTTCACCGGGTCGGGCCGCTCAATGTTCAGTTCCACCGTCCGGCCCACCATCATGTTGGTCAGCGCCTGGGGGTTGGTGTCCTTTGTGGACACGTCCCCGATGTATTTGCCCTTCCGGAGAACGGCCACCCGGTCGGAGACGCTCATGACCTCGTGGAGCTTGTGGGTGATGATGACCACGCTCTTGCCGTCCGCCTTCATGTTCCGCAGGACGGCGAAGAGGTTGTCTGTCTCCTGAGGGGTCAGGACGGCGGTGGGCTCGTCCAGAATCAGGATGTCCACCCCCCGGTACAGCACCTTCACGATCTCCAGCGTCTGCTTCTGGGAGACGGACATATCGTAGACCTTCTGGTCGGGGTCCACCTCGAAACCGTACTTGTCGCAGATTTCCCGAATCTTCGCCGCCACGCCCTTCCGGTCCAGCAGCATTCCCCCGTCCAGACCCAGCATGATGTTCTCCGCGGCGGAGAACACGTCCACCAGCTTGAAGTGCTGGTGAATCATGCCGATGCCCAGGTCAAAGGCATCCCGGGGGGAGGCAATGGACACCTCTTTGCCCCGGACCCGGATGTGGCCGGAATCGGGGAAGTAGATGCCCGCAATCATGTTCATCAGGGTGGTCTTGCCGCTGCCGTTTTCGCCCAGCACGGCCAGAATCTCCCCCTGCCGGATGTCCATGCTGACCTCGCTGTTGGCCACCACATAGCCGAAGGTTTTGGTGACGTTTTGCAGCTCTATCACTGGTGTTTCTGCCAATCGAATCATCCTCTCTTGTTGTCGTTTTGGTGTCGGTTGGGTGGTGTTTTTTACCTTTGAATGGGGTTCCTTAAAGTTATGACTGCGTTTTCCGTCCCCCGTAGGGGCGCACAGTGTGCGCCCGCCCGGTTTTGCTTCAGGCAAGGGTGCTGGCGCTTCGGTGTTTTGCGGCCATATGTGTAGGGGCGGCCCCTGGCCGCCCGAAGAAACCGCCTGCTTACCCAGGGCGGCCAAGGGCCGCCCCTACAAAAAAGCAAAGATTTGGGCTTCACAATCTACTACTATAAAGGTATCGTAACATTTGAGAGCATTTTCCAGGGCGATAACAGGCGGGCGCACACTGTGCGCCCCTACTGCGGCCGGGAACCGCGGTTTTTCGTTGACGACACTACATTTTCCTGATTCTGCCTTTTGGAAGGAGAGCGCCGCGCCGCTCCCTTTCCGAAGGGAAGAAAACCGGTTCAAATTGGAAGTCAGGGAAGCCGGGGTTTCCCGGCTTCCCTGCGCAGTAACAGTTATTTGATTGGACTCAGTTCAGCTCGGTGATGCCGTCGATCCTGGCGGTGAAGCCGGGGGCGGAGCGGAGCACGGACTCCTGGAACACGCCGTCCACGACGCCTTCCGTATCACCCACATAGTCCAGATCCATGTCGATGAGGATGGAGGTGGGATTCTCGCCGTCCACGGTGAAGGTGGAGCAGTCAAAGACCTGGAGGGAGCCGTCGGTCAGGGCAGCCTCTACCTCGGCCACCTTCTCGGCGGTGCCCTCGGCGCAGGCGTCGCCCAGGGTGGTGATGGCCACGGCGCCGGTCTCATAGCCCTCGGCCCAGTCGGTGGCGATTTCCTCGCCGTTCAGGGCGCAGCTGAAGGCGTACTCATAGTAGACGGCCCACACGTTGGTGGCGGAGACCAGGGCGGCGTCGGGGGCCACGGACAGCATATCGATGTTGTAGCCCACGGAGTAGACGGTGGTGCCGGCCTCATACATCTCCTGGCAGGCGGAGGGGGCGCCGGTGGAGTCGGCGTGCTGGCCGATGATGACGCAGCCGTCGGAGATCAGGGCCTTGGCGGCCTCATACTCGCCGGTCAGGTCGAACCAGGAGTTGGTGTACTGCACCTCCATGCTGACGTTCTCATAGACGCTCTGGACGCCCAGGAAGAAGGCGGTGTAGCCGGAGACCACCTCGGCGTAGGGATACGCGCCCACATAGCCGATCTTCACGTTGCCGTCGGCGTCATAGTTTGCGTCGGACAGCTCGCCGTTCTCCACCAGCTCGGCAATCTTCATGCCGGCCACCACGCCGGAGACGTAGCGGGACTGATAGACGCAGGTGAAGGCGTTGTGGAAGTTATCCATGCCGGCCTGGTTGGCGGTGTCGCCGGTCAGGGCTACGAACTCCACCTCAGGGAACTCGCTGGCGGCCTGCTGGCAGTAGGACTGATGACCGTAGGAGTTGGTGAGAATCAGGGAGCAGCCGCTCTCCACCAGGTCAACGCAGGCGTCGTAGCAGCCCTCATCCTCGCTGATGTTGTACTTCCAGAGGATCTGGTCGTCGCTGAGGCCCAGGTTCTCGGCGGCGGTCTGGATGCCGGCGATGTGGGCGTAGGTGTAGCCCTCGTTCTCGTCGCCCAGCAGGACGACGCCGATCTTGACGTCGCTGTTGACGGCGGTGCTCTCACCCTCGGCGGAGCCGGAGGCGTCGCCGTCGGTGGAGGCGTCGCCGTCCTCCTCGGTGGTGGAGCCGGAGGCGGTGGAAGCGCTGCCCTCGTCCTCGCTGTCGCTGCCGCCGCCGCAGGCCGCCAGGCTGAAGGTCATGCACAGGGCCAGCATCAGAGCCAAAAACTTCTTCATGTGTGTTCCTCCTATTAAGTATAGTTAAGTATAGTATCTCGCGCCGGGCAAAGCCCATCCTTCGCCGGCTTTTTACCACTTTTATATTAACCTTTATTTTGCTCCGCGTAAATCAGCAATAAAACCAAAAACATCGCGGATTGTGGGGCTTTTTTGGGATTTTGAAGAAAACGGCGGGAGCGGGGGCAGTTTCCGGCCCAAACTGCCGCCAAAAACAGCATGTGGGGGCCGCCGCGCAGAGCGCGGCAGCCCCCGTTGATGGCTGTAGGTTATTCGCTGTCCTCCGACGCCTCCGGGTCGGTTTCGCTGACGCCTTCGGTGACGGTGACGGTTTCCTCGTCCCCGGCCCCGGTGCCGAAGCCTGCGCCTGCGCTGCCTCCGCCGGTGCCGCTCCACTCCATTTCGATGGAACCGCCGTCCCATTCCATGGCGATGCGGCCCTCGTCCTCATCGGAATCAACGTTGAACTCCACAGAGTCCTCGTCCTCGGTGACGGTAGCGATGGCTCCGCCATCGGATACCACGTCATAGGTGCCCTCTCCGGTGCTGACCAGGGTGATTTCCGTTTCCTCCCCGTTGAACCAGACCCGGATGCTCTGGATGCGCTCCGCCAGCGCCCCGTCTGTGACCTCGTTCACGGCGAAGGCGGAGCCCACCAGCAGCGCCATGGCCGCCAGGGCCGCTGCCAGCCCGGTCAGGGGCCGCAGCACACGCCGCTTGTTTTGCTTCATCTTCGTTACCTCCAATACAGTGTCCGGCGAGGCGTGGAGTGCGCCAAAGGTGTGCCGGTACCGTTCCCTATTCGTCATCGCTCCATTCCTCCTTGAGCTTTGCTTTCAGCAGCGAACGGGCCTTCTGCATCCGGGTGCGGATGGTGGAGGGGTTGCTGCCGGTGATCTGGGAAATTTCATTGACGCTGTAGCCCTCGTAGTAGTACAGACAGGTCACCACCCGGTAGCGCCTGGGCAGCTCCATCACCGCCAGGAACAGGCCGCTATCCTCCGGGCTGTCGGCGTAGAGGGTGTTGGCGTAGTCCTCCAGCGCCTCATGCCTGCACCGCCAGGGGGCGCGGAGCAGTTTTTTGCAGTCGTTGATGGCGACCCGCAGCAGCCAGTTCCGCAGATGCTCCTCCCCGTCAAAGGGGCGGGTGGTCTCCAGCAGCTTCAGCAGGACGGTCTGGACGATGTCGTCCGCGTCGCAGCGGTTGCCGCAGTAGTGGAAGGCCAGGCGGAAGATCATGTCGCTATACTGCTCCGCCGCCCGGGTAAATTCCTGCTCCGTCAATGTATCACTTCCTCACGTTTGAAAGGCCCTTCAACTATAATATCCTCCGGCGGGAGGAAATGTCTGCACCGGAGGATATTTTTTTGAAAAAATTTTGCGGGGCGGTCTTTGGCCGATGTCATCCACTCAAGTGTCTTGCACTCCGTTACCCGTCTTTCCGTAGTAGAGCGTGAAGCCTAAATCTTCACCTTTTTTGTAGGGGCGCAAAAACAGAAACTATTTTCCTGCCTGAACAGCATCACTGGCAATTCCGGCAGCATTTTGCGACAGTTGAATAAAGTAAAGTTCGTTTTCACACACCCTTACTGAGCGTCCTCCCCCGCCAGATAGTCGGCATACCCTTCCACCAGCGCGGCCAACTCCAGGTGGTCGGCCACCTCCTCCAGCTCCGTCAGGGTCAGGTCTGTCCCGAACAGGTAGAGGGTCATCCCCTCCAGGGACAGCTCTCCCATGATCCTGCTGTCCCGGCCCAGGAAGGTGACGGTCACGCCGTCGGCGGTGGTGTACGCCTCGTGGAAGTCCAGCTCCTCCTCGTTCACATGGTCCGCCCAGGTGTCCCCGCTGCTGTCGTAGGCGCACCAGAGCTGGAGCAGTCCGTCGTCGTCGCTGACATAGTAGCCGGTGAGATAGGCGGAGGAAACCGGCGTGTCCATGTCGTCCGTGTAGCGCAGCCCCAGCCAGCCGCACCCGGGCACGGCGTCGTAGTGCCTCCCCACCCAGGAGAGGTCCCACGCCCCGCCCCAGGGCAGCAGGGCGGTCAGGTCGGCGGCGTCGTCCGCCAGATAGTTCTGCTCATAATGGGCCCGGAGGTAGTCCGAGGACAGCCGCACCACCTGACGAATCCAGCCCTCCTCCCCGCTGCCGGTCTCGTCCAGCAGGCAGGTGTAGCTTCCGTCGGAGCAGTCGAACTGGTTTGCCACCAGCGCCTGAAGGGCGGCCGCCCCCTCCGGGGTGCTCCAGTCGATGGCGTCGTCCTCCGGGTCCTCCCCTGTGACCCACTGGGAGGTCAGGTCGATTCCGGCGTCCTCCTCCTTCACCGCGGTCTGGGTGTCCTCCTCGCCGTCGTGGAAATAGAGGACGGTCTGCGCCAGATGCTCCACCCAGGTGCTGCCGGTGACGGCATAGGCCGCCCCGTTGGAAATGGCCAGCACCAGGACCGCCGCAAGCCCGCCGCTGACCGCCTTCCGCACCCGGCCGGAGGACCTCCGGCGGGCGGCGCGATTCAGCCCCCGCACCCGTGCCTCCAGCTCCGCCGGGGCGTGTACCCCGTCCATGGCGGTGCGATACTGCTGTTGTAACTTGTCGTTCATGTCAATTCCTCCTTTGTCAGCTGCTGCCGCAGCTTATCCCGCCCCCGCTTCATGCGGGCGCGCACGTTGGCCTCCGTCAGGTGCAGGAGATGGGCGATCTCCCTGGTGCTGTAGCCCTCGTAGTAATACAGATGCAGCACGGTGCGGTACTCCACCGGCAGGGCCAGCACCGCCTCCAGCAGCGCCGACTGCCTGCCCTCCGGCGCGGCAGACTCCAGGCTCAGCCCCTCCAGAGAGGTGACGTTCCGCCGCCAGAAGGACTTCCAAAGGTTCCGCCCCTCGTTCACCGCCACCCGTACCAGCCAGCGGCGGAGGTGGGCCTCGTCGGTGAAGGCGGTGTCCGACCGCAGCAGCTTTTCAAAGGTGGACTGCACCACGTCCTCGGCGTCTGCCGGATTTTTGCAGCAGGCCAGCGCCGCCCGGTAGACCACGTCCAGGTTTTGCCGGACGGCCTCCTCGTAGTCCACGGTGTCCCGCCTCCTTTCTCCCTTACGGGCAATGTTATCAACTGAGAGGATTACTTTCCTTGGATAAGGAATGATAAAGGAAATAGGTGTTTTCCCTCCGGGGGCCCCCTTTCTCGCTCCGCCGAGAAAGGGGGGAAAGAGGGCGGCTCAAGAGGGCCGCCGTGCGTCCCTCTTAAGAATCTCCCTCTATCCCACTGGCGGCTCCGCCTTGTCTCTCAATCAGGTGGTCTGTCCCGTCAGAGACGATGTGACTTGTTACGCACCAAAGCTGCCGCCGATGGCGGCTGGCGGGGATTGCCGCCCGTTCCGCCCTGCCGAAGGCAGGCGGAACGTGGCGTCAATTTTATCATCCTTTGGTCTTGGAAATCTGACTGTAAGGGCAAGCGATTCCCCTCAACCCAGGATAGATCACATCTTTAAGCTGATAACATAGCCCTTACAGGCCTTCTACTCTAAAAACAATCGGGACGGCCAAAATGTGACACACGGAAGAAAATTTTTTCACGACAAAACGCCGCCGCAGGCTGTCCTGCGGCGGCGTTCCCCGTCCATATAGGTTGTTTAATCGGTGACGCACTGGGACACGGCGCTGTCCGCGTCCAGGTCGTCCACCACCAGGCAGAGGGTGTTCTCCCCAAAGCCGGCCTCGGTCAGGGCCGCCTCCAGGGCCTCGGTGTCGGTGACGCCGCTGACCCAGAGCCGCCCGCCCGGCCTGCCGAGCTCGGTGAGGGTCTGGCCGGAAAGGGCGTTCTCGCCGGCGGTGATGGTGGTCTCGTCGGTGTAGACGCTGAGGACGATGTCATAATCCGCCAGGGCGTCGATCAGCTTCTCATAGAAGGCGGTGATGACCTCCGTCCTGTCGCTGTCGTCCGCGATGGAATCGGTGTCCCCCAGGGTGGGATAGGCGGCGTTCCGAAGCACCACCTCGTCAAAGCCCGCCGCGGCGATCTCCGTCACCAGGGAGACAATGTAATCCTGCACGTCCTCGTTGGAGGGGCTGGCCCAGGGGGCGCCGGCCCGATCCGTCCAGCGGCTGCCGCCGGCAGTCAGGATGGAATAGTCCGTGTCGCTGCCCAGGGTCTTGTCCCGGAAACAGTCCACATAGGCCACGGTGTAGTAGCCCTCCTCCTGGAGCTCGGCGGCGGCGGTGAGGATAGCGTCATAGCTGCCGCCGGAACCTGTGGTCAGGGCGGTGACGACCCCCAGCTGGGTGGCCAGCTCGTTCTCCGTGAAGAAATTCAGCGTTCCGCTGGACTCCTTCAGGTAGATCATGGCGGCGTTGGCCCCGGCCCCCTGAAGGGTGCTGGCGGCGTAGCCGGATTTCAGGTTGGTCTTGCTGACGTGCTGGGCCAGAAGCCGGGTCAGCACGGCAGGGGTCCTGCCCTCGTCCGTCTCGTCCGGAACCTCATCCTCCGTCTCCGGGGTGACGCCGCTGCTCTCCTCAGAGGAGGAAGCGTCGGCCTCATCCTGGGTCACGATGACCTCCGGGATAAGGCTGGAGCTGCCGCTGCCGTCCGCCGCCTCCGGCTCCGCACCGCTGGAGGAGCTGTCCTCTTCCGCCACAGCGGCCCAGGGCAGGTTCAGGTGGGCCCCGTCCGTGTCATAGGTGACGTAGGGCCCCAGCAGCCACACCGCCAGCCCCACGCCAAGGCCCAGCAGCACCAGGATAAACAGGATGATCTTGACAATGCGCAGGATGTTTCCCCCGTTACCATAGTAGCGGCTGTAGCCATAACGGTTTGTTCTGCGAAATAACATAAGTGTTTGCCTCATTTCAAACGGCGGCCCGTCTGAAGGGGCGGGGCCGCATTATTCCTGGGCATCCCCGGCGTTCAGGGCCTGCTCCAGAATGCTCAGGCCCTTCTCCACCTGCTGAAGATCCTCTTCGCTGAGGTTGGAGACCGACGCCTCAAAGTTGCCCAAAACGGTGCTGGCAGCCTCAGAGTAAAGCTGCTCAAACTTGTCGGTGGTGGCCACATAGATGACCCGGCGGTCCTGCTCGGAGCGGATGCGCTGAATCAGGCCGACCTTTTCCAGCCGGTCCACCACGCCGGAGATGGTGGAGTTGGCGCTGCCGGTGGCGTTGGCGAGATTGCTGATGGGCATGGGCCCTTCCTCGTGGAGCAGGGTCAGCGCCATCGTCTGAGGGAAGGTGAGACTGCGCTTGCCCACATGCCCCCGCAGTTCCTCTGACATTTTGCGGCTGACACGGAGGTAAGAGTGAAGAATTCTGTTTGCAGCTTCCATGATTAGGACTCCTTTCAACAAAAGACAAAAGAAAGCTTAAAAAATATTAAGAAATAGGAAAATCTAATCTTAATATCTAAACTATAGACGAGAAATGATGAAAAGTCAAGCGCACCGTGAAAACTTCACGCTTTATTAACAATATTTTTTGGTTCGTTCACAGTTGATATAGTGAACCGTTTTGGTTGATGTGGGAGCCGTTTCCAGGAAAAATCCGGATAAAAGCCAGGAAAATCCTTCCAGTGGCTGAGCGGCCCCTCCCATCGGCGGCGTGGAAAAAGAGAAGTTTTTTAGGATTTCGCGAAAAAACGTGAGCCGCACCCCCTGGGGCACAGCTCACACTCCGGCTTCACCATTACAGGCTGTTCTTGGCCAGCGTCACCAGCTGGGAGAAAACCGCCTTATCATTGACGGCCAGCTCGGCCAGGATCTTCCGGTCGATCTGAACCTGGGCCTGCTTCAGGCCATGGATAAAGGTGGAGTAGTTGATGCCGTTCTGCTTGCAGGCGGCGCTGATGCGGGTGATCCACAGGCGGCGGAAGTCACGCTTCTTCAGGCGGCGGCCCGTGTAGGCGTACATGGCGGACTTCATTACGGCCTGGTTGGCCATCTTAAAGTGCTTGCTCTTGGAGCCCCAATAGCCCTTGGCCAGCTTCAGAACCTTATTTCTTCTTTTGCGCGTCATCATTGCGCGTTTTACTCTTGCCATTGTCGTTAGCCTCCTGTCGCTCGATTATTTGTAAGGGATCATTTCGCGGATGGTGGCGCTGTTGGTCACGTCCGCATAGGTGCCGCTGCGCAGCCCTCTCTTACGTTTGGTGCTCTTCTTGGTCAGGATATGGCTGGCGTAGGCATGAGAACGCTTCACCTTGCCGTTCTTGGTGAGGTTGAATCTTTTCTTCGCACCGCTGTGCGTCTTCATCTTAGGCATACTTGTGAACTCCTTTCGCCTTCCGGCGCGGGTTGCCGCGCCGAACCCCCGGCCTGTGCCGGCCGGGATTATTTTTGCGCATCCCTCTTCCCGGCAGGCTTTTTGCCGGCGTCCCTGGCGGGCTTCGGTGACAGCATCATGGACATATGACGGCCATCCAGAATCGGCTTTTTGTCCATTACCGCAACCTCACTGCTCTCCTCGGCAAAGCGCAGGAGGAGGTTTTCGCCGATGTCCGTATGGGCCATCTCACGGCCACGGAAACGGACGGTCACCTTCACCCGGTTGCCCTCTGCCAGGAACTTCGCGGCGTTGCGCAGCTTCGTATTGAAGTCGCCTACGTCGATGCCGGGGGACATACGGATCTCCTTGATTTCCACAACGTGCTGATTCTTCTTTGCTTCCTTCTCCCGCTTCTGCTGCTCAAAACGGAACTTGCCGTAATCCATGACCTTGCAGACGGGAGGGGTTGCCTTGGGGGAAATCATCACAAGATCCATGCCGGCCTTCTGGGCCTCGTCATAGGCGGCCCGGGAGGACATAATGCCCATCTGCTGGCCGGTTGCGGAAATCAGGCGGACTTCCTTTTCATGAATTTCCTCATTGATCTTATAATCCATGCTGCTGATACTGACACCTCCAAAGAATGATAAAACGGATGCCGAAACGGCACCCGCACACAGCAGACGAACCCCACGCATCCCGTGGAGCAGTCGCATTTGTAAACCACCGTGCCGTTGCACGGAAGGTGAGGAGGGCGGTAACCGTTCCTGCTTTATTGTCCAAACGTTATTATAACACAGTATTCCGGATTGTCAACGATTTTTTTGCCCTCCGGGGCGGTTTTTTTCAGGGGAAATCGGGGCAAAATCGGGCGGCGGCAATGTCGTCAATTAAAGAGATGCTTTCCTTAGATAAAGTGGTTGAAAGGAAATAGGTGTTTGCCCGACCGGCGGGCCCCATTTCTTGTGCCGCCAAGAAATGGGGGAAAGAAGGCGGCTTAAGGGGAAGCTCGGGGCCTCGCTCCCCCTTAAGAATCCCTCTCCTGTTCCGCTGGGGCTTCGCGCTGTCCAGCCTATAGGTGGTCTATCCCGTTAAAGACGAAGTAACTTTCAGGTGGTGAGACTGCCGCCGATGGCGGCTGGCGGGGATTGCCGCCCACGTTCCCGCCGTCAAGCGGCATTTCCGCTGCGCTCCCTATGCCTTACGGCGGAACGGGCGGCAATTTTGTTGCCCTTTGGTCGCGGAAATCTGACTGTAAGGCTACGTAATTCCCCTCAACTCAGGATAGATTGTATCTTAAGTTGATGACATTGCCTGAAAGGGGAGGGGTGACTAACAGCCGGCAGCTCTCACAGATACCGCCCCAGCCGGGCGCGGACGGTCTCCTCCCCCAGCACATGGCTGACCTCCCAGATGTCGGGGGCGTTGGCGTGGCCGGTGAGGGCGATGCGGAGCATATTGGTGGTGTGGACGATGCTGCCCCTGTAGTCCTCCGGGTGCTTCTTATAGTCCTTGGGCTTCACGGCGAAGCCCAGCTCGCCGGTCAGCTCCTTCACCATGGCGAACCAGGCGGCGGAGTCGGCGGCGTGGTCGTACCGCTCCAGGTACCCGGCGAAGAAGGCCCTCCGGGTGGCCTCGTCCACCTCCGGGGGCATTTCCTCCTCCACGGTGAAGGTCTCGTCATAGTAGAAGCTCATGAAGCCGCAGGCCTGCTTCCAGCCGGTCAGGTCCTTCCGGGGCTTTTTGCCTCCCTTGCCCACGTTCAGGGCGGCCAGGGTCTTGTCGGGGTAGGTTTCCAGCAGGGCGGCGAACTGGGGCTGATAGAGCCTGCACCAGCTCAGCCAGTTGTCGTAGACCTGATCGGCGCTCATCCGGCAGATGACCTCCTTGGAGATGTTCTCCAGCTTCTCCAGATCCACCAGGGCGCCGGAGCTGGCCATCTTCTCCAGGGTGAAGGGGAAGTCGTGATAGTCCGTCTGGGGATTGGCGATGCGCCACTCCTCAAAGTTGGAGTTCAGCAGGGTCAGCAGGAACTCCCACACAGCGTCCTGGCAGATGCCCTCCTGCTGGTAGAAGCTCAGGGCCAGCTCCGGGTCCTTCCGCTTGGACAGCTTCCGCTTGGAGGCCCCGTCCATCTTCACCAGCGTGGCGGTGTGGCAGTAGATCGGCTCCGGCCAGCCCAGGGCGCGGAACAGCTCGATGTGCATGGGCAGGGAGGCGATCCACTCCTCCCCCCGGATGATATAGGTGGACTGCATCAGATGGTCGTCCACCACATGGGCGAAGTGATAGGTGGGGATGCCGTCGCTTTTCAGCAGGACGAAGTCCATGTTGTTCCGGGGCATTTCCAGCCTGCCCCGGATGGCGTCCTTCACCCGGATGCGCTCATCGGTGGTCTCCCCCCGGTAGCGCAGCACCCAGGGCTTGCCCGAGGCCAGATTGGCCCGCACCGTCTCCAGGGGCAGGTCCCGGCAGCGGGCGTACTTGCCGTAGTAGCCGGTGGTCTCTTTGGCGGCGGTCTGCCAGGCCCGGACGGCGTCCAGCTCCTCGGCGGTGCAGAAGCAGGGGTAGGCTTTGCCCTGCTCCACCAGCCATTTGGCAAAGACGTGGTAGATGTCCTTCCGCTGGCGCTGGCGGTAGGGGCCGTAGGCGCCGTTGTCGCCCTCCGCGGTGGCCCCCTCGTCAAAGCGGACGCCGAAATAGGCCATGGCGTCCAGCACCGTCTCCACCGCGCCGGGGACCTCCCGCTTCTGGTCGGTGTCCTCCACCCGCAGGTAGAACACGCCGCCGGACTGATGGGCCAGCCGCTCCCCGATGATGGCGTTGTACAGGTTGCCCAGGTGAACGAAGCCGGTGGGGCTGGGGCCGATACGGGTGACGCAGGCCCCCTCCGGCAGGGCGCGCCGGGGGAAGCGGGCCTCCACATCCTCCCGCCCCTCCGTCACGTCAGGGAACAGCAGGTCGGCCAGGGCTTGATAATCCATAGAAAAACCTCCGATAGAACGTGCGGAACGCACATATTTTCAGCATTTACCATAAAGATAGTAGCACGGGAAGAAAATCCTGTCAACTGAAAGGTGGCCCGGCGGGGAAGGAAAATTTGCCGGGGCGGAGCGGCTGGCTGTTAGCGGCTGGCGGCAGCTTTGGTGCGTAACAGGTTTCGTCGTCTCCGGCGGAACAGACCGCTTATGGATTGGACAGCAGTAAAAGGCTGACGCTTTGGAAAACCAAAGCGTCAGCCCTAGTCTGTCAGAGGCCCCCTATCATTACCATAAAGGAGTGAGGGTCGCGAAGCATTTACTTCTTTACGATCAGGCTGTCCGTGAACTCATACTGCTTATCCCAAATCTCCAGGGAGACAGGGGCGGTCTTGTCCTCGTTGACGATGGAGACCGCGTCCGGCGTGACGGTGACCGCCAGCTTCTGCCCGCGCCACAGGATGGTGTAGTCCAGCCTGTTCCACGCCTCGGGGAGGTTCGGGCTGATGCGGAGCTTGCCGCCCAGCATCCGCAGACCGCCGAAGCCGTAGACCACGCACTGCCACAGGCCGCCGTAGGAGGCGGCGTGGATGCCCGCGTCGGAGGAGTGGGGGTTGGCGTTGTCCAGGTCGATGAGGCAGGCCTTCTCGAACATCTGATAGCCCAGCGCCGGGTTGCCGATGTCGCAGGCCAGCACCGAGTGGGTGGAGAGGCTCAGGCTGGAGTCGTGGAGGCACCGGGGCTCGTAGTAATCCCAGCTGGCCAGCTTGACCTCGTGGGGGAACAGCTCCTCCAGCAGGTAGAACAGCACCATGACGTCCGCCTGCTTGGAGACCTGAATCTTGGTGATCTGCTCCTGGTTGTAGTCCTTGTAGATGCCGCCGACATGGGCCTGCTGCTTGTACTTGGTCAGGTCGATGTCCTTCAGGGTCAGGTAGGTGGTGTCCTGAGGCAGGACGCCGTCCTCCGTGGGCTGGGTCAGGAAGATCTTGTCCCGCTGCTCCGTCCACTTGGCGTAGCACTCCGCCAGGCCCAGCTTGGCGTCCAGGGCGGCGTACAGCTCCGGCTTCTCTGCCTTCAGCAGGTCGGTGTACTCGATGGCCTTGCCCATGTTCCACCAGGCCATGTAGTTGGTGTAGGCGTTGTCGTTGACGTGCTCCTTGTACTCGTCGGGGCCAACCACATCGTTGATGTGGAGCTTGCCGTCCTCGCCGGGCTCCAGGCGGCTGCTCCAGAACCTGGCGCAGTCCAGAATCAGCTCATAGCCGTACTTGTCCATGTAGTCCTGGTCGCCGGTGCATTCATAGTACTGCCACACGCCGAAGGCCACGTCGGAGGTGATGTGAATCTCAATGAAGCCGGTCCAGACCTTGATGAGCTGGCCGGTGACGATGTCGGTGCCCATATACTCCGGGGTCACCTCGCCGTCGTCCAGCCAGGCGGACTCCCAGGGGAACTGGGCGCCCTGATAGCCGTTGTGCTTCGCCTTGGCGTGGGCGCCGGGGAGGGAGAGGTAACGGTACTCCTCCAGGCTCCGGGCCACCTCCGGCATGGTGAAGGTGAAGTAGGGCAGGAGGAACACTTCTGTATCCCAGAAGGTGTGGCCCTTGTAGCCCTCGCCGGAGAAGCCCTTGGCGCCGATGTTCATCCGGTTGTCGTGGGCGGGGGTCATCAGCTGCATATGGTACTGGGCGAAGCGGATCACCAACTGGTCAAAGGCGGGGCCGTCGATGGTGATGGGCACCCGGTCCCAGACCTTCTCCTGCCAGCAGGCGGCGGACTCCGCAGCCAGGGCATCGAATCCGGCGGCCTCATCCTCCTTCAGCTGCGCCAGGGCGTACTCCTGCACCTGGGCCACGGTGAGGCTGACGGCCTCCTTGTCCCGGGTGGTGTAGACGTTGGAATACTTCTCCATCACCAGGGTCTGGCCCGCCTTCACGTCCTGGGTGAACTTGGAGAACATCCGGCGGCGGAGAATGTTGATGTCGCTCTTGGGGGCAACCTCCGCCCCGTCCAGCGTGAAGCGATGGGTGGCGTCCACCACAAAGGTGATGTTGGACTGGATGGTGCGGGGGATGAACTGGAGGTACTTCTTGTCATAGAACCGGGTCTGGCCCTCGGTGAAGTGCTGGGAGCCGTCGCAGGACACCCGCCCGTCGATGCCGGACTGGAGGGTAACGGTCGCGTCCTGGCAGGGGGTCACGGAGACACGGGCCGCGATGGTGTGCAGCCGTTTCAGGGAGACGATGCGCTCGAAGTTCAGCTGGAAGCGCTCGCCCTTGGGACTGCTCCACTCCACCACACGGGTCAGCAGGCCGGTTTTCAGGTTCAGCGTCCGGGCATAGCTGTGGATGGTGCCCTGGGTCAGGTCGAACCGTGCCCCGTTCAGGGTCAGCTCGATGTTGGTCACGTCGGCGGCGTTGGGCAGCTCGGTGACCTCCTCCGGGGAGAACTGGTCAAAGGTGCCCGCCACCAGCAGGTCACGGGTCTCCCCCAGGTACTGCTCCTCCGTGGCGGAGCGCAGGCCCAGATAGCCGTTGCCCAGGCAGAAGTTGGCCTCCACCTTGCCCAGGGCGTTGGGGTCGAAGTTGGTTTCAACGATCTCCCACTGGCCTTCGCGGTTAAAATCTAACATAGTGTTTCAGCTCCTTACAATATCTGATTTGTTATATATCATAAATATAATGATATATCAGAATATAACGCTGTGATTGCGGCGCTGCTCAGCCCAGCACCATTTTGGCGCAGCCGTAAATGCCCGCGTCGTTCCCCAGCTCCGCCAGGGCAAACTCCGTATCCCGGAAGGCGTGGAATGCATACTTCCGGTAGCTGGCCGCGATGGGCCGGAGCAGGACCTCCCCGGCCTTGGACAGCCCGCCGCCGATGAGGAACATCTCCGGGTTCACGGTGCTGGCCACGGCGGTCAGGGCCCAGCCCAGTTTTTCGCCCAGGTCGCCCAGCAGCTCCAGGGCCAGGGCGTCCCCCGCCCGGGCGGCGTCGCAGACCTGCTTGGCGGTGAGCTGCTTCTTCTCCCGCAGGACGGTGGGCCGCTCCGGCTGTTTGGCCAGGGCCAGTTTTGCGCAGCGCAGCAGGCCGGTGGCGGAGCAGAACTGCTCCAGGCAGCCGTATTTGCCGCACTTACAGCGGACGGTGGATTCCCTGTCCACACAGAAGTGGCCGATCTCCCCGGCGGCGCCCTCGCTGCCGGACATGATGGTGCCGTCCGCTATGACGCCGCAGCCGATGCCGGTGCCCAGGGTCACCATGACGGCGCTGCTGCAATGGCTGGCGGCGCCCTTCCACATCTCCCCCAGGGTGGCGGCGTTCACGTCATTGGTCACCCGGAATTTGGAAATGCCGGGCTCCAGCGCCTTCATGACCGCCGGGAGGGACTGCTCCCCCCAGTTCAGGTTGATGCAGCGCAGCACGGTGCCGTCCAGCTTCACCGGGCCGGGGACACCCATGCCGACGCCCTCCACCTGGTCCCAGGTCACCTGATTGCGGGCCATCCAGCCCCGGAGGGCGTCCAGGGCGTCCGGCAGGACATTTTTGCCGCCGTCCTCGGTCCGGGTGGGAATCTGCCACTTTTCCAGCAGCGTCCCGTCCGTCCGGAAGGCCCCCAGCTTGATGGCGGTGCCGCCGATGTCCACGCCAAAGACATATGGTAACATTGCTCTTCTCTGCCTTTCCACCCCGCTCATGTTACAGGATGTTCAGCAGGTCGGAGAAGGAGGTCAGGTCATAGTCCTCCAGGCCGCAGCCCTTGGCGTCGCCAAATAGGGCCAGGGCGGTCATACCGCCGGCCTTGGCCGCCTCGATACCGGCCTTGGCGTCCTCCACCACGGCGCAATCCGCCGGGTCGATGCCGATCTTGGCGGCGGATTTCAGGAAGACTTCGGGGTCGGGCTTGGAGTGGGTGATGTCGGTGCCGTCGGCGATGGCGTCAAAGAAGTCGCCCAGGCCCAACTGGCCCAGGATGAACTTGGTGTTCTTGCTGGAGGAGCCGATGCTCAGCTTATAGCCCCGGGCACGGAGCTCGTTCAGGGTGTCCTTCACCTCGTCGGTCAGGTCGGCGGGGCTCATGTTCTTCAGCAGGTCGCGATAGGTGTCGTTCTTCTCGGTGGCGAAGGCTTCCTTCTGCTTCTCGGTGTAGGTC